>CAZZIZ010000056.1:0-17594 GCA_964654535.1 uncultured Chitinophagales bacterium
AGTCTTGTTTGTGGCTGTAGTATTTGCTTACCGCTTGCGGTAGAAGCAAATGCTTTGCAGCCACAAGCACAAGACCGGAGCGAACGCGGAGCTACGGAACATAGCGACCCTTTTCAGCCATTCCCATTTTGGCGCAGCCAAACTGGACTGGCTGAAAAGGGGCACGCCCAAAAAATAATTAAGAAATACTAGAAAATCCTAAATAGGAATGCAAAACTTCTGGCAATAAAACACTGCCATCTGCTTGCTGATTGTTTTCGAGAATTGATGCGAAAATTCTCGGTAAGGCCAAGGCGCTTCCATTAAGTGTATGAACCAATGTCGACTTGCCGTCGGCATTTTTAAAACGCGTTTTCATACGGTTGCTTTGAAAGGTTTCAAAGTTGGAAACTGAACTTACTTCCAACCACTTTTCTTGGGCAGCGGAGTAAACTTCAAAATCGAAGGTTAGGGCAGAAGCAAAACTCGTATCTCCTCCGCACAAACGCAAGACGCGGTAGTGAAGGTTTAGTTTACTTAAAAGGCTTTCTACGTAAGCTACCATTTCATCGAGCACTTCATAAGACTTGGCAGGATCAACGATTTGCACAATCTCTACTTTTTCAAATTGGTGTACACGATTTAGACCGCGCACGTCTTTGCCGTATGAACCTGCTTCGCGTCTGAAGCAGGGAGAGTGTCCACACATTTTTACTGGAAAGTCTTCTTGTTTTAAAATTTTGTCGCGGTAAATATTTGTTATCGGAACTTCGGCGGTTGGTATTAAAAACAGATTGTCGGTTTGGGCGTGATACATCTGACCATCTTTATCGGGCAACTGTCCAGTGGCATAAGCACTGTCCTGGTTAACCATAAATGGTGGAATGTATTCGGTGTATCCTGCTTCGCGGGCTTGGTCTAGAAAAAAGTTTATCAAGCCTCTTTGAAGTCTCGCACCTTTGCCTTTGAAAACGGGAAAACCTGCTCCGGTTATTTTTGTTCCCAGTTCAAGATTAACGATATCGAACTTCTCGATAAGATCCCAATGCGGAACGGCACCCTCTGGTAAAGTGGGAGGCGTACCTACTTCTTTTACTGTTTCGTTGTCCTCTTCGCTTTTACCTGGTGGTACACTTGGGTGGGGACGATTGGGTATTATGAGTAAAAGATCGGTTAGCTCCTGGTCTATTTTATCCAGCGCTTCTTGATCGCTTTTTATCTCAGTTTTTAGCGCTGCAGCCCTCTCTTTCTTTTCTGCCGCCTCGGCCTGTTTCCCATCTTTGAAGAGTTGGCCTATCGATTTAGCTATGCTGTTGCTCTCATTCTGTTTTTCTTGTACGATTTTTTGAGCACCACGCTTTTTTTCATCTAAAATTAGAATACGATCTAGAGCCTCTGTATTTGTAAAGCCCTTGACTATCAGCTCTTTTTTAAGGGCCTCAGCGTTGCCCCGTATGTAGTTCATTTCCAACATAATCTAGTCGATTTGAGGCGCAAATATACTACAATGCAAAAGGCACATATGGCCGATTTATACTCAGCAATCAATCTGAAAGAGAATCAAATAAATCCTCAAATCAATAGATTATGCCCTTTTTTTGATTGAAAGGCCTATCTTTAGGCTACGAAATCAAGAGATATCAAATCTCATCTTCGATTTCTTCTTTCCATACTATTCAAATTAACTCTACTATTTCGGATCATTCGATCTACTTGAATTATTAACTATGTACGATATTTTGCAACTCAACGATATGCTTCTACCAGAATTGAAGGATATTGCTAAAGAGCTTGAACTAAAACTAGGTCGCGGTACAAAAAAAGAAGACCTAATCTATAAGATACTCGACCAGCAGGCCCTCAACACCGATGGTGTGGAAGAGGACAAGCCTAAAAGAAGGGTACGAAAAACCACTAAATCCGCGACTAAGACAGCAGCCAGGACTAAAAAGCCAAAGACTGCCGAGAATGGCTCGGATTCCGCTGAAGTTGAGGAGCCAGCTGAGAAGCCAAAAGCAAAAAAGGAAGCTCAAGAAAAAGACGGGGACGACCGTCAAGATACTCGCTCTAAAGGCAGAGACCGCCGAGACGGAGGCCGCGACCGTGATTCTAGAGACTCTCGCAACAAACCGAGAGATCGCGATAACAACCGAAAGAAAAAAGGAGAGAATATTTTTGATATAGAATTTGACGGGGTCATTCAAGGAGAAGGGATTCTAGAAATGATGTCTGACGGATATGGTTTCTTACGTTCTTCGGATTATAACTACTTGACCTCGCCAGATGATATTTATGTTTCTCCATCTCAGATAAAACTTTTTGGTCTTAAAACTGGAGATACCGTTAAGGGATCAATTCGTCCGCCGAAAGAGGGGGAGAAGTACTTTGCACTTTTAAAAGTGGACACCATTAACGGTGTTACTCCAGAAGAGTTAAGAGACCGTATTCCTTTTGACTATTTGACTCCACTGTTTCCAGATGAAAAGTTTGAGTTGGCAAGAGACGGCGCGCCGATGTCAGCACGTATTATTGATTTGGTTTCTCCAATAGGAAAAGGTCAGCGTGGTTTGATCGTTGCCCAACCAAAAACAGGTAAAACTTTCTTATTGAAAGATGTGGCGAATGCCATTGCGCAAAACCATCCAGAAGCGTACTTGATTATTTTGTTAATTGATGAGCGTCCGGAAGAGGTGACCGATATGGAAAGAAGTGTGAACGCTGAAGTTTGTGCTTCTACTTTTGATGAGCCTGCAGATCGTCACGTGAAAGTGGCGAGCATTGTTTTGCAGAAAGCAAAGCGCTTGGTAGAGAGTGGTCAAGATGTTGTAATACTCTTAGACTCTATTACCCGTTTGGCGCGTGCTTATAACACGGTTGCTCCGGCATCTGGAAAGGTTCTTTCTGGAGGGGTTGAGTCCAATGCATTGCACAAGCCTAAGCAGTTCTTTGGTGCCGCTCGAAACATTGAAGGTGGTGGTTCATTAACGATCCTAGCAACGGCACTTACCGAGACTGGATCAAAGATGGATGAGGTAATTTTTGAAGAGTTTAAGGGTACCGGTAATATGGAGTTGCAGCTAGATAGAAAGCTCTCTAATAGAAGAATTTACCCTGCGGTAAATGTGGTACAGTCGAGTACCAGGCGTGAGGATTTGCTCTTGGATAAGGATACTTTACAAAGAATGTACATTCTCAGAAAGCACCTGTCTGATATGAATACTGATGAAGCGATGGAATTTATGCTCCAGCATATGCGTGGAACCAAGAATAATGACGAATTTTTGCTGTCTATGAATGGCTAGGATCAGCTGAAGAATGGCTAAAAACTGCCAATTAGGGTCAGGAATAGCCAAATATGAACACGAGAAAGGTCATTTTATACTAAATTTGCCCTCCCATTTGATAATGATAATATTATGAAACGTACATTTCAACCATCGAGAAAAAAGAGAACCAATAAGCATGGTTTTCGTGAGAGAATGAGCTCTAAATCTGGAAAGCAGGTTTTGGCTGCGCGTCGTAAGAAAGGACGTAAGAAACTAACTGTCTCTGACGAGCGCAGATTGAAGTAATTCTCTAATAAGATACATTGTATAAAAGCGCGATCTGAGCTCTGTCTTGGTTGCGCTTTTTCTGTTTATGGTAATCGATAATAGTCTTCCTGTTCAAGAACGGCTAAAAAGCAAGATTCTGATTAGTCGTGTGTTCGCTCAAGGTAAAAGCAAGAGCGCAGCTCCGCTGCGCTTAATTCATTTGCCTATTGAAAGCAGTGATGCTCGTTCGGCTGGAATGATACAGATAATGGTGAGTGTCTCCAAAAAGCTTTTTCCTAGAGCAGTAGACCGAAACGCCATTAAGAGACAATTGCGGGAAGCCTATCGCACGCAAAAACACCTCCTGGCGCCTATTGAACCCAAGCTAGAAGCAAGAGTTTTGGCCATTGCCCTTCTGTTTACTGAAAAGGAAGTTGTTGATCAGAGAATTATTTCAGACAAGCTGTCGTTATTATTAAGGCATCTGGTATCAGAATATGGCTAAGAAGGGCATCCTCATAAGCATTTCGGTGGCTATGATAAAGTTTTATCAAAGCGCCATTTCGCCTTTAATTGGGCCGGCTTGTAGGTATACACCTACCTGTTCTCAATACACTTTGTTAGCCATAAAAAAACATGGTTTCTTTAAAGGAGGCTATCTTGGAACCAAGCGTATTTTGAGCTGTCATCCCTGGGGAGGACATGGTCACGATCCGGTACCATAATATTATAATTAAAGAATGAAAATACTGCGTCAGCATTTTAAAGCCTTGCTTGCCTTCTGCGTTTTACTGGCAGCCGGTGGTCTTTTTTCGTTTTCAAAGGCAGATGACAATCTGTTTGAGGTTTCGAAAAATTTAAAGCTTTTCTCCTCACTAATGATGGAGCTCAATACAATGTATGTCGATGATTTTGATCCCGAGTCGCTTATAGAAACGGGGATGAATGCTATGGTGAGCTCCTTAGACCCTTATACTATTTATTATTCTGAAGAACAGTTAGAGGGGTTTCACTTACAGACCACAGGAAAGTATGGTGGGATAGGTGCCTTGATACGCACCATAGAAGAAGATGTAATTATTGTAGAGCCATTTGAAGGATTTCCAGCACAAAAAAACGGTTTGAGTTCAGGAGATAAAATTTTGAAAATTGACGGCACGTCAACTAATGGCTTGGACTCTCAACAGGTTAGTGGATTGTTAAAAGGAAACCCTGGAACCAGAGTTAATTTGCAAATCGAACAAATTCAGGACGGCCAGGTGGTTGAGAAGTCGCTTATCCGCAAGGAAGTAGATCCTCCATCAGTGCCGTATGCAGGTGAGGTAGAAGATGGAATTGTTTACGTAAAATTGGATGGCTTTACATCTGGATGCCATAATGATGTCGCAGATGCCATTAATGTTTATGCCGAGAGCAATGAGTTAAAAGGAGTAGTTCTTGATTTACGTGGAAACCCAGGTGGATTGCTACAAGAAGCTATTGACGTGTCTGGTTTGTTTTTGACCAAGGGATCTAGTGTAGTTTCGACTAAAGGACAGAAAACAGAATGGGATAAATATTTCAATACAAGGAAGGCTCCGATTGATATAGATGTACCTCTAGCCGTTTTGATAAGCCGAGGGTCTGCCTCTGCTTCGGAAATTGTAGCTGGTGTGATTCAAGACCACGATCGCGGTATTGTGGTAGGAGAGTCTTCTTTTGGAAAAGGATTAGTACAATCGAGTAATGACCTACTGTATAATTCCAAAGTAAAATTGACTACAGCTAAGTATTTTCTTCCATCAGGAAGATGTGTACAGGCGGTCGACTATTCGGGGCGATATGCCGACGGAGCGGAAACTGTCGCTGACTCATTGCGCACCGCATACTCTACTGCAAACAATCGTAAGGTCTATGATGCAGGAGGAGTTGATCCCGATATTGAAAAAGAAGCGCAATTTATCAGTAACATCACTATTAGTCTACTTAACCAACAGCACATTTTTAACTATGCTTCTGAGTATAAAAGGAAGCACCCGCAACTCTCTTCAGTTAATGAGCTGAATATAGGCGACGAGACCTTTACAGAGTTTGTGAACTTTATAGATGGTAAAGAATATGACTATACCAGTTATAGTCAAAGCATCTTGACTGAATTGGAGAAGCAAGCTGAAAAAGAAAACTATGATGAGCTTTTGGCAGAGGATATTAAAAAGCTTGAAGGTTTAATAATGCACGACAAGGACCAAGAACTGCAAGACAATAAAAGTGAGGTGATACAATTGCTTCGCGAGGAGATAGCCTCGAGATATTTTTACCAGAAAGGTAGAATTGCAGTTTCCTTAGGCGACGATACCGCACTTATTACCGCGCTGAATACGCTGAAGGATGCCAATAAGTACAATAACATTTTAAACGACAGGAACTAATGAAAAAAGTAAAGTATAGTATCCTGTTATTGGTTGGGCTTACGCTGTTCTCTGCATTTGATGAGAGTAGAATGTTTAAGCTTAGTAAGAACATGCAAATATTTGCCAAGCTCTATCGTCAGTTAAGCGTGGCTTACGTGGATGATATTGCCCCGGCACAATTAATGAAAACTAGTCTTGATGCAATGTTAAAATCATTGGATCCATACACTAATTATATTTCTGGAGCGCAAATTGAAATCGCACGCTTAGAAAGAGGTACCGTTGGTAACATTGGCATTATTACTAAGGATATAAATGGTAAGGTGATTATTACCGAGGTACTAGAAGGTATGGGTGCAAATCTGGAAGGAATCAAAGCAGGAGATGAGTTGATGCGAATCGATGGAAAGGGTGTAAAAGGAAAATCAGCCGAGGAAATAGATTTGTTTTTAAAAGGTCAACCCGACTCTCAATTGGATATCGGGTTTATACCCGAAGGGAGCTCAAAGGAAATTACGAAAACGCTGACCCGTACATTGGTGCCAGCTAGAACGGTAACTTATCACAAAATGTACAATGACTCTATCGGATACATAAAGCTTGATCAGTTCACAAGAGCATGTGGTTTAGGTATAATGAATGGCGTAAACGATATGCGATCTGATGGTAATTTGAAAGGTTTAATTTTTGATTTGCGTGGAAACCCTGGAGGCTTGCTCAATGAGGCAGTCTATATTTCTAATTTGTTTATTCCTAAGGGAAAAGAAGTTGTTAGCACAAAAGGAAAAATTCCTTCTCAGGACTCTTCTCTACCTGGAAAAAATGAGCCCGAGTTTCCAGATTTACCTTTGGTGTTGTTGACCAATGCTAAGTCAGCTTCGGCTTCGGAAATTGTTTCAGGTGTTATGCAAGATTATGATCGTGGAGTAGTAATGGGACAACGAACTTATGGTAAGGGGTTGGTTCAACAAACCAAGGATATTGGTTTTAAGTCTAAACTTAAAGTAACCATTGCCAAGTATTATTTGCCAACTGGGCGCTGCATTCAGGCAATTGATTATTCTGGAAAATACACTGACAAAGGTGCTCAGGAAATTCCTGATTCTTTAAAGCAATCTTTTCAAACCATCAATAGCGGTCGTACGGTATATGATGCTGGCGGAGTAAATCCAGATGTTGTAATTGAAAAGAAAAAGAATGATCAGTACGTTAGCTCATTAACGGACAGCAATAAGATATTTGACTTTGTGAATCGCTTTGTAACGAATAATGATTCTATTAGTAGTCCAGATACATTTAATGTGAGCGACAAAGTCTTGAGCGATTTTATGACTTTCGTAGAGGGTAGTGATTTTAGATATTTGTCCGCAACTGAAAGAGTAATGGATGAGATGAATGATGTTTCGGCAGAAGAGTCTTACTCTCTTGAAACGATGGCTTTACTAAAGTCAATGAAAGAGAAAGTGCAAGCTGCTCAGGCATCAACTTTTGAATCAAAGCAAGAGCTTATTCGCAAGGCTTTGAAGTCAGAAATTGTATCTCGATACTATTATCAAAAAGGAAAAACAGCGGCTTCCCTTTACGATGATGAAGAGATATCTGCGGCAGCGGCACTTCTGGCATCTCCAGATGAATATCAGGAGATACTTAGGTAACTTCGTGTCATCGAAACAATAGAATTCATCTCCCTCTTTGTTACTGGCCTTCTTGGCGGTTTCCTATCTGGTTTGCTCGGTATAGGAGGTGGTCCTATTTACATTTTTGTCCTGACTATTTTTATTGGGAGCATGTATGACGACTTCCTAAGCGAAGACCAACAGGTTAAAATGGTGATTGCTAACTCATCTTTTGCCAAGGTGTTCGCAACCCTAGCGGGCTCGATCACCTATCTGCGTAAAAACACTTTTCTTTACAAAGAAATCTTAATCACTAGTCTTCCCGCATTGGTTTTAGTGGTTATTTGCTCCTACTGGATTGGGCAAATTGAATTTTCAAAAAAGACCTTTGCCTTCATTTTTATCATCTTGATGCTTCCTATACTTATTAAAATGCTTATAGATAGCAGTCAGAATAATGAGTATCAGCCAAGCATTGAACCAAAAGAGAATAGAACGATTAAGTTGTTACTGCTGGGCATAATCGCCGGAATCGTTCCTTCCATTTCTGGATTGGGTGGAGGCTTTATTATGGTCCCAGTGCTCATTTACTTTATAGGCTATACGATTAATGAGAGTATTGCCATATCACTGGGGGTAATATTTTGTACCTCGGTAGCATTGTCTGTATACTATGCATTTGTACATCCTGTACTGCCCGGAATCAATAACGCAATTGGGGCTATTTCTTTGGGACTTAGCCTGCCTTTGGTTATAGGAGTTTTACTGGCCGCCCCTTTAGGCGTGAAGGTTTCAAATGCTTTAAAACCTGGTACCATTCGTCAGTTGTTTGTAGTAATATGTTTGATTATAATCGGAAAAACAATTATTGTTGATCTTCTGTAAATTGTGCTTAATTATGAGAGACTATACCTTGTTGCTGTGTTTGCTGTTTTCACCAATGTTTTTGATGTCGCAAGATTCAAATGATGAAGAAATATTGATGGAAAAATTTCAAGAACATATAAGCTACTTGTCTTCTGACGATTTAATGGGTAGAGCAACTGGCTCCGAAGGTGAAAAGCTTGCCGCTACATATATCATTAGTGAGTTGAGAGGTTTTTCTATTGCTCCGATGGGAGACGAAAAGACTTACTTGCAAACTTTTGAATTCAGTGGCGATCAATATCCGACGCCTAATAACTTTTTGTACATCGATAATAAAAAGTTCGAAATAGAAAGTGACTACATCGTTATACCTGAGTCTGGAAACGCCGTCATCAAAGGCAAAGTGGTAGATGTAGGGTATGGAATCGAAGCAGACAAAATTGGTTACAACGATTATGAAAACGTTAGTAAGACCAAGGGGAAAATTTTAATAATGCGTTGGGGAATGCCAGAGGCAAACAATCCGCATTCGAAATACGCTCCTTATGCAAGCCTCGAACAAAAAGTAAAGACAGCTAAAGAAAGAGGTGCCATTGGTATTATTTTCATTAACCAAGTGAAGCAAGTGGATGATCCAATCGCAAAGTATTCTGGAGAAATTCAAAATATGCAAATGCCTATGATCTTTTTGAATCAAAAGGCTTACGCAAGAATTAAGAATCCGACGAAGTTCAAAGTTGAAATGAAGACTGAGTTCGTCAGAGTAAAAAAAAAGGCAAGTAACGTACTAGGTTACCTTGATATGGGGGCTGAGAACACTATTGTTTTAGGTGCCCACTACGATCATCTAGGAATGGGCGAAAGTGGAGGCTCCCTTCACGCCGGTAGTAAAGCAATACATAATGGCGCTGATGATAATGCGAGCGGAGTCGCTATGGTTATTGAGCTTATGCGTTATGCGCAAAACAACAACTTAGAGGGTTACAATTATTTGGCCATCTTCTTTACAGGTGAAGAGTTGGGTTTATTTGGTTCGAAGACCTTCGTTGAAAACCCTACAACTGATCTTGCTACCATAAATTGCATGTTCAACTTTGATATGGTGGGTCGATTGAATGAGAAAGAACCTAAGTTGTCTATCAATGGCGTTGGCACTTCGCCTTTCTGGACTGAGACCATAGGTGAGCGGTCTGATTGGTTTGATATTGTAACTACAGAAAGTGGAATTGGGCCTTCTGATCACACTTCATTCTATTTGAATGATATTCCTGCAATTCATTTTTTTACTGGTCAACATGAAGATTATCATAAGCCCTCCGACGATGAGCATCTTATAAATTATCCTGGAATGAAAGTTACATTTAAGTATGTTGCTGGACTTCTAGAGAAATTAAACGCTACAAGTAAAATCGAATTCACACCTACTAAAGATGACACCCCGAAGGTCTCCGCGTTTAAGGTAACCTTAGGAGTAATGCCCGACTACATGTACGACGATGGAAATGGAATGAGGATTGACGGCGTGCGAGCTGAAAAGCCTGCAGGAATCGCTGGCTTAATTAAGGGAGATATTATTATCAAAATGGGCCAGCTTTCTGTAAGTGATATTTACTCATATATGGAGGCTCTAAGCAAGTTCGATAGTGGTGATAGTACCGAGGTGGTTATCCTTCGAGAAGGTGAGGAAATGACCAAAGAGATAGTATTTTTCTAATTGACTGTTCTCCTTTGTATTGAAACGAGCGGGCCGTATTGTTCGGTTTGTTTGGCAAACGAAAATGGCGATGTCCTTGCCGAAAAAACTGCAAGTGAAGTCAATAAACATTCTTCGCTTTTACACTTGTTTATCAAATCCGTTGTAAACGAGACAGGTCTTAAACAGAGTGATCTTTCCGCAATAGCGTATTCATCAGGCCCGGGTTCTTACACCGGTTTACGAATTGGTTTGTCGACCGCAAAGGGATTGGCAGTTGCCTTAGAAATTCCACTGATTGAAGTGTCAACACTTGAGAGTATTGCAAGTAGCATGATTGAAACAATGAAGGCGGCTCCAGGAATTTATATCCCTATGATTGATGCTGGAAGAATGGAGGTCTACCAACAGTGTTTCACTAATGAAATGTCAGCAATTTGTCAAATAGAAGCCACAGACCTCACACCAAACTTCTTCTTGAATTGGGACCGAGACAAAGTGATCTATTTGGGCGGAAACGGAGCTCAGAAGACATTTTCTATGTCGCAAAACCTTGACCGTAAAGTTTCCTTAGTCGCAGATTCGACCGTAAGAGCAGATAAACTTGTTGGGCTGGCACTTATGAAGCTAAAATGTAATACATTTGAAAACGTGGCATACGTTGTTCCGAATTATTTAAAGGAATACAAGCCAAAAAAAAGGAAAGAAAGACTTTAAATTTGTTTCAAATTTGAATAAGAGTTTATAATTTAGGCGCAAAGTTCTATACCGACTTTTACCGATTATATATTTTACACTAAAAACGCATGTTGAATGGGGGGTTCAAACGCTCAAATCACAATTTCCAAGGGAGGAAAGGCTAAGGAGAAAATCGTACTACAGTACGCACAGCTCCGAAAAGCACAGCTCGTATTACGAGCAGTTAATCACAAACTAAGACAGCAAATTATTAAGTTGTTATCAGATCGAAAGAAGATGACGGTTACTCAAATCTATGTAAAACTTAGACTAGAGCAATCAGTAGCTTCTCAGCATTTGGCGATACTTCGTAAAGCTGGAGTAGTTCAAACAAAAAGGGAAGGGAAGTTTATCCATTACTCGTTGAATCCAGATCGACTGGATGAAATTAGCGGGTTTATTGGAAAACTTTCTGCTTAAACTTTTTGTTTTTCTATATGGCATTATGGGTGCGTCTGCGCAGCAAAGGTCCATATAGTCTCACCACATTATTCACTTTTATTAATAACTAATGGCAAAATTAGATCAGGGGAATTTAGAGCAATCTGCCGAAATCCTGAGAGCTTTGGCTCATCCACTTAGGCTAAAGATTATGGGTTTTATCGACAAGAACAAACGTATTAACGTCAATAAAATTTACAATACTTTAAAACTAGAACAATCAATTACCTCGCAGCACTTGCGCATATTGCGCAACGTTGATTTGGTAAAAACTAAAAGAGAAGGGAAGTTTATTTTCTATTCGATCAATTACGATCGAGCGAAAAAAGTAAACAAACTTTCCAATGCTTTTTTAAAGAAGATTGGTCAATAAAAAAAAGGGGGAACAATATTATTGTTCCCCCTTTTTTTTGCTTCGTACTGAGCAAGTAAAAAAACTTAAGCATTCACTTCTAGCTTGTCATCTAGTAACTTACTTAGCGGTATAATAACTTGCTTTCCCCCTGAATCTAAAGTCAATGAAGTGTTGTCTTTTTTAATGACTTTACCAGTTGTTCCTTGAAAGGTGACTTCTTGCCCTAGTTGAACTTTGTCTTTACTATAGTAAGCCGCAAGAAGGTTCGACATAAGTCCTTTGGACGCTAGTGCATAACCCAGACCAAGAGAGAAAACAAAGGCCGCAACTATGATTTTCAGATTGTCTTGTATGATGTCTGTGCCAATACCAGCTTGGTTTAAGGCAGAAATGCCTACCATTACTATAAGGAAATAAAAAACGAAACTCCCAATAGCCTTTCCGGTTTTTAAGTTCATAGAACTCATTGCTGTTGTGATGAAATTTTTGATCACGTTGGCAAACACTGAACCAATAACAAAAAAGAGAACAGCACTTACAATTTTTGGGATATATCCTAAAATCTCTTTGATGCCATTTGAAATCGAGTCAATGCCCATTACCTCAATAGCTGCAATAAAAAAGGTCAAGAAAATTCCGTAGTACACGAGCTTAGAAACCAAGGTGCCTAAGCTGAAGGTCATCCCCTTGAATATATCTACCTCTCTAACTTTGTCCATTATTCTTTCAAGGTTGAGCTTATCCAGAACCTTTTGAATAATCGACGCTACGATCTTTGCAATTAACCAACCAATGATAAGTAGAACAAGTGCCGTTATTATGCCAGGAATGGTATCAGCGAAGCTCTGACTCATAGAGGTTAGAACATCTTTTACAATAGTAAGTTGATTCATTTGTGGTGTTTAGGTGGTTATTAGTATTGTAAATCTATTAGTTTATTCCGACTTCTCTTCGTCGTCTTTCATAATCCTGTTGCTGTCAACAAAACGTTGCTCCTCGCCTTCAAAGAATTCAATGAAACCACTAAACACGGTAAAGATTTTATCGGTTAGAGTAGATACGGCAGTAAAGAAGTCTCGCGAAACATTATAGCTACCTTCAATGTCTCTTTGAATCTTATCCAAAGACTCTTGCTCACTGGAATTTTCCAATGGCAAATCATCTAACTCTTCAAACGGATTCTTCTCACTCATAGCTTTTGTATTTCTCTAAATACATTTTCTTCACCTTCTCCTTGGCGCGTTTAATTCTCATTTTCGTCGCGCTCTCTGATATATTCAGTATTTCTTGAATTTGTCTAATGCTAAATCCATCTTGGAACTTCATCAGCAATATCATTTTATCTTCTACAGGAACTTGTTCCATTACTTCTTTAAGGCGTTCACTCTTCACGAGCTGAAGTTCTTCCATTCCATCAACATAGTCCACCTGTTCTCCAGAATAGGACTCGTATTCATTTTGATTAAAACGAGCCTTCTTAGTCTTACGTAAATGATCTATGCAAAAGTTGTAGGATATCGCATAGATCCAGGTAGATACTTTGGAATTACCCTTAAATGAGGAAAGGCTGTATAGAATCTTCATGAAGATGTCATGCGTAATATCCTCTGCCGTGGAATGATCCTTGACCAGTGAAATGCTTCGTCGGAATATCTTCGAAGAATATCGTCGATATAGCTCTCCAACGTAGCGCCTATTACCACTGGAAGTGATCTCTGCAATTAAGTCCTCATCGGTGAGATGGGTTATTTCTACTGTTGAATTCAAGGTAAACCCGATTTAAGACGTCTAGTTTAGAATAAAGTAACTGTGTCTTTCAATCTTCTTACAAATTACCTACCATAATGCGAAATTCAGCCTATTTCAGCTCTAATTTCAAGTATTTGGCCGTATAGCTTTTCTTGTGGCCAACAACTTTCTCAGGAGTACCTTCCACAAGCACTTTTCCGCCCCCACGGCCCCCTTCGGGCCCTAAGTCTATAATGTGGTCGGCACGTTTGATCACGTCCATATTGTGCTCTATAATGATGACCGAATTGCCCTTATCAACCAGTTTGTCTATAACCAGCATCAGTAATCGAATATCTTCAAAGTGTAGACCGGTCGTGGGCTCATCAAGGATATAGAGCGTTTTGCCTGTGTCTTTCTTACTGAGCTCAGAGGCTAACTTTACACGCTGCGCCTCACCACCTGATAAAGTGGTAGCCGCCTGTCCCAAGCTTATGTAGCCCAAACCTACATCGAGCAAAGTTTTAACCTTTCTATAAATATTGGGTACCGCCTCAAAAAAGCGCGTAGCATCAGCCACAGTCATACTCAAGACCTCTGAAATAGACTTGCCCTTATATCGCACCTCAAGCGTTTCACGATTGTAGCGCTTACCAAAGCAAGATTCGCATTCTACATAAACATCGGGCAGGAAATTCATTTCCAAAACCTTCATTCCACCACCTTGGCAAGTCTCGCAACGTCCACCTTTTACATTAAATGAAAAACGACCAGCTTTATAACCACGAATCTGCGCTTCTGGAAGTTTGGTGAACAGGGCGCGTATGTCGGTAAACACACCTATGTAAGTGGCAGGGTTAGACCGCGGTGTACGACCTATTGGCGATTGGTTTATTTCTATGACCTTATCCAAATGCTCCAGGCCCTCAATTTTTTTATAATCCAAAGCCTGCTGATACGATCGATAAAACTCTTTGCGTAAAATAGGGTAGAGCGTTTCGTTTATCAATGTGGACTTGCCACTACCTGAAACGCCAGTTACGCAAATGAATTTTCCCAATGGAAAACGAACATCCAGGTTGTTCAAATTATTACCATTAGCGCCGTACAACACAAGTTCTTTTCCATTTCCTTGTCGACGTTCCTTTGGTACCTCAATCTGGATTTCACCATTCAAATATTTCGCGGTTAGGGAATCAGATTTCCAAAACTGTTTAGGAGTGCCTTCGCTAACAATCACGCCGCCTTTTCGTCCAGCGCCAGGCCCAATATCCAATATATAATCAGAAGCCAACATGATGTCTTTGTCGTGTTCAACGACTAAAACAGAATTTCCCAGATCCACCAACTCCTTCAAAGCGTTAATCAATCTGTGGTTGTCACGTTGATGCAAACCAATACTCGGCTCGTCCAACACGTAAGTAATACCTACCAACTTGCTTCCAATCTGAGTTGCCAAGCGAATTCGCTGCGACTCACCTCCAGACAAAGAACGACTCGGTCTATCCAAAGAAAGATAGTCCAGTCCAACCTCCAGTAAAAAATTCAGACGCACCTTTATTTCTTTCAGTAAATCTTTTGCTATCGTTTGTTGCTTCTTGTTCAGTTTTTTGTCGAGCTTTTGCAACCAGTTGTACAAGTTCACCACATCCATTTGCGCGAGCTCAGAAATGTTTGCACCGTTTATCAAAAAGTGCAAAGACTCTTTAGACAAACGCATGCCTTCACATTCAGGACAAGTACCTTTCTCCATATAACCCTCTGCCCACCGACGCAGTTTCTCTGAGTTGGTATCACGAAAAGAACGCAACACTGAGTTCGCCACACCTTCATAGTCACGATCATAAAATTCGGCATCCTCTTCTGGCTCAGCACCGGCACCATCTTCAGAGCCGTAGAGCAACATGTTCATCGCCTTTTTAGAAAACTCTTTAAGCGGTGTGTTAAATGTAAACTTGTATTTGCGCCCTATGCTCTTCAGTTTTTTAAACGTGTAGTTGTCTCGCACCTCACCCAAAGGCGCCACGCCTACTTCTTTGATAGACTTTGTATCATCAGGAATCACTAAGTCCATTGCTATGTCATAAGTAAAACCCAAACCCTTACAAGTTGGACAAGCACCGTATACTGAATTAAAAGAAAAACTATTGGGCGAAGGCACATCGTAAGAAATTCCACTGTCCGGACACATCAGGTTTTTGGAGAAGTTGCGCACTGTGCCTTTGTCATAATCCATGAGCATCATCAAGCCGTTACCCATGCTCATTGCTATTTCAATAGATTTAGCTAGGCGAGCGCGGTCTTTAGAAACCTTTATGCGATCTATCACCACTTCGATATCGTGAATCTTAAAGCGATCCACTTTCATGTCAGGCTGAATTTCAAAGATGACCCCGTCTACACGAACCTTAACATATCCCTGCTTTTTAATCTGCGCAAAGAGTTCGCGGTAGTGTCCTTTACGACCCTTCACCACTGGTGCCAGTAAAACAATTTTCTTATTCAGAAAATCTTTTTGAATCGAATCTATTATTTGCTTTTCAGTAAAGCGTGTCATTCTCTTACCCGTTACGTAACTGTGCGCCTCACCAATACGCGCATAGAACAAACGCAAGAAGTCGTACAACTCAGTGGTCGTACCCACCGTAGAGCGCGGGTTTTTGTTGGTCGTTTTTTGTTCGATACTAATCACCGGACTCAAGCCCGTAATCTTGTCTACATCCGGTCGCTCAAAGCCGCCGACAAATTGACGCGCAAAGGCGGAGAAACTTTCCATATAACGTCGCTGCCCCTCCGCAAAAATGGTGTCGAAAGCCAGCGAAGATTTTCCGCTACCGCTAATGCCCGTAAACACCACGAGCTTATTGCGTGGTATCCGAACATCAATATTTTTCAGATTGTGTACCCGCGTGCCGAACACATCAATGTGTTCAATTTCGATATCACTAATTGCGGGTTTGTGGGGTTTTGTTTTTGTGGCCAAGCCAATTTCAATTAAGCGGACAAAATACCGATTTATCAATTCCTAAAAAAGGAAGTGCATCAATTAGATAACAAGTTTTGTTTGGGCGTGCCCCACTCACTTCTACCACTGCGTGGTAAGTTCGGGGTCGGGCTATCGGCCCTCGCTCTGTTCTGTTTTGCACGCACAAAACGCTTCTAGCTCTTAGGAGCTAAGCGTTATGGCTACAAAACAACAGGAGCTCAAACATAGGCCTCTATCCCTCACGCAAGTAGGAAATACATCAAATCTGGTGCAAGCGTCTGCTTGTGCCTAAACAAATATTTCGAAAAGTAAAAAACCTGTGGGGAGCCTCCGCTCCCAACTTGAGCTTGCGAAAACCAAATAATCAATCACCGTAACTTGTTTCGGCTCTCAGTCGAAATGAGTTACAGTAATTTGTAATCGCCCGCCACCTCTAGCAAAAGTGTTAGTATTCATTGCGTGCGAGGATCTAAATTTTTGATAATGACTTTGTCCGCTTGTTCCGCAAGCGAGACATTTGTCGCATTGAACAGCATAAGGTAACCCTTGGACTAGATGTCCTTTTTAAATCATGTTCAGTTAGAGCTGGGTAATTTCTTTTTTCTTCGCGTGAGAGATAGAGGCCTATGTTTGAGCTCCTGTTGCTAAAAACAAGAAAGACTCTTAGCTCCTTTGAGCTAGAAGAGGCTTTTGTTTTTAGCAGAACAGAGCGAGGGCCGAAAGCTCGACCCTTTGCGCCCGTAGCAATATCGCTTTCCGAAGGAAGAAGCGATTTGCGAGTTGCGCAAGAAGGGGCACGCCCAATACCTAACTACTAGTATTCAAACCAGTCCCAGTAGTCGCGGTCAGCAATCTATCAATCAAGAAATACATAATCGGAACTATGACCAGTGTCAAGAAAGTCGCGAAAGTCAAGCCGAAAATAATGGACCATGCCATCGGTCCCCAGAAAACTACGTTGTCCCCACCAAACCAAATGTTTGGATCCCACTGACTAAGCAAGGTGCTAAAGTCTATGTTGAATCCAATGGCGAGCGGGATTAATCCAAGGATAGTTGTGATAGCAGTAAGCAGTACCGGGCGCAGACGTGTTGCACCTGCTTCTACTATAGAATCCACGACATCGCTTGTGCTCATTTCTTCTTCGCTATTATCTAGTCCTAAGTCAAGTCGCTTACGCTGACGCTGGAGGTTGATGTAATCAATAAGTACAATAGCATTGTTGACTACAATGCCGGCGAGAGATATTATTCCGATGCCAGTCATTA
>CAZZIZ010000057.1:0-4859 GCA_964654535.1 uncultured Chitinophagales bacterium
CTAGCAAAGAAACTCGATCGTAGCTTCCAGCTATGATCAGTATCTATAATCGGGGAGATTCTTTGGGAAACCGGAGAATCTCTTTTTTTATCTAGTCATCGGAAACTAGAAGAGGACTGTAAAGCACTAAAAAGAAAATAAATGAAAAGGCCATTTCCCAAAGCTCCCAATTCTTAGGAACGGGAATAACCATTATCACAAATGTACATAATAATAATGCAATTATGTGATGAACTTTGGGTAAGGGAACACGCCAAGTAGCAAAGAGGCGTTTCATCCAAGCAATTCTATTCACTATAAAAGGCAAAACCAAAAAGTAAATGCCCATAGCAATGGTGACTATCTTAGAAAACACCAATCTATTGATGCTGACCCCGTTAAACTTGAGATTGTGCAGGTTGGTTTCGTCTTGGGTATTGAATTCTTTAAAGAACTCCCCACTCTGAACATTGAAGATTCGCTGTCCCCAAGAGATTTCTTCGCCAAAGACAAAGAAGGTCATCAGAAACAAACCAAACCAAGTTAGTGCCGCCAAGCGAGCGCCCGCACGCAGGTAAGCAATAAATTTCTTAATACACAGCACCGCCATTACTCCAAAAAAGAAAGCAGTAGCATATTCCGCAACGCTATCCTCTTGTACAAAATCCGCAAAGGTCTGCTTCGCAAAGAAAGCCCAATAGGCCGCTATAATCATCGTAATGCCCAATACAGCGAGAACAACTTTCTCAACTAGGCTTATGCGCTTGTTATTTACCATTTCCATTCGACTGCGAAGCTATCTATTTCGGCGCAACTATGGTAAAATATTGATCCATTTCGCGAGTGTGTTTTTTTGAGTCTCTGGGATAGCGGTTTACATCGTATCGTCCTCGCTCACTCAATTTCAACTTAGCCCTTTGCTCAATTGTTAATAATTCAATCAATGGCTCCGTACTAAATACCCCCACCTTCTTATCTACTAAAAGCAATTCCGCAGGAGCTACATAGCCTATTCGCTTCCTCGACTCCCAAACCATCTCTATCCTCAAGTTCTCGTGTGTAGTGAAAAAAGGAATTTCGTCATGCTCAGGATTTTCTAGGAGAGCTGTTGGCGAATTATAATCAGCATTAGTATAGAGTATATCTTTCAATTTAGGCATTATCAGCAAGGTCGCAAAAAGCATTATCAATATGGGAATGTGAAACAAACGTTCGGCTTCTTTATTAAAAGCAATCCTAAATCCATAAACACCAGTAGCGGCAAAACAGAAACCCAAGACTAGGCTTAAGCCCAGCGGAAATATTGTTCGCCCTTGAAACAGCTTTTCATTTCCGCCAAAATTTAAGTAAAACATAAATCCCGCCATTCCGAAACAAACTAAAAGCAACAAGAACTTATTGATTTGCCAAATCCATAAATCATTCGCATTACGTTTTAGTGCATCGCGCAAAACCTGATAATAAAAACTCATCGCCCAAGCAGCTGGAATCAAAACGGGTAATAAGTATCGCTCCTTCTTTTCTGGAATTAAGGAAAGTAAAATCACAGAAAATATAGTCCAGAAAAAAGCCAAGCGATAAGCCGGCTTGTCATTCACCCGCGAAGCCATAAAAGGATATGCCAGTGATACAATCAAAACCAATGTCCAGATACCAGACTGTATAGGAAAGTCCCAATAATGATAAAAAGGTCTGATGTTATAGCTCAACCAATTCGTAGCTTCCTTTGACGCCACCGTAATCGCTTCCTCAGGAACGTAGACATAAGTATAAAGCGGCCAGGCAAAACTGATGACAACAAAAGGAAAAAACAGCAAAACCCAACGCCAGCCCACTATCGCAAAATCTTTAAAGCGATAAACAATTAGATAAGCAATGAGAAAAGGCAGCAGTAAGGCATAAAAGGCAATCGGCCCTTTTGATAAAAAGGAAAGCCCTAAAAACACGCCTCCGTAAATAAGATGTTTGGTTTTAAAATAATGCCGGAAACTTTGAACAATAGAAAAAATCGCCATCAACATAAAAGCGTGACAGAAGATATCCCAGCTCCCGGTTCTACTCATAAGAAACAAGTAAAAAGACGACGCAGCAACAAGGCCACCCATCAGAGCTTGCTCGCTATCCTTAGAATAGGACAAGATGAGTTTGAATAAATAAACGACAAGCAACAGTCCCATTAGAGCTGCGGGCAATCGCAACAAGGCCTCCGATTGAAATCCCACGACCATTCCCCAGGCCGCTGTTATCCAAGTCGGCAATGGTGGTTTGGTTAGACGTAACTCACCATTCATTGTAGGGATGAGCCAATTATGGTACTCCACCATTTCTTGGGCAGTAACAAAGTTTCTCGCCTCCATTATGTCTGCAGGAAGAGACCCTAAAAAAGCAGTAAACAGAATACCACTATACAATAACAAAATAATAAGATGACGTTGCGCTCGCACTAGCTCTAAGATAAAGGCTTATAGCTTTCTAATCGAAATCAATATTTCACAAAAGATCCCGCCTGGTGTCCGTCTAGTAGGATAAAGAAAAGCCCTGGGCTTAAATCCGAAACGTTGAGTCGCTTGAAATCGAACACACTACTGTGAAAGACTTCACGTCCCAACAAGTCGACCACCTTCAAATCGCGCTCTACATTATTGTCCAAAGAAATATTGACAAAATCAGTACTTGGAACAGGATATACGCTCAGATTAAGTTCTTGAATAAAATTGGGCTGATCGTCTATTCCCACATCTACCTCAGGAATAATTTGACAAGCAAAAGGAGTAGGATCTTCCTCAATAAAACCGTTTCCGATTAAATTTAAGCCATCGAAACCAGCGAAGTTTTCACCGTAGCGCGTTATGTTAAAAACATTATTACCGAAAGGTTGCTCTCCTTGACTAAAGGCCCCAAAAGCTCCAATAGGATTAATGTAAGACCATACTACATTTCCTTGCGGATTCACTTCGATAAACCGACCTATGAGCCCAATGTCAATTAGGAAATTCCCATTGGGTAATTGCTGAGCGCTCGAGATTCGGACTGAGAAAATAAATTGCGTATCGGTGTTTCCATAAAACACATTTGTATTTTGCGGTAAGAAAGCATCAGTATCATCTATGCTATATGTGCTCCCATCCAAAGGAGGGCTGATTATATCGATGGAAGAATAGTCAATAGGTTCCCGACCTAACCCATTATTAAAAACAGAAATCCGATGCGCACCTGTTTGGAGGTTTTTTATCCAGCGGGCGTTGTGTTGGCTAAAAAATACTTGATCTTCTTCAGATCCACGATCATAAGTCAAGGGATTTCCCCAACGGTAAAGTATGTCACCACCTTTTCCAGCACTCCCCCCACTACTTCCTGCGGCCTCTTCAGTGGTCGTACTATGATCAATCACCCATACTTCGTTAAAGTTTCTCGAGCTAAGTACAATTTGATCGAGTTCTTCATTATAGTCAATAGCGTTTAGGTGAATCCAATCCACTGCCGCGGTAGGTCCTCCACCGGCTCCCCCCAATACGTCGACATAATTAAGGTCGATGAGCTCAGGGTGCTCAGCCACGTTTCCAAAGTTCAATTTCGAATCGTCAAAATCCTGAACCAAATGGTCCCATAAAAACCACTCCCAAACTACTTCTGCTTGGTTGTTACCAATTGGTCTCAGTTCTACCACTTTCTCCGACCATAGCTCATTGCTTAGGAAATCCGGTCGCCTGCCATTGGCCAAAGCATCATCTTCTGTCCGAGAATCCCAAGCCATTATTAAAACGTTTCCGTTTGGCATTGCCACCGCTTCGTGATGCTGAAAATATGTATCCGTTCCATAAGGAAACTCCCACTGCACTTCACCTTCCCAATCGTAAAGAACCAGCTTGCCACCAGCTCCTCCACCCCACTGTGAGTTTTCAGCCGCGCTAAGAAATTCACAACGCAGCAACAAACCATCTTCGCGAAGAACTGCAGTTTGCCCCGGTCGAGAACCTCCCTTCCACTGATTTACTAGTTGACCGCAGTTATCAATAAGATAAGTTGAACTATCGGCAGATGGAGAGAACAAAGTATAACCGTTAAAGGAGGCTTCGTCATTTTGAATTAAACCGACCGTATTCTGCGCGTTCGCAAAGCAAAAAGAAAGGAGAAATAAAAAAACGAAGAAACACCTCATGAAAGTTGGTTTGCAGAAACACCTACCTTCTTACGAATGCGGCTTAGGGTTTCGGGTTTTACGCCTATAATGCTGGCTATGTATTGTAAGGGTACATTGTCAACCATATCTGGTTGGTCCTGGGTTATAGATTCGTAACGTTCCGCAGCGGTCATGGAGACCAACTCAAATACGCGACGCTCCAGTTGCAAATGACTTTTTTCAACCACGAGCCTACCGAGCTCCTGCCATTTAAGATACTTGCCGTAAAGCGCTTGAATGTCTTCGTTACTTATAACATACAACTCGCAGTCCTTAATAGCTTGTAAGTTCTCGGTAGTTGGTTTGCGGGAAATGAAACTGGCTAAAGCCGTAATGAAGTTATTCTTCATCAAAACAAAACGTGTAACCTCTTTGCCCTTCAGCTTGTAGAAAGAGCGCATAACACCCGACTTAATAAAAGCAACTTCGCTACATACATCTCCAGCTTGACAGATAAAATCTCCCTTAGCTACTTTTCTCGTTTTAAAATATACCTTCCCCAGATCAAAGACCTCTTGGGGCATATCTACAAATGATAAGATGTGTTCTTGCAGCGCTTTCACTGCCTTAAATTAGCTATTTCCCAGGCAAGGATTTGAACAAACTAATGCCTTCGCCGTATACATTACCTGTTCCATAGCTTCCGTCCCATTGCTGAGCTTTTACTAGTTCAATGTAATTAGGCGACTTAGCCAATTGT
>CAZZIZ010000057.1:4959-17415 GCA_964654535.1 uncultured Chitinophagales bacterium
GTCCCATTGCTGAGCTTTTACTAGTTCAATGTAATTAGGCGACTTAGCCAATTGTGTCTGTTTTAGACGAATCATCTCAGCTTCTGCAGCGGCATTAATGACCAAGGCCAGACTATCTCCACGCGCTTCTTCAACTTTCGCAGCGGCAAGGTTTATAGCTTCCTGCGCCATTTCATCAGCCAACAAGTTCTTTTGCTTTTGCTGTTCCTTCATTTCAATCGCGTTGGTAATCAGTTCAGGTAAACTAACGTCGCGCACTAAGGCATACTTAACCGATATATTATCAGGGTTCAAATTTTGATTGATCATCAGCTCGATCTCACTTTGCAAGACATCACGCTTTGTCGAGTACAACTCTTCAGCAGTATAACGTCCAACAATTTCTCTGGTAACCGATCTCATCTGTGGTACGACCAATACTTCCTGATAGCCGTGACCTGTTTCATTATGAATGGTTCCAGTTTTCCCTTTGGTTGGCGAAAAGGTCAAACTCAAATCAATAACCACCTCCAATCCGTTCTTATCCAATACCGACATTTGTTGGTCTATTGTTTTCTGACGAATATCGTAGATAATCATTTCGTTCCACGGTAAGACAAAGTGCATACCTTCAACATAAGACCGCTCCGTATCCAATCCTCCTTGAAATGGATAATAGATATGTCCCTCCTCGCCAGGAGATATATTTATAAGAGAACGCGACAAAATAATCAAGGCAATAAAAGCAAAAAACAAGATGCCGAATATTTTGGGTCCGAAAGAGCCGCCAAGAACTTTAGTGAGTGTATTAGCCATAGTATTAGATGAGTTTGCTTATTTATCTATTAATCAATAATGATACAAAAAGGTTCAATTGCGTGGCAAAAACACCTCTGCCATCATACAACGAGCACTTCCACCTCCATACTTCTCAATAGTTTTCAGATCAACCTGAACTATAGAAGTACGCTTTTCTATTGAAGTTTTTTGCGCAATGGTAAGCGACTTGTAAGCACGCTTCGACATAACCAAAACGTTGTCGCCACGTTCGTTACATAGCTGAAGCATATTACCCGCAAAAGAATTCATCTGCGCATAAGTCAGTTGTATTACCTCAAAACCCGAAGAGTTCAATTGAGCAACAACCTTAGTTCTTTCGTCATTGTCAGGAATACTCTCTTCCACCAAGCAAGCGAATCCATCTCCCAAACTCATCAAAACATTAGTATGATAAATCGGCTGATTGTTTTCATCAACACTGCGAAAACTCACCAAATTAAAATTGAGGTCACTGCAGAAACGCTCGAGCAACCAAGTGTTGGTGCGCGGCGACAAAGAAGCGTAAGCGACACGGTTACGTCTATCTAAAATCATACTTCCCGTACCTTCTAGAAAAACGCCATTCTTTTCTGCACCACTCCAATCAATTCGCTCGTTTACTTTAAAACCCGCTTCACGCAGCAAAGGCATAACATCGTCACGACGCTCCAAGCGTCGGTTTTCAGCGTACATTGGATAGGTTACTATAGTACCCTTTTCGTGAAACGAAATCCAGTTGTTTGGAAAAACAGCATCCGGAGTATGCGGATCTAGTGCGTCATCTAAGACGTGTACCGTTACCCCTGCTCGTCGCAATTTCAAGGTAAAATTCTCGAATTCCTTTAGAGCACTTGCTTGAATATCCGCAGGATTCTCCGTTTCAGGCTTCTCCTGAAATGCATTATTATCGGCCGTTTGCTCATTATATCCAAAGGCAACAGGCCTAACCATCAGTACGTGATTTGTGAAATTTCTCATCTAAAATTCTCAATTTGGGCTCTCAAGATAAGAAGTCTTTCTTAGCTCGCATCATGCACCTTTATCCAAATTAGGACAAGCGATGTCCGTAGAATACAAGGCGTAACTCTTTCATTTTCTAGTAATTAGGGTCTAGTTTGGGCGTGCCCCACTCACAGCTGCCCCTGCGGGGCAAGTTCGGGGTCGGGCTTTCGGCCGTCGCTCTGTTCTGTTTCAGACAAAGTAGTCTTCTAGCTCCAAGGAGCTAAGACTACTTCTTGTCTTCAACAACAGGAGCTCCACAAAGGCCTCTATCCCTCACGCTTTTGGTCTGAATCATGATTCCCAGGATTTCTAGGATTGTCAGGATGACGTTCATTGCCGCTTCCTCCGTCTTGTTGGTCACCTTTTAATGATCCGTGTCCTGACGGACCATTACCCGAGAACTTTACAACTATTCCCTTGCATCGCTGCGCTCGCTTTGAGACCGGGAGATTCTTCGACAGGCTCAGAATGACTTTGTTTTTTAAGGAGTAACCCGCAGCCAGGATAGAAGCGGTATGAGGTGCTTGGAAAGTGTATTGAGCCTGACCGTGCAGAGCGACCAGAGGAAGCTCCTGCCAAGGTCTTAGGCGAAAACACTTTCCAAGTGCCGAGTACAAGCGGATAGCCTGTTGCTGCCCAAATAATATTTACTGAGACTCTAAAAAAGTCGCCACAGATCGCAAAACCAAAGCCATAAACAATCCCACGATGTAAAAAAGATTGCAGGCTTTAAAAAATTGGTTGTAGGCATAGAACTCGTAAAATTGCGTGCCGCTGAGGTAAGTCGTTAGTGAAAACAAAATGATAACCAAGACCACATAACAAATCAAAGTGGCCAACAAAAAGCGCCAATAGTTTTCGCTAAAAAAACCGAGGGTCATAGACAACCAGACATAAAAAAGCAGGCAACACATAACTACCATCCACTCTACCCCAGGTTCCGGATTTAACCAGCGCCCTAGATACAGGCTCGGTAAAAAGGCAATCAGCAAACCCAATAAAATATTGAAGGGCTTGAGCTTTTTAACCGTTTCAAAAGATGAAGGAAGAATAGGTTTCGCCACAATGTGAATGTAGCACATTCCCGGCACTGCACCTTTTCAATTTCCCTTTCTCGCTATTTTGGTTCGAAGATTAATGTGATTTTGTTAAAATCAGCGGCAGTATTTATTACGTCTCTAAAACTATCGAAGAAACTCGCTGGGTACGAAGCCTTATCGTAAGACTCGTGAATTGTAACGGTCACGGTATCTCCTTCTTGTGTATAGTCGCAACGGAAGAAAACCTTATGCTCATCGGTACTCGCGTCTCTAGTAAGTTTCAAGTCATCTAAGTTGGTAACCTTATAGTTTTCCGGAATATTAAAACTGATGTTGTAATAATATTCGTGGGCCAGCGTTGACACTACATCAAAACGGCGCTCCAACTTTTCATCAAAATACATCTGCGATTGTGGACCGATAATCATTCCTATTTTAAACAAATAGTTTTTACCACCTTTTTCTATAAATTCATCACTGATGAGTTTATACTTTGACACAAAGGGTTTGACGCCAAAGTGCTCCGAAGCATTGTTCTCGAAACTTAAACTTTCTGGAATGTATTTGTCTTCGTACATACCCATGACGTAGCGGTTGAACTCTTCCATTTTGTCTTTCTCGACAACGTCAAAAAGTGGCTGATATCCCTTCACAGCTAAGCCAGTCGCGGCAGCATGCATATCCATGTCAATCTCATCGAAGTCGCCGTCGATTTTGATCTCTGCCTTTAGTCTTACTATGTTCTCCTCCAATGCGGACTCTGGGAGTTTACCTACCTTGCCCATTCCGGTTACAAGATCGCCTACTTTAACTTCCTTAATGATTAAAGCGTTGTTTCCTAGGTAAAACGGGTTAATCAGATTTAAACGGGAGAGGTTGTCGGTTGGATCAATCACGACGTCCAAATCAGGAAAATACAAGAGACTGTTGTCAAGAAATAAATAAGTCTCAAAGTCGGGATCGAATTGAAAATCGGAACGATTAGAGGTAATGGCTATACGTGGAGCTAAATCAAATTTCTTAGCCAAATGCGAAAAGAGTCTTAGCCCACCAATATCATTGTAGCCTTTATTACTGAGTACATAGGCCAGATCTTCTAATGCTTTTTCTGGGCTATCTACGTAGATGAAATTGGTTTTAACGTACTGTTCTATAGCGAGCAGTTTGGCTTTGTCATCTGCTCCTTTCTCTATCTCAATTTGATCAACCAACTTATTGAGTGATTTGCTGGTTGCCTTTGTCAGTTCTACGTTAACTCTGTTGAAATAATTCTTACTGGCAAACCCAAACGAATTGGCATCGGCAACGCCGGCATAAGCGTTTCGATCCAATTTGTAGATGTAGTATTTCTTGTTGGCATCGTCGTGAGCCATTGGTTCGGAAACAAACTTGCCAATATTCTTTTCATTGATACTCCACTTGGTAAGATTGTCGTCTAATGCCTCACGCACTATTTCGGACATGCCATTATAGCTTTTGAATTTGTAGTCTAGATTTCTACTAGCAATTAATTCAAAATCGTACTCGGCTACTGGATAATTGGATTCCAAATAGGTTATAAAACCGTACAAATGAGGTGGTTTCTTTTGTCGATAGAGGTACTCCAATTCCGATCCCACTTCTAAGCCTTCAAGTGCATAGTAATTGAATTCTCTGCCGGTCTCTTCATCCTTACCGCTAAGAATTTTGCTTGCATCGAGCATTTCGACTTTACCATCGGGGCTTGTAACTCTGGCTTTGTTTTCTACCAAAACCCCGTTTTCACCTAAAGGAATGTAAATACGATTGTTCTCTTCAACTGCCTTATCTGAGTTTAGTCGAATTCTATTGTGGGTTATTGAATTTTCAACCAGTCGCGATGAACCTACGCCTATTTCTATATACTTCCTTTTTAAAATCACCACCGCATCTTCCTCTTTCAAAGAATCTGGGAGAACATAGGGGTCTGGTGTTTCTTCCCAAGTGTAGGATTCACGAACCAACTCCGTTTCTTGCGCAGATAAAGTTTGACCAACAATGCTAAGCAATAGAAAAATGCTGAAACACAATGCGATGCTAGGGTTATTTTTTTTGTAGTACAACATTTTCACGATAGGCTTTTTTAATCTTTTTGATAAAATCTCTGTGCGCCACAAAGCTTTGTGGCTCAATACTAATGGCATCAAAACAAACATCTAGATTGTAAACTACCGTTTGGTTTTTTAACTCGTAGTCTATACTAAAGTTTACTTCTTCCGTCGATTCATTAACACTTTCCGGCATAAATTCTACTTCATACCCTTCAGGAATTTTTAAATGATACTCTCTTTTAAAATTGAAGGCATTTTCAAGTTCCATAGCGTACTTACGATCTTTATCTATAATCATTTTGGCCAAGACTTTTTCGAGATTCATGTTTATGAGGATTTTGTCATTGGTAACATTAACGTAATCGGGCAACTCGAAATTCATGTCAAGCTGCACGTGATCTGGCTCAGTGATCTTAGCAACCACATTACTCACTGTACATTTATTATTGCCTTTACCGTATAAGCTGTTGTTGGCTTTGTCTCGTTTGTTTTCCTGAATGTTCTTTTCAACAGAGTAATGATTCCGAGCTGAGAAACCATAAAAGTCCAAAGTGGTTTCCGCCTTAAGTAAATTGTCAACGATGGTAAGCTCAGCTGTTTCTTGTAAACCCGAACGGTCACAGGAAACGACAGGTACATCGACAATTTCGTACTCGTCTTTGGACTTATAAATCATTACTTGCTTGCCTTGAATAAAATTGGATGGATAGCCGAAGGGCAAATACTCGTCGGTAGCATCTAAAAAGTAAATCTTGTCCGCTTCTTTATCTCTATAGGTCGCAATCATATGATTGTCGACAAAGACTCCGGCGTGGTCGGAGTACTTATAAGGAAGATCTCTTGTGCCTACCCAAGTGTAGTTGCCTTCTATGCCAGCCAAATTGAGCAGCTTAACAATTACTGAAGACATATCCTTGCAATCGCCATAGCGCTTTTCACACACTTGCTTTGGATTCCGAGGGATGAAGCCACCCATATTGTCTTCGAAAGCGATATAATTTATGTTGCCTTGCACCCACTGAAAAACGCTTTCCACCTTGTCTCTCTCAGATGTAATTCCAACAGTTAAGGAATCGACTAAGTCTTGCATAAAGTCATCGCCGGTAATATCCATCTCATCAATGAGTGAGCTGTACCAGCGAAACAAATCTTTTGGTCCTTTTAAAACGACTTCTTCTTGTCCATTTTTCTGATAGGACTTCACGGTCATTTGGACGTGGGGCACAACTTTTTGAAAGGAAGGTCCACCAGATTCCAGATCGATGGGCTCCATGTTTTTGAAATGGTAGGTGTATTGCATTCGCCCTCCTACTTGCTTTTCTTGTCGGTCGAACTTAACTCCATCCATATTGAATTCCAAAAATCTTATTTCAACTCCTTTATCGGCAACTACTTTAAGTTTGGAATCCAAAACGGGAACCCAGCTCCCGAAGTATGCTCCGGGGATAAAGAGGTCATTCTTTACATGCTGACTATAGCTAAGTTGTGTTTTCCCTCCTTCGCGCAGGTCGTCAAACCTAAATTTAATGGTGCTTTGGTCATCGTAAAAAAATTGATCCGAAATGGTTTCTTGTATATCGAAGTCTTTCACCTTTCTGCCCTTTTTACCATCTGAACTGGGCAAGAAGCTTTTGGCTTTTATCTCGGTTACTTCAAAAAAGTTTGAAAAGCCAACGCTTTGATCGGCATATGAAGAAGCCATTTCATTGAGATACATCTCCTCCTCATAATTGTCCATAGTAATATTCAGGCTATCTGCTTGAACAGTAATATCTATAACACGTTCGTTTTTCAAAATAACCTTGGGTGTTTTCGGGTATTGCACCTTTAACACCTCGTAACTAGCTGCATTCTGTCCTGGCAATAGTGCTGGCAACAGGATTAGTACCAGTAAATAAAACACTCTCATAAATCTCTACTTAATTTCATACAAGGTACCTCCAAAGTACATGCGCGTTTCAGTCAGCCTTCCATTCTGGTCGAAATATTGAAACTCTCCTTCTTTCTCGTTCAAGTAATAGGTACCTGTTGATTTAACCTTTCCATTGGGATGATAGTATGTTCCTACTCCCATTTTGTCGCCATAATAATAAACTGCCTCAAAATCTAGTTGACCATCTTCATGGTACCATTGGCACTTACCGTGTCTGTAGCCTTTTTCATAAGTAGAATTAACTCGATTTTGCCCTGAGACGTAGTACAACTTATACGACCCAGAACGTAAACCGTATTTGTAAGTTGCCTCAAGGGAAGGTTTTCCATTTGCAAAGAAGGCCTTCACCTCTCCATCTCCATTTTTGATAGGAATTTTTTCTACCTCCTTGCCATCGGCTCCGAGGTAAGAGTAAGCATATAATCTGTCATGGTCATAGTGTCTTATGACTTGTAAATCTCCAGAAGGTGCAAAGGATTTATGATAACCATGTATATCTCCATACTTGTACTCCAACTCTAATGATTGAGCACCATTTCGAAAATACGTTTTATAGATCCCATGCAATTTACCATCGCGGTAGTTAGATTCTGATTCTAAACTTCCGTCATCAAAATACTCTTTATATACTCCTTCTAAATCGCCATATTCATAAGTTCCTTCATCTCGCAACTGACCATTGACGTGGTACCATTTCCAAGGACCGTGCTGATCGTCATTGACATACTCCCCAACACTAGATATTTGCTTGTTCGGAAAATACACGGTACTGGTTCCGTCAACGGAACCACCTCGATAAGTCCGCTCTCTTCCTTTTACTCCATTTGGAAATGTGAAGGTATCAACGCCTTCACCATTAACTATTTTCGAATGTCCCCAAATCTCTCCATCAGGACCCATACGAACTACCTCCTTAGGAAAACCGTCGTCATATTTTACTTTTAGCCATAGCTTTCCGTTGTTATTATAGAAGAGGTTCCATCCTTGTGGTTCACCAGCATCAAAGTACTGATCCGATAGCATATCCCCTTTCTTCGAGTAGTTCAAATAGCGCCCTTCAAAATCGCTGTCAAGATAGTACACGTAATATTCGACTGCCCCATTTGGATAGTATTGGGTATGTAATCCTTCTTTACTTCCCTCATTCATTTCGTAGGTCGAATAAACCGAACCATCTGGGTAGTAGGAGGTGCCTTCACCGTCCTTGCTCCCATCTTTAAAAATGGATTGATCATCGAGATTACCATACTTATCGTAAAACTTCCAAACACCGCTGCGCTTTCCGTTTTTATACGTGCCGTCGGTTTGTTTAGAACCCCAAGGGTTAATCGAATTGATTTTGGAAAGTCCTTTTTTCGAATCATCAGACGCTAACATTTTTCCATCGGGATCCATGCACTTATAGCCAATCATCTTACCATTCTTATAATTGAACTCCATCGTTAGGTTTCCGTCTTCGTCATATTCAGTCGCAGTACCGGTTAACTTCCCCTTCTCATCGAAATTTTCCTTGTCCGTTAAATTGCCATTGTAGTCGTAGGTCAACCACTCTCCCACCTGCGTGCTTTCGGCATAGCGACCTTTGGTATACAACTGTCCGTTTGAATAGTAAGACTCATAGTCTCCTTCAAACTCACCATTCTCGTAATTACTTACAATTGACTTTTCACCGTTATGGTAGAAGCGTTCAAATAGTCCATCGAGTCTATTATTGACAAACTTGCCCTTAGCAGAAATTTTACCATCTGGATAATACGCAGCGTACTTTCCATCGCGAACATCGTCTTTGTAATCGAATTCATACTTCAAATCTCCATTTGGGAAAAAGCCTTTCAATACGCCCTGAGCTTCACCGTTGACATATTTCAGCTCTTCATATTTGTAGCCGACTTTCTTATAGGTCTCCGACATTCCGTTTAGCTTATCATTCTTAAGCATACGTTTAAGTAGAACCGTACCGTCTTGTGCATAGAAAACGGTTTCTCCGTTTAGTTCGCCGCCTTTAAACTCACTAGTTCTTTCTAAGTTTCCGTTTTGATAGTAGTATTCCCATTTTCCCGTGGCATCGCCGGTTTTTGAAACTTGTCCTTTCCGAGAGATGTATCCTTCCTCGTCGATAAACAAACAGGGTCCAGACAACTTCTTTGTTGATTTGTTATAACCGCCAACCAATTCAACTCCAGGGCTGTTGTACCAATAACGAGCTTTGGGCATATCCAAACCTTCCGGAGTCTCACGCCAAGCATATTGTTCACTCCACCAGCCCACAGCTTGCTCGCCGACATTCTTAATGTCTTTTATTTTTTTCGAAAAGAGTTTTTGATGTCGATCATTCTGAGAGCTGTAAGAAATAAAATAGGAGAATGGTTCGAAAAGATTATTGTCTAAAATCTTATCATAAAAAGGCAGGTAATTTTTGGTCCAAAAACCTTTTTGGTTTTTATCGGCTTCAGTTAACACTAGGTAGAGTTGCTTTATAAAAGGAAAACTAAGCTTAGAAGGAGTCTTATACTTTGCATCTAAGGCGATATAGTTACTGATCAATTGATCGACATCCTCGAAACTCTCTTCAGTATTATTGATTTTAAGCCCAGATATTTCTACGTCTTGCTTGGCACTTACTAGGTCATTTACTCCAGCTAAGACCGCCAAGGACTTAGGAGAATCGGGCTCAATAAAAAGTGCTGTGGTTAGTGACAATACTGCTTGGGTTAGTGCACCCGCTTCCATAGACAATACAGCTAAAGCAGTATGCGCTTCACTGTTAAAAGGAAACCGCTCCGCTGCATCCTGAAAAGTAAGAAGTGCTTTATCGTATTGCTCCGAGTCTTTATAATTGTAACCCTTATAGACGTAGAAAGATGGGTAGTACGGAAAACGCTCAATAGCATCGTCAAAAAGCTGAATAGCTTCGTCGTAGCGCTCCAACTTATTAAGTGCGACTCCTTTATTCAAATGAAAAATAGTCAGGTAATCTTCATTAATGGCAATACCTTCGTCACACAGCTTGATAGCGGCTTCATTATCACCATTTTCCATATTCAATTGACAAACTACTCTTTGTAATAAAGCAGCGTTATACGACGTATCGTTGGGGTGAATCTTCTCATAATATTTTAGAGCTTCACGAAAATCTTCTTCTTCAAAGGCACTATTGGCTTTTTCTATCGAGGCAACAGGATCGTAGGGTTCTAACTTCTCTTGCTTCTTGACTTTTTCGTCAAACTTATCTTGTAATTCTTTCTTAATGTCTTGAGCACTAAGAGAAGACATGAGGGCCATCCATACTAGCGCTAGGGTACTTAAATGCTTGATCATATTGTTGGGAGTATAAACTATAATTGATCTTCCTAATATATGTAGTTTGTCTCAAAAAATGGCCCTGAAAACATAGATTAACTAAGCATTTCAAGCTTAACTCTTGTTAGTATCTTCGTATGGTGGAAACTATCTTGCTAACAGGAGGTGCTGGATTCATCGGGAGTCATGTTTACAAAAATTTAACAAGCCCAAACAATACAGTGGTCGTCCTAGATGACTTAAGTGGTGGACGTAAAGAAAACCTACCTAAAGACGCAATCTTTATAGAAGGATCTATCGATAATGCCGACCTGGTCAAGTCCCTTTTCGAGGAATATTGCTTTGATTATGTTTATCACCTGGCAGCATATGCAGCTGAAAGCAGAAGCCATTTTCTGAGACGATTTAACTATCAAAACAACATAGTAGGTAGTGCGATATTGATAAACGCCGCTGTAAACTATGGAACTAAGTGTTTTGTCTTTTGCTCTTCAATCGCAGTTTATGGTGAGCAATTACCACCAGTGACGGAAACTATGCTTCCTCAACCGATCGATCCCTACGGGATTGCAAAATATGCGGTAGAGCTTGACCTTCAGGCTGCGAAAAGGCATTTCGATCTGGACTACATTATCTTTAGACCGCATAATGTTTTTGGTCCTTTTCAAAACTTGAACGACCCCGACAGAAATGTGATTGGCATTTTTATGAAACAGCTTTTAAGTCGAGAGGCGATCACTATTATTGGCGATGGTGAGCAATCACGTGCATTTAGTTTCATTGATGACATTGCTCCGATCATAGCAAAATCGGTTGAAATTTCAGAAGCTCGAAATCAAATTTTCAATTTAGGGGCAGATCAGCATACTAGTATAAATGAGCTTGCAAAAGCCGTGGCAAAAACAATGAATTTGGAAGCCAAAACGAAGCACCTGCCCGCACGACTAGAGGTTCAACATGCTTATGCGAGTCATAAAAAAATGCATAAAATTTTTAACTCAATTTTTCAATCGGAAACAAGCCTAGAAAAAGGTCTTGAGATTATGGCGTCCTGGGCGAAAACGCAATCCACAGAAAAGCAAGTATCATCCCTCGAAAACGAAATTCGTCTTGACTAATACGATGCCACTCGTTTCTATAATTATGGCCATAAAGGACACGGCGCCTTACTTGCCTGCTTGTCTCGATTCGATCATTGCGCAAACTTATACGAACTGGGAGTTAATAGCGGTAAACGATCACTCCACGGATAGTACACCCGAAATTTTAAATAGTTACGCAGAAAAAGACAAACGCATTCGCGTTTTCCATAGCGATAGAAAGAAACTAATTCCGACTTTGAAATACGGACAGCAATTCATAAAAGGCGATTTAATAAACCGTATGGATTCTGATGATAAAATGCCTGCGGATAAAATTGAAGTTTTAGTCGAGACTTGGTTACAATACGGCAAGGGTCACATAGTTGCTGGTGGCACCGAGCACTTCGTTGATGAGGGCACTGTCGGCGACGGTTTCCGACGTTATGAAAAGTGGCTAAACCATGTAGCTAAAAATAGCTTACACTATAGAGAAATCTACCGTGAATGCGTTATCCCTTCGCATTGCTGGATTATTGATAGAGCTGACTTCTTTGCTGCTGATGCTTTTAACCCGGAAGTATATCCTGAGGACTATGACCTGTGTTTTAGGTTTTACAAAAGAGGTCTCAAAGTAATTGGCATTGATAAAGTCTTGCATTATTGGCGAGATAGATCGGATCGTATTTCCCGCACCTGGGATGAATACAAGGACAATCGCTATTACGAAATGAAGTTGCGCTACTTCTACGAAATAGATCGTGATCCGATTCGTCCGCTGGTAGTTTGGGGAGCTGGTCGCAATGGAAAAGACTTTGCCAAATTAATTTTGGAACGCGAGCAAGAATTTCACTGGTTGTGCGATAATGAAAAGAAAATTGGGAAAGACATTTACGGTATTCGAATGGAACACTTCTCAATTTTGAATGACTTAGTTAATCCTCAAATATTAATTGTGGTCGCATCTCCCGACGGAAAAGTCGCCATTCAAAAAGAGCTTGATTTGCTCAATAAAAAGCCCGTTACTGATTATTGGTTCTTCGCCTAGCAATTCGCGTGAGGGATAGTAGCTATGCGACCAAAGGGAGCAGTCGCTTTTGTGGAGCTAGCTAATACTTACCGCTTGCGGTAGAAGTATTTGCTTTGGCGCCACAAGAAAGGGACCGGAGCGAACGCGGAGTAGCGGATAGCCCGACCCTGTAGGACTTTACGCAGTAAGAAGTCCGGAAGGGGCA
>CAZZIZ010000058.1:0-15155 GCA_964654535.1 uncultured Chitinophagales bacterium
TTATTGGAGAATAGCGCACAAAAAAAAGTAGCCCCTTTCGAGGCTACTTCCACATTATTCAAAAATTAATTGAGTGACAATTAATCCTTTAAATCATATCTATCTGCATCCATCACTTTAGTCCAAGCCTTAACAAAGTCTTTCACGAAGGTTTCTTTGTTATCGTCTTGACCATAGTATTCAGCGTACGCTCTTAGAATTGAGTTAGAACCGAAGACCAAATCAACTCTACTTGCGGTCCACTTCTTTTCGCCTGACTTACGATTTACGATATCGTAGGAATTACTTCCAGTTGGCTTCCAAGAATATTGCATATCGGTTAAGTTCACGAAGAAGTCATTGCTCAGAGTGCCGACCTTATCGGTAAACACGCCGAGCTGACTGCCTCCGTGGTTTGCTCCTAGTACGCGCATTCCTCCGATCAATACGGTCATTTCTGGTGCAGTTAAACCCATTAACTGTGCTTTGTCTAACAACATTTCCTCAGCATTAACAGCGTAGTCTTTTTTCAACCAATTTGTAAATCCATCGTGCAATGGCTCTAAGTATTCAAAAGATTCTACATCGGTCATCTCGTCAGTAGCATCTCCGCGACCAGCCTGGAAAGGTACTTTCACTTCAACACCAGCATTTTTAGCAGCTTGTTCTACCGCGGCACTTCCGCCTAAAACGATTAAGTCCGCAATGCTCACCTTTTTGTCTAAGCTTCCTTGAATTTCTGAAAGCTTGGTCAATACTTTTGCCAGTTGTTTCGGGTTGTTTCCTTCCCAATCTTTTTGTGGTGCCAAACGAATTCTAGCACCATTCGCACCTCCACGATAATCGGAAGCTCTGAAAGTTCTAGCGCTATTCCAAGCCGTAGAAATTAACTCCACTGGAGTAAGTCCGCTACCCAATAGCTTAGATTTTAATTCTTCAACTTCAGCATCGCTTAAGCTATAGTCTACTGCGGGTACTTGATCTTGCCAAATCAAATCTTCTTGTGGGCTGTCCGCTCCGAGGTATCTCGTTCTGGGGCCTAAATCTCTGTGCGTTAGTTTGAACCAAGCTCTCGCAAATACGTCTTCAAAGTATTCCGGTTCTGCAAGGAAGCGTTCCGATATTTTACGGTATTCCGGATCCATTTTCAAGGCCATATCCGCATCTGTCATAATAGGATTACGACGTACGTTAGGATCGTGCGCATCGACAGGCATATGCTCTTCCTTGATGCTCACTGGTTCGTACTGATGTGCCCCAGCCGGGCTTTTCTTTAGCTCCCATTCGTGGTTCAGCAGTAGATCAAAATAAGTTCTATTCCAACGATCAGGTGTAGTTGTCCAGGCACCTTCAAGGCCACTGGTTACCGCATCGGCGGCGTTTCCATTATTCTTAGGATTTGCCCAACCGAAGCCTTGCTCATGAATTCCTCCACCTTCTGGAGAATCACCTAGTGCGTCTGCGTCACCATTTCCATGTGCTTTTCCAACGGTGTGTCCACCACCTGTAAGGGCAACGGTTTCTTCATCGTTCATCGCCATACGAGAAAAGGTAATCCTAAGATCGCGTGCGGTTTTTAGTGGGTCTGGGTTGCCATCTACCCCTTCTGGGTTTACATAGATCAATCCCATCATAACCGCGGCTAAAGGATTTTCTAATTCTCTTTCACCAGACCAACGATTCTCCTCGCTGCCAGTTGGAGCTAGCCATTCCTTTTCTGAACCCCAGTAAATATCTTTTTCAGGATGCCAGATGTCTTCTCTTCCTCCTGCAAAGCCAAAGGTTTTGAAACCCATAGATTCATAAGCCATATTTCCGGCCAGTATCATTAAGTCAGCCCAAGAAAGTTTGTTGCCATATTTTTTCTTGATAGGCCACAGCAGTCTTCTCGCCTTATCTAAATTGGTGTTGTCCGGCCAAGAGTTTAGCGGCGCGAAACGTTGGTTTCCCGTATTACTTCCTCCACGTCCATCGGCTACTCTATAAGTTCCGGCAACGTGCCAAGCCATACGTATCATCAGTCCACCATAATGCCCCCAATCGGCAGGCCACCAATCTTGGCTATCGGTCATCAATGCTATTAGATCCGTTTTAACTGCTTCTAAGTCGAGTTTTAGAAACTCTTTTCTATAATTAAAGTCTTCACCATTTGGATTCGTCTTACTATCGTGTTGATGCAATATGTCTAGGTTAAGGGACTTTGGCCACCAATCCACAACCGTTGTACTTGTCTCGGTATTGGCTCCGTGGTGAAAGGGACACTTACCATTGCTTGAATTCTCCATATTATTTTTTAATAAACTTTCCCGTTATCTGAAGATTAAAATCTTCAATCTTAAAATTTTTGATCTTTTTCTTTTTGAAGTAGTCCTTTACGAGCTGGTCTAACTCTTCGTCTTCGTAGTCTTCTATTCTATCGGAGTCGTTGCAATACAAATGATGATGGTGATCCAGAATGGCGTCGTAGCGCATGACATCCTTTTCACTTTTCACCTTCTTAACGACGCCGATATCGACAAACACATTAAGCACTTTATAGACCGTCCCAACCGAGATACTGGGGTAATCGGCTTTGATTGAGTCGACAATATTTTCGGCTGTTGGATGATTCTCCAAGCTTACAAGCGCATCGTAGATAGCTATGCGCTGGGGTGTAACTTTCAGGCCTTTTTCCTTAAGCTTTTCTTGAATTGTGCTCATTGACTATGATTCCTAACTAAGAATAATTTCTTAAAGATAACAATTCTCCTTTAGGACGAAAGAGGAGTGTTGAGAAATGTCGGTTTCTGTATTAGGATAGTCTACAGCCCCACCCTTTCGCCAGTCTTAACATTGAGTAAATAGGCCTCTTTCGTGCGGCCATTGGTTCCGTTGAGTTTTCGATTGATAATCTTCAAGCTATGCTCGCCTTCCCACTCTACGTGTCCTGATTTAACTCGGATTAAGTCCTTCGAATTCGCTCTTCGCCCAAGTTTCACCGAAGTCCGTCGTGTAATAAATTGATAATGAGGAAGTGAATGCTTCTTCCGTTCGCATGGTTGCGACTACAATATTGTTATTGTCGGTAGGATTAATAACCACGTCAAACTCGGATTCCGGAAACTCACTTTCTTCAAGTGCTAGGTCCTGGGCGTTTAGGTGGAAGCCGCCAAAAAGCAAGGCCAATATTAGGATGACGGAATTTGATTTCATAATGCTTTATTCTTATTAGGAACAGGATTGTAGCGCAAATCCAAATGTGTTCAATGAAAATGAAGATATAGTAATTTTTCTCATTTTATAAGTTCTGTCTCGCTTTTTGAGCCAGGAGTTTGCGCTAAATGAAAATTATGAATCCAATGATGGATATAAAGTCTACAACAAACGAATCGTCAATACCTTAGAGTCGAGCTATTAGCAAGAAATATGATGTTTTTTCAAACGAACTTCCAGGCATATGGGTTTCTTATAATGATATCTTGATGACTTAAAATATGCAGAGAATGTAGCTATTGTTGAGAAACGGATTGCCCAAATGCAAATCTTAAGTATGCTACCCGCGTGAGGGATAGAGGGGTTTGTTTGAGCTCCTGTTGGTGGAATCAAGAAGTGAGTTTACCGCTTGCGGTAGAAACGAACTTTGATTCCAGCAGAACAGAGCGAGCCCCGACAGCCCGACCCCGAACTTGCAGCACCGTAGCAATGTTGCTTGCCGCCTCGCGGCAGAAGCGAATTGCGAGTTGCTGCAGAAGGGAGTGGGGCACGCCCAATTCCATTAATATTGGACCGCCCAAAGAAACTCAAAGAAAAAACTTGTAAGGGGTTTGTAAGCCGGATTCTGTTATCGCCGAAACGATGTCCATCATTTATCTAGCCCTGCAATCGCTTGCAGGATCGAGCAACCTACCCATTCTGACTCCGAGGAATTGATCGAACAGTCAAATGCCGAAGCAATCAGAACTTATTTGGTCTTTCAGCACACAAGGTTTACCCCCGCGGCATATTACTATGCAGCGTCGTGAGCTCTTACCTCACGTTTTCACCCTTACCTACCGCAAGCGATGGGCGGTTATTTTCTGCGGCACTTTCTATTCTCTTGCGAGACCCTCCCGTTAGGAGGTGTGTTGTTCGTGCTGTCCGGACTTTCCTCATCCCGTGGGATGCGATGAACGCCTCCCCTTACAAGTCAATTTCTTTAAATCTTAGTCCAAAGATAGGCCAATACTAGCTTCATATATCCGTAAATTTGTGGCAAAACATCGATATGAACAAACGGAAATACTTTTGGATATGGGCTTTGGGTCTATTTTTCCTGGTCGGCTGCTCTAACGTTTCTACTGAGGCTATTTCTGCTGACGCGATGAATATAGAACGCACCAATAAGCATCACGGCGCGACGATAAACCCTGATAATGCGATTACGGTTGCCGAACTGTTGGCATCTATGAAAGGTGAAAAGGGCGAGAAGGCCGCCAAGGTTATTGGGCCAATTAATGGCGTTTGCAAAGTGAAGGGCTGCTGGATGACTATGGATCGTGGTGATGGGGAGGATATGCGAATTACGTTTAAGGATTATGGCTTCTTTATGCCTATGGATATTGACGATAACCGCAGGGCGGTTGTTGAGGGCCGAGCAAAGTTTGAAACGACGCCAGTCCAGATTTTACGCCACTTGGCGGAAGATGCCGGCGAGAGCCCCGAAGCGATTGCTCAAATAACCGAACCGAAGCTGGAATTGGTATTTGAGGCCGATGGTGTATATCTTACTAAATAGCGTTGAATAATTGCAGTAGTGTATTATCTTTGCGCTTCTTTAAAGATGGTTCAGTAGCTCAGTTGGTAGAGCAACGCCCTTTTAAGGCGTGGGTCCTGGGTTCGAGCCCCAGCTGAGCCACTTTTTTAAAACCCTCCAGTCGGATTACGATGGGAGGGTTTTTTACTTTTGACTATGATGGAACGTCTCCAAAAACTTGCTCCTGAAATAATGGAAGCTCTCCAACTTGTAGGACGAGCTGGAGAGCAGTTGGACTATCCGACGTACGTGGTGGGCGGTTTTGTTCGAGATATGCTACTGGAGCGAAAACGAAATAAAGCGGTGGACATTGACTTCGTATGCGTGGGTGAAGGAATTAAACTGGCAAAGACTGCTGCTAATTTTTTGGACCACGTTCCGCACGTAGCTACTTTCAAAAACTTCGGAACGGCTATGTTTCGTTATAAGGAAACAGAACTCGAGTTTGTTGGTGCACGCAAAGAGTCTTATCGAGAAGACTCACGAAACCCACTGGTTGAAGATGGGACCTTGGAAGACGATCAATTGCGGCGTGACTTTACTATAAACGCAATGGCCATTAGCTTGAATAAGGCAGATTTTGGTTCATTGATTGATCCTTTTGAGGGGATGTCTGATTTGGAGCGCAAACTGATTCGCACTCCTATGGATCCAGAAATTACATTCTCGGATGACCCTTTGCGTATGATGCGTGCCGTTCGTTTTGCTAGTCAGCTTGGATTTACTATTGAGGAAAAAACCTTTGAGGCGATTTGCGAACAAAAGGAGCGTATTAAAATAATTAGCCAAGAGCGTATATCGGAAGAGCTGAATAAAATCATCTTGTCACCGAAGCCATCTGTTGGTTTCAAGCTACTTTTTGATTCTGGACTATTGAAAATAATATTCCCGGAAATGGTTGCACTTTATGGTGTAGAAGAACGTCGTGGTGTTCGACACAAGGACAATTTCTACCACACACTCCAGGTGCTAGATAACCTCTCGGAAACCACAGAAGACTTATGGTTGCGCTGGGCTGCGGTCTTGCACGATATTGCCAAACCGCCTACCAAACGTTTCAACGACGAGTTGGGTTGGACTTTCCACGGCCACGAAGTCTTGGGCGCTCGTATGGTTCCCAAAATTTTCAAGCGTATGCGCTTACCCTTGAACGATCATATGAAGTATGTTCAGAAATTGGTGGCGCTTCACTTACGCCCCATTAGTCTGACCAATGAAAACGTAAGCGACAGTGCGATACGTCGATTGCTCTTCGATGCAGGTGATGATATAGATGACTTAATGTTGCTATGTCGCGCGGATATAACTTCCAAGAACAAGCAAAAGGTCGCGCGTTTCTTACGCAACTATGAAATGGTAGCCGAAAAACTGGTAGAAGTAGAAGCCAAGGATAAAGTGCGTAATTGGCAGCCGCCCATTACTGGCGAACTGATTATGAAAACCTTTAAACTGAAACCTAGTCGTGCTGTTGGTGATATTAAGAAAGCGATACGCGAGGCTATCCTAGATGGCGACATCCCAAACGAATATGACGAGGCTCACGCACTTATGTTGCGTTTGGGAAAGGAGATGGGGCTGGAGAACAAGTCTTAGACCTTTAACGCTCATTGAGCATTCCGAAATATTTCGATATGGAAATAAAAATAGCCGAATCAGAAGAGCATTTGAGTCAAATTTTGGATTTGCAAAATGCCAATCATAGGGAAAACTTGTCTTCGGAACTGAAAAAGCGCAATGGGTTCGTAACCGTAAAGCACGATTTGGAATTATTGAAAAAGATGAAAAATTGTGCTCAGCAAATTGTTGCGCTTGAAAACAATCAGGTAGTAGGATATGCTTTGGCAATGCACAATGAACTTAAAAACGCTGTACCCGTTTTAATGCCTATGTTCGACGTCTTCGAAGGGATTGAATACGAAAACTCGACGCTGGAGAAGTTAAACTACTATGTCATGGGACAGATTTGTGTCGCTGAAGCTTACCGAGGAAAGGGAGTTTTTAAAGCACTGTATGAAAAACACAAAGAGGTCTACGCTTCGCATTACGATTTATGCATTACCGAAGTCTCCTCAAGTAATCCTAGATCTATGCGGGCACATGAAAAAGTAGGATTTAAAACGATTCATACCTTTAGCGATGAGACTGATGAATGGAACATCTTGTCTTGGAATTGGAAATGAAATATTTAATTGTAGTTACTGGCCCAACTTGCTCAGGCAAAACCGGACTAGGCATAGCCCTAGCGCAAGCATTCAACACCGAAATAGTAGGCGCCGACGCACGGCAGATTTACAAACAAATGAGCATAGGCACGGCCAAGCCCACCGCCAGCGAAATGGCAGCAGCAACGCACCACCTAGTAGACTTTCTAGACATTAAAGAAAACTACAGCGCAGGGCAGTTCGAGCGAGATGCGATAAAAACCATTGCCAGCATACACGCTGATTCCGACGTAGTGATAATGACTGGCGGCTCTGGCTTTTACGTCCAAGCAGTTACCGATGGAATACCCGATACGCCGCAAGGTGTTTACGACTTACGCGATGAGTTAAATGATCTCTTCGATTCGGCTGGTATTGAAGCCTTACAGACACGCTTGAAAAAGCTCAATGAGGCTTACTATGCGAAGGCGGAAGTAGAAAACCCGCGTCGCTTGATGCGCGCCATAGAAATAATAGAAACTACCGGCAAAACCCCCGACGAATTTGTTCTGGTCAAGAAGGAACGACCTTTTAAAAGCATTTTAATCGGATTGGACTGGGAAAGAGAAAAACTCTACGAGCGCATAAACCTGCGCGTGGACCAAATGGTAGCGGCTGGGCTAGAAGCAGAAGCCAAGCGCTTTTACCCGCATCGATCTTTGCAATCCACTCAAACTGTTGGCTATCGTGAGTGGTTCGATTTCTTCGATGGAAACATAAGTCGTGAAAAAGCAATTGAGCTTATAAAAAGAAACACCCGCCATTACGCCAAAAGACAAATGACTTGGTGGCGTAAAAAAGAGAACATACGTTGGTTTAAACCTGAAAAGCGAGACGACATTTTAAAGTACCTTCGAGCTGAAATTCAAATTGCTTGAAAAAAATCCTCCTTTCCTATAAAAAAGTCGAACGACACATTTTATATGTCATCTTAGGAAAGTTCTTTCTCGATTTAGTCAGCATCTCATTCTTTATCCTCCTCAACTTTCTCTTTACAGAAAACGGTTATCAGGATTACGAAGCCTCAAGTTTTTATAAGTATCGATTTGCGGCAGTTATGTTTCTGGGTTTCCCCCTTGGTCTGTTTATCAAAGGCAAAAGGCTGCGGCACTTTTTTCTATTAGGCGCATTCATAGTACCCATTGCTGGATTGTCCGCACTGAGCGCTATAGCTGCACACGCTGATGCGTGGATTAACGTTTCCCTGTTTTTTATGGGAGTCGGTTTTGCCTTAACCAAAGTAAGCGCACTCCCCTATGTTGTTTTAAATACCGATCAAGACAAACACTCGGAGTCTATTGCCTTACTTTATTTAACCTGGAGCGTTGCGTCTCTCGTCGCAGGTGCGTTTAACTTCTTGGGAGCCTGGTGGGCACCTGACTTTTTTAACGTCACTACCCTCTTGACCATTTACTGTTGGATTGGTTTTCTGGCCATTCCATTGTTTTATTTCAACCGCAAACCAGAAAAGATATCGGAACGCGTGCCCTTTACGGATACACTTTCGAATTACGATTGGGGATTGATAGGCCGCGTTGTATTCCCAACGCTGTTTATAGCCGTGGGCGCAGGTTTCAGCATTCCCTTTATCAATCTCTTTTTCGAGTATGTGCACGGAGTAGACTTTGACGTTTTCTCGCTCATCGTTTTTTGTACGCACCTTTTGGTCATCAGCGCAGTGCTGGTCATTCCGACCATTAAAAGGAACTATGGTTACAAAGTTGCCATTACGCGTTTTCAAAGCTTCGGTATATTTTGTTTAATCATGCTCGCCGCCACAGAGTGGTACAGCCATATGAGCATTGCGGTTTACGTTGCCATACTGTTCTTTATTATTCGCCAACCCTCCATGAGCGTAGCGGGGCCTATGACCAGCGAGCTCAGTCTCTACTATGTCGGTAAAAAGAATCAAGAACTTATTGCTGCCTTACAGGCCAGTATTTGGAATGGCTGTTGGTTTATCAGCTCATTTCTATTTACCATTTTTAGAAAGAGCGCTTGGCCCTACTCGCGAATCTTTCTACTTACCGCAGGATTGTATATTATTGGGGTGCTCGGATACGCGTGGCTCATTCGCGATTACGAGCGCCGACCAAAATCAATTATAGATGGCTAAGAAAATAGGCGTAATCTCTGATACTCATTCTCACCTCGACCCCAAGGTGTTTACCTACTTTGAAGACTGCGATGAGATATGGCACGGTGGCGATATCGGTACACTGGCATTAGCCGATGAGTTGGCCGCCTTCAAACCACTTCGAGCTTGTTACGGAAACATAGACGGACAAGAAATTCGCGCCGCACATCCGCTCAATAATCGTTTTGAAATAGATGGTTTAAAAGTGCTCATAACCCACATTTGCGGCAAGCCCGGTCGCTACAATGCGCGCGTGAAAAAATTATTACAAGAAGATCCGCCTAACATTGTGGTTTGTGGCCATTCTCATATTTTGCGTGTTATGTTTGATAAAGAATATCAGCACCTCCACATTAACCCCGGTGCAATGGGCAAAGTGGGCTTTCACAAAGTGCGTACTATGATTACGTTTTGGATAGATGAAGGGAAGCCGAAAGACCTAAAGGTAATTGAGCTCCCTCGCGGACTGATGGGCTAGGTTTTCGCCACATCTCCCAAGTGCCTTTAGCGTACACAACATCAGTACTAGAATTGCTCAATTTTGCTTGGTTAATATCTATCTCCCACTCACCAACATATTTCTGTTCTGATTCCTGCCACTCCCCTACATAGTTGCAACCAGGATACTTATCATTATAATCTACAGTAAGCTCACAAAACTCATTAGCATAATATCTTCCTGGGTACATAACGACAAACTTTATGTGCTTACCATTTGCCTCTCCAGTTACCCTAATCGGCTTAGATCTATCAAAAACTTCGGCAGACTCGTCGTCAGTTCGAACACCACTAATCAAGCCCTTGTCAAAATTTATCTTCATTTCAAAGGGAACATCCGTTTCTAAGAGCATATCGTGATATTCATCTATGTAGGTGAAAAATCCGATCCACGTCTCCCTCGTGATTGGAACTATTTTCATTGGGTGCAAAAAAATCTAAAAACTATAATCGGCATTAGGAAGTGGTACTACAAAAATAACTCAATAGATATTTTCAAAAAAATGCCTGCGACAAATTTCGATGTCAAGTTGCAATTCTGTCATATAAAAATGGACATTGAAGGTCATAATGACCTCAAGACCTTCAACAAACTGACAAAAAAACCGAAAACATGTATTGGTACATCCTTTGACCTAATTCGGTTGTAAGACAATCATTAAAAACACAAACAATTTATATGACATTCGTAAAAAGAAAAAGAGGAAGAGGCGGAAACGACTTTTTCCCAAACGTCTTAGGAAATCTCGTAGATGAATTTCTAAATGACGAAGTAAATCCGTTTATCCAAAAAACTTCAGTGAACCGCTTTCCGGCGGCTAACATTATTGAAGGGGAAACGAGTTATGAAATCCAGTTAATTGCACCGGGACGCAGCAAGGAAAGCTTCGACATCAGTGTCGAGAAAGACATTCTTACCATCAGCGACTCTAAAGAGTACAAAGCGGACGAGAGCATCAAGTTCAAGAAAAAAGAATTTTCTATTGGCGCTTTCAAAAGATCGTTTACTCTATCTGAGAAGGTGGATCAAACGAAGATTTCAGCGAAGTACGAAGCGGGAATTCTCACGCTTAGCATCGCCAAGCGCGCTGAGGAAGTTATTCCAACACGCAAGATTGAAGTTTCGTAAGTAAAACTTCACGCATTAGAGGGGTCAGTTTGTGGTGAGCTGATCCCTTTCTTTATGGGCGTATCCCAGAATCTTCAGCCGATTGGTCTGCAACCAATCGGCTGAAGATTCTGGGCCGGGCTATCCAGGGCTCCGCTTCGCTTCGGTACTTTTGGCGCGGACAACACTCTTACTTCTACCGCTAAGGCGGTAAGCCAGAGTAATCCTTGCAACAAAAGCACTCCTCCCTATGGTCGTCCCCTTCCTATCCCTTACGCGATTAGCTATCGAAAAACTAATGCTAAGAAGCACTACTTTTGCGCTCAATGAATCTAGAAAATCAGATAGCAGAAGCAGCTAGCGCAGCAATGAAAGAATTGTTCGATGCTAGTCTCAATCCAGCAGATATATTAGTCAACGAAACCAATACCTCGTTCAAAGGCGATCGCACCGTGGTCACCTTTCCACTCGCCAAACAAGCAAAAAAGTCGCCACCAGAAACCGCCGATTTACTGGGTAATGCGTTGGTAGAAAAACTTGACTTCGTATCTGGCTTCAACGTAGTAAAAGGATTTCTCAATTTAGAGTTCACACCGGAAACCTGGAACAAAGTATATCAAGACCTCAGTAAGGATAAAGACCACGGACAACACTCCAGCAATGGCAAAAAAATAGTCCTAGAATACTGCGGCCCCAATACCAATAAACCACTCCACCTTGGTCACCTCAGAAATATGGTCATCGGTCACTCGGTATCCGCCATTTTGGAGAAAGCGGGCAACAAAGTGCATAAAGTAAACATCTACAATGATCGCGGAAGCAACATCAGCAAGTCTATGCTGGCCTGGGAAAAGTTTGCCGACGGCGAAACCCCCGAAAGCAGCGGAATGAAAGGCGACCACTTCGTTGGCAAATACTACGTACGCTACAACACCGAGTTGAATAAAGAAATAGAAACTGCAGTAAACGCAGGAACCGACATAAAAGAAGCCAAACGCACTGTTCCATTGGTACAAGAAGTGCAAACGATGACCCAACAGTGGGAAGCCGGAGATTCTGCCGTTCACGCCACTTGGTTGAAAATGAACAACTGGGTTTACCAAGGCTTCGAAAAAACCTTCGCTCGTCTCGGTGTCAACTTCGAAAAACACTACAAAGAATCGGAGTACTACAAAAAAGGAAAAGAAATAGTTGAAAAAGGTTTAGCCGACGGCCACTTCAAAAAGAATGAGGACGGTTCCGTTAGTGTGGATTTAACCGAACAAGGTCTAGACGAAAAAACACTCCTTAGGAACGATGGCACTTCACTTTACCTGACCCAAGATTTTGGAATCGCCAACGAGCGATACAAGGACTATACGATGGATCAGTCTATCTACGTGGTGGGAGACGAACAAATTTATCACTTCAAAGCGCTCAAAGAATCTTTGAAACTTTTAGGCAAGCCCTATGGCGAATCCATCTTTCACCTTTCCTACGGCATGGTCGATTTACCAACTGGAAAAATGAAATCAAGAGAAGGCAAGTCCGTCGACTGCGATGACCTAATGGATGAAATGATTTCCATAGCGGAAAATGAGTCCATAAAAGCAGGAAAAGTAGACGGCTACTCAGAAGAAGAGAAAGTCGAGCTGTATAAGACTTTGGGTATTGGGGCGCTCAAGTATTTCATTCTTCGGGTCAATCCAAAAAAGAGAATGGTCTTCAACCCGGAGGAGTCCATTGACATGCAGGGCTTTACCGCTCCTTTTGTGCAATATGCACATGCACGTATACAATCCATCATACGTAAGTATGGTCAGGAGCCCGCTTTGCCCTCAAAGCTTCCAGAGTTGAGCGAACGCGAAATTCATTTGGTGCAACTCCTTTATAGTTATCCGAACATCATAGCTGAATCCGCGAAAACATACGATCCTTCAGTTGTAGCCAAGTACGTTTTTGAACTGGCTAAATCATTCAACGGTTTTTACGCAGACCATTCCATTCTCGGAAACGATGATGCCGCGGTCAATGATTTCAGGGTTCACCTATCTGCTCAAACCGCCAAGACAATCAAGGACGGGATGAATCTTCTTGGCATCAATGTTCCAGATAAGATGTAATCGCAAGCGTTTTAGCGTCATAAGGCGACCATTCAAAGCGCCAAAGCGCTCAAAATCCTCAACTAGCGTCTGAATAGGTGCTGTGCATTTCAATTTATGCGGTTTATATAGCTAAATTCGCGCTCCTGGAAATAGGATTAAAAAGATTACAAGTGAAAAAAATACTCTTTCTAATGTTCGCTGTATTTGCTTTATCGGCCTGTGGTGGCTCAAAGCAAGTAGCAAAAGTGAATACTGCAGATGCGCCGGACTCGGTGCCAGTTGGTCAAAAAATTCCTGACACACCTTCTGTTCCAGTTGGTGGGAAAATTCCGGATACTCAATCTGTACCTGTTGGAGAAAAAATTCCTGATACGGAATCGGTTCCAGTTGGCGCGAAAATTCCAGGAGCTGAATCCTCCGATGATCCGGTTCGAGCGCAATGGCTAAAAGATCAGGCACTCATTCAAGCCTATATTGCGAAATACAATGGCTTAAATATGCAGTTTACCCCGAGCGGCATCTACTATGAAGTTACCAGACAAGGCAACGGAAAATTCCCTAAAGCGAAAAACAAAGTGAATGTTCGTTACAAAGGTTCTTTATTGAACGGTTCTGTCTTTGATGAAAACCAAGCTGGAATAGAATTTTTCTTGACCCAGGTTATTCAAGGATGGACTGAAGGTATGCAGCTAGTAGACGAAGGTGGTTCTATCACTATGCTTATTCCATCTTACTTAGCATATGGTCCTAAAACTGTTGGGAATATTATACCGGCAAACTCAGTACTTAGATTTGATGTAGACTTGGTTGCGATCAAGTAATCCTCACAAAGACATTATAGAAAAGCAATGCCAAAAGCATTGCTTTTTTTTATGCCCGAATATTAGGGCTATGCAAGTAATAATTGTTCCTTTGCGCCATGAGTTATGATACAATAAAGGACAAAGCGAGCTATGGCTTGGGTATGTCTATCGGAGAGAGCCTTTTAAAGGATGGACTGAGCAGTCTTGATATGGATATTTTCATCCAAGGCGTAAAAGATAGAATTGCAGGTACGAGTACTATGCCTGTTGAAGAAAGTCAAAAAGCATTACAACAATACTATACTGAGATGCAAAATGCTAAGAGCAGTAAAAATGTTGAGGCTGGTCTTCAGTTTATGGAAGCTAATGGCAAGAAGGACGGCATTACTACCCTACCGAGCGGCATGCAATATGAAGTAATGAAAGCAGGAAGCGGTGCAAAACCAAAAGCAACAGACAAAGTTACTACGCACTATCACGGCACCTTAGTAGATGGAACCGTCTTCGATAGTTCGGTAGAACGCGGACAGCCAGCGAGCTTTCCCGTGAACGGTGTTATTCAAGGTTGGGTAGAAGCTTTGCAGCTTATGGAAACAGGTAGTAAATGGCGCTTGTTCATTCCGCCAAACCTAGCTTACGGTGAGCAAGGCTCTCCTCCAGTTATCGGACCTAATGCTACTTTAATCTTTGAGGTAGAATTGATCTCGATAGACTAAACAAAATATTTTTCTCCTCGGATTAGAACTGCAGCGCGCTAACCGAGCAAACATCGGTAAAGCCGTTGAACGTATAGTCGTATTGTATGCTTAGGTCTCGGCCATTAAGGCTACCCAATCCATTGCGTATTTCTAATAAGTTTGGACCGCTCACTATTTGATCTGGTATCAAGAGAATATCGCCGTTTACTTCTGCAATAACATCTACGCCAAAGTCGCCGAAGTTGGAAATTCGTACAGTGTTAAAATTGACTGGATCAGCATTGATCCACATAGTGAAGCCATAGTCTCCTTCGCCGCATATTTCAAGTACGTCATAAGAACCAAGAAAAAGATCACGCGGATAGAAACAGGAACCGTCTGAAATTTCAGCGTCGGGGTTATAATTAACTGCAAATGGATCGGTGCATCCATCTTCTCGTCTACAAGCAGAAACGAAAATAATGAGCGCAAGGAATAAAAACTTCTTGAATAAATTCATAGCTAGGTTTTTATTAGGTCGCGTCAAGGTTTGACGCTACAAGGCAGGAAAGGATTAAAACCTAGCCCGAAATATCAACTGTCAAACTCAGTTGATATAAGTTCCTCCGCTTTTCAGTCGCTTTTTCCAATAAGACGAATCCAGCACATCAGTAATGGCTACACCATTACTGCTACTGGCGTGAACGATGACCAGCTCATCAGCATTAGATAAAAGCACGATCCCTACGTGCTTAACCTTCATCTTGCCGAAAAAGACCAAATCACCTGGCTTCAATCTGGACCAGCGTTTTTTCTTTGCTCCTTTCAATTGGGCTTTACAGACCCTCGGGACTTCTATGTTGTTTCTTGAGTAAACGAATTCTACAAAGCCTGAGC
>CAZZIZ010000058.1:15255-17190 GCA_964654535.1 uncultured Chitinophagales bacterium
ACCCTCGGGACTTCTATGTTGTTTCTTGAGTAAACGAATTCTACAAAGCCTGAGCAATCGAAGCCACTAGGCTTGTTGCCGCCATAGGCGTACGACGTACCGATAAAACGAGTAGCCGTGGCCACGATGTTTTCTCGCTGCCTCAACTCAACCGCTTTCTTAGCTTTGCGGCTCTTTTTCTGGGACTGACTTTGAAGGTTTAGGCTGCTCAAGGTGATACACAAGAGCAGAAAGATTGTTTTAGTTATTGGGGGCATAAACACTTAACGCTTGAGCGCTCAAAATTAAGCTGTCTTTGATTCACAATGTGAGCGAGTTGTCCCCAGAAGACAAGCTTTGAGAGCAGCAGACCATTCTTCATTGAGTCGAGGTTTCAGAGCGAGGCAATTTTAACATTTAGCACCGCCCATTAGCTTTGAGCAATCGATTTTCACTATACTTGAATATGAAAAGATTTTCGCTACTCTCTGTGCTTGGCCTGTTCATTCTAACGGGCTGCGGGAAAAAGCTACCGCAGGTAATCGTTCCGGTTAAATCAATTGAAGTCGATAAGGTCGCGGTGGTAAGTGCCCATCCCGAAGCAAGTAAAATCGGGCTACAAATCTTACGCGATGGCGGAAACGCAGCTGACGCAGCTATCGCCGTTCAGTTTGCCCTGGCGGTTTGCTATCCTGTTGCTGGAAACATTGGCGGCGGTGGATTTATGGTCTACAGATCTGGCGATGGTAAAGACATCAGTACATTAGATTTCAGGGAGATGGCGCCTGGAAAAGCTCACGCCGATATGTACTTAGTAGACGGCAAGGCCGATCCCAACCTAAGTCGAAATGGTCAATTGGCCGCAGGAGTTCCCGGATCAGTTGACGGAATGGTGGAGCTTTTTAAAAAGCACAGCAAGCTCAATGACTGGAAAGCGCTGGTTCAGCCTTCGGTTGATCTTGCCCGCAAAGGATTTAGAATAACCGCGATGCAAGCTGATCGTTTCAACAAGTACCAACAGCGATTTATTGACAACAATACTAAAGCCAATGTCTTTTCCATCACCGAAAACTGGAAAGCGGGCGACATCTTAAAGCAAGAGGATTTGGCACATACCTTCGAGTACATCGCCAACAATGGTCGCGATGGCTTTTACAAGGGCCCTGTAGCTAAAAAAATTGTCGAGGAAATGAATCGGGGCAACGGTATTATGACTTTGAAAGATTTAGCCAACTACAAAAGCGTTTGGCGCGAACCAATAACGACCTCTTACCGTGGACACAAGGTTATCTCGATGCCTCCACCAAGTAGCGGCGGAATACTTTTAGCGCAATTACTTAAAATGTCCGAGACCTTAGACATTCACGATATGGATTTCCATTCAGTAGAAGCTGTTCACGCTATGGTCGAGGCCGAGCGCCGTGCCTTTGCTGATCGCGCGGAGCATTTGGGCGATAGCGATTTTTATCCCGTTCCCTTTGACGAATTACTGAATGCGGAATACCTGAAAAATCGAATTGCAGACTTCAATCCAAAACAGGCCAGCGACAGCGAAGAAATTGCAGCTGGAGCTTTCGCAGAAAGCGAGGAGACGACTCACTTTTGTATCGTAGATGCCGATCGCAATGCGGTTTCAATAACCACAACCATTAACACTGGCTTCGGATCAAAAACCGTAGTTGGCGGTGCGGGCTTCTTCCTCAACAATGAAATGGACGATTTCAGTGCTCAGCCAGGTGTGCCAAACGCATACGGTTTACTAGGAGCAGAAGCCAACAAAATAGAACCTGGCAAACGAATGCTTTCTTCAATGACTCCCACAATTGTAGAAAAGAAAGGTCAATTAGAATTAGTGGTCGGTACGCCTGGAGGCTCTACCATCATTACTTCGGTTTATCAGACGGTCATGAACATTCTGGCCTTCGAGATGAACTGCACTGATGCCGTTCACTCTCC
>CAZZIZ010000059.1:0-9071 GCA_964654535.1 uncultured Chitinophagales bacterium
TTATTGACAATCCTGATGCCGGAATCACTTGGCAATTTATCCGCTTTATGGATAGTTGGTTCCACATAAAAGGCAATGACTATTACGAGGCGATTGATATTGGAGGAGGAGAGTTTGCAATCGTACGTGTATACCGTCAGAACCTAAATCAAGGCCAATCGATTGACATATCGGACCCTGCCAACGGTATTACGGGTACAGGTTCTCAAGCCAATACAGGATTTCCATGCTTCCAATCATTAGCAGTAGGAGGTCAAGATTGCAGTCGTTATAATGTTGAGGTAAGTGTTAACGGAACTACTCACCGTGACCAAATCTGGTTTATAGTACCTGGAATAGGAATTGTGGGATATCAAGAAGGTGGCGCAGACTATCAAATTACTGACTTTGAGGTTACTGCTGAGGCGCCGCTTTTGGATGCTGACCCAACACCTTCCGATGCAGGACCGATTCCATTTGCCAATGGTAATTCTTGGACTTATTCCAGCAGTGTAGGAGATGATTTTACCATTACGCTAGGTCCAGATTCAGACTTATTTTTATTCAATCAACAGTTTTACTGGTTCTTCAACCGCTGGATTTTCAGTCAGCAAGGAGAGTACGTCGAAGTAATCGACGTGGATGGTGATTGCGCATTGCGCACCATTCTCGATTTAAATCTGGCCGATGAAGATGTAGTAGAGTCACCAATTGTCACCCTGGCAAACGGAGACAATATTCAAGTTCGAAGTGAGCGATCTATCTCTGGTATTGGTACCACAATTAACGGTATGGCCTTTACCGATAGTGTGATATTTACTGTAGAGTATCTAACCAATGGTGAAGTAAGCAATACCGAATTGTGGTGGGTTGTCGATGGAATTGGGGTAGTACAATATAGAAGCGAAAACCCTGAACTAGAGTATGGAATACTCGAATGGGACGTCAACTAAATTAAATATACAGGCAGCGTTCCGTATAGGAACCGCCTCTAAATATAGAAGCTCAGACGTTTTCTGAGTATGAAGGGAATTATACTATGGGAAATAAGATTACAACTATGAAGTCAAACCTATTGGTGCGCCTCCTAACCTGCGCGCTTTTAACGTTTATAGTAAGCGGCACGATATATGGACAAGCCAACTCATCAACTTTCGCAACCTGTACTTCTGGTGGCTGCGTTACCTCGAGTACGCTTGAACTAATCGGAGTTGAACCGGGGGCGAATCCTGGTGACCCGGCTACTATAATAGGTGGAGAAACTTTCGAAATGTGCTATACAGTTACGGGATGGAATTTCATCAACATTAACTGGTTTCACGGCGCAGAGCCGGTTGTGGGACCAGGTCTAATAGATCCAAGTGCCACTTCAAATATTACAACTTCCCAAGGAGTTAATCAAAACTGGATTTGGAATTCATACTGTACCATCAATTGCTGCGACAGTAGCGGAGATAACACCACCACCACACCAAACAATGTATGTGGACCACCTGCGACTGGCGCGTGGCTTTTTGCGGTAGATAGTGGACAAACCATTTGTCAGGGAGGATCCGCCAACGATGGCGAAACCTCCAACAACTGGGGAGATTCTGGTTCTTCTGGCTTTCAATTTTGCTTAGAGGTCGAAACAGATTGCACCACTGTTCCAGGAGATCCCGACATTATTAGTAGTGATGTTGCTTGGAATGTATATTCCGATTCCGACATGGGAACCTGGGGATATGGCCAAGCTTCCAATAACTGTGGCTGCGAAGGTGGTAGTGAAGAGTGTTCTCTCGATCTCGATGTTATCTGTTGTGATATTCCTGAAGTCAATGGTTGTGGAATGGATGACAGCGAAATTTTAGTGAACGGCGGCTGCAACGTAGAGTGTACCGATGAGGTTGTATCTTTTTCTATTGAAGGTGATGTCGGTAATCCCGACTATGAATATGAATGGTCAGGACCAGAAGGTTCTGGGCCAAATTCACCAGTCTGGGATGCCAGCTCCTCACCACCCTTACCCCTTCCCCCTAGTGATGGAATTTATACGCTTCTCGTAACCAATTCCGCCTCAGGAGATTGCCCTATTCAATTCGAAACAGAACTTTTTGCAGGTGGGGTAGCATCTGGTGGTGACGCAACCGTTTGTGCGGGTTTTGGAGATATAGTAGAAATTCCAGTAAATGCCGCACAAATTGGTGGACTAGCATGTAATCTTCCTGGAGTCGCTTGTCTTACTTCTTCAGATCCAAACAACCCTAACGAAGAAGCGACAGTTTTCATTGATCCAAATGAAATGGGACCAGGACAAGTTGGTACCCATACATATTCCGTATTTATTGGACAAACTGGAACCTCTTGTTTTTCTCTTGATAGTTATACTATTGAAGTTTTACCACAGCCAGTACAACCCCTTATGATAAACCCTTCTGAGGTGCAACTCTGTACAAATATGGATATCGCAGATGGCTTACCGAGTGCTTTCAATATTCTAAATCCTACAACGGGTTTTACATATGACTGGTCATTTTCTGCTACCTATTCTCCCGATGCGGTCTTTGTTTCAGGAAGCACATCTGCAGATATTTCTGGTGATTTTAACCCTGATTTAACGGGTGTCACAGTAGATAACGTCAGCGATCTAATTCAAACTATATTTGTTTACCCAATTAATACAACTACGGGCTGCGTTGGCTTGCCTTCCTCAGTAGATATTACGTTTCAAGTTTGTAGTTGTGTTGATATTTTTGAATTTGTCGACGCTGACCTCCAACTTTGTGGATCAAATGTTAATGATATGTCTGACTTTTTGGACATAGATGGATTAGAGGACTTATCAGGTGCTCCTTTTGACCCTAGTCAAGGGTCTCCAACATCATTGGATTGGGACTTTGGTATTTGGGCAGATCCGCAGCCAAATCGTGTTGAGTTTTTACAATATGAAGTAAGTATTCTTGGCCAAGGGGGGTCCGATACATATTATCAAAGCAATACACCTCAACAGGTAATTGATCAGCAAGGTGCTAGTGATGGTAACTTATCGGACTTGGAGGCAATGCTAACTGACTTAAGCATTAATGAACCTTGTATTCCTTTGGAGGTTTCAATTGATATAAATTTGATTTGTTCTATAGTAACGACATCTCCTGATATTGATGGTGATGGCATTGACGAAATATTTTATACCTCCGAATTAGTAGGTGCTGGATCGGTTAACTTTTTAATTTATCCTAATGTGCAAGAGGCAGTTGATAATGGCTTATACCCAGTTACCTTTGATGACACCTGTACTGAAGGTCCGATGTGTTTGCCAATATTACCTTGCAACTCGGGTCCCTACAGTTATACTTTTTCTCAAGGTGGAACGAATCCATCTTGTTCAAATTTATCTACAGGTACATTAACGGTGACAATAACCAATGATGAATTTTCAGATTGCGGGCCAGTTGACCTGGATATTCCTATCACATGTTCAGTAGAATGCTCCGTTCCAGATAACGATCCTTTAATGGACGAAATACTTTGTAGTGCTGGTTCGGTAATGCTTCCACCTTGGGAAGATTTTTTCACAGACGATGCAAGTATAACCGACATTTCAGGTGTGACTTATTTCCTTGATCCAGGAGATGGAACAATTCCACCTAATATGCCAATCGACGGAACCACTAATCACACTTTGGCTGCTGGCGATGAGTGTACGGCTACCGAAATTCCAGTATGGGCTTTCTTGACTTGTACCGCTGACGTAGACATGGATGGAAATGACGATCTAATTGCCGCTGGTAGTTTCGTAATTGTCATCTTCCCCGATCCAAGTGATTGGTTAATTACCGATCCAGTAGATGGAACGTGTTGCCCTTCACTTACCGGTGACTGTTTAGACGAAGCTTGGTTCGACGTTGATAATGATTATGATACAAACGGAGCTATGCCCGATTGTTCTGCGGAAGATATGACGGGAACAATTACTTGGGACGTAGAGAATACGTTTAGTTTCACTTCTCCTACTTCAGGAGCCGTCTTCACGCCACCTGCTGCTTGTGCAACAATGCAATACAGTGCCGACTTCGATTGTGAACAATGCGCATTCGCACCGACTTCAAACTTCCCAGGAGACAATAACTATTGCGAAGATGATATGTTCACGCTAGCCATCGACGGTTTAGATGCGCTCGACACAGATGGTGATGGTATTGTAGACGAAGGAGTAACTATTGAATGGGACATTCAAGGAAACAGCCCGGCGGAAAACGCAGCCTTCGATGATATGATTTCAATTGATCTCATTGCTCTAGTTGCCGATGGGAATTGTAACGTTGATCTTAACGCTGAGTACACTGTAACCTGTTTAGAAGATACCAGTGAAGATTTTGGTGGACCACAAGAATATCAATACTTCGTTTTTGTCGATCCGCAGGAAGTAGTAATGCTCGATGCAGCTGCTAGCAACGATTGCGAAGTTGTCTTAGAGAATGTTTGTCCTCCGGGTCAGTTGACTATTTCATATACAACCGACCAAGGAGATAGTGGTAATGACGATTCATTTACTGCAAATCCTGGTGAAGCGGGAGATGTAACTTTCACTATAGAACATGTATCAGCAGATGCACCTGCGGCTTGTAATACATTTACAATAGTCGAAGCTTACGACTGCGCTGGTTGCCCAACACTTAACGGTACTCCAGTAGGAGATGATTACTGCGATGGTGAAATGGTAACTTTTGATTTTGATGTTACTACTGGCGGCCTAACTGCTGATATAGAGCTAACCTTCCCTGACGGATCTGTACAAACCGAAACAACAGACGCTTCTGGTGAAGCATCCTTTGATTATACTGTAACAAGTCCCGATGGTTGTAATGACCCGAACCAAATGGTCGCCTATGTGGTAACATGTGAAAATGGTGACGCCATTGACGATGGAATGTTCCCTATCAATGTTTTCGTAGAAGCTTCTGGTGTAGTTGATGCCAACGAATGTGGTGCGTCAATCTCACTAGACTGTTCTGACTTTACAGTAAGTATTACCGACTCTTCTGATCCTTCTGCGGAAGGTCCAGATGGAGACACCTTTGCAGTAGATGGAGGTGACACTTGGAACGTCGAGTTTACAGTTGTAAACCCAGGTGCTCCAGATGCTTGTAACGCAAACTTTGTAGATACTGCGAATGACGTTTGTACCGCAACTTGCCCAACGAATATTGATGACACTCCAGATCAAGATGTTTGTGATGGTCAAGATATTGATCTTATGGTTACTTATGATAACGATGGAATTGTTGAGTGGGACTTACCTACGAATCCAACCACTACTTCTGGTGAAGTTATAATGTTCACAACGAACTCGTCAGATGGTTGTGGAGAATCACAAACCGTTAACTATGTCATTAGGTGTGATGAGGATATGATGATTGAGTCTTCCGGAAGTATCACCTTCCAAATATTTGCACAGGCATCAGGTATGGCGAGTGACGGTGGTTGCGAAGCTTCAGTTACTGGTGATTGCCCTGAGTTCGTTGTTACAGGTGGTAATATGGGAAGCGATGACACTTTCACTGCTGCTTCTGGTATGAGTGGAACGAACACATTTACAGTTAGCAATCCTGGCGCACCTTCTGGCTGTGATATGTCAGTTGACGTAGATGCTGATTTCGATTGCGCAGCCAACTGCCCGCAAAATATAGACGACACACCAGAACAAGATCTTTGCGACGGCGAAACACTTAGTTTATTTGTAAGCTTCGATAACGCCGGAACAGTTGAGTGGACCTTACCAGACGGATCAACCGAAACTGGTGAAATGGTAGACTATACCTTCACTTCAGATGGAGGTTGTAATGAAACGCAAACAGTTACTTACGAAATTACTTGTACCGACACGCCAATGAATGTTACTTCGGGTAGTATCACTTTTGAAATATTTGTTCAGCCTTCTGCAACTATTGCAGAAAGTGATTGTTCCGTAGTCGCAACTGGAGATTGTACTGAGTTTGTCATAACAGGAGGAAACGATGGCGATGATACTTTCACCGCAATGCCTGGCGAAAGTGGAACCGCAGACTTTGTAATTACTAACCCAGGAGCACCTGCAGGTTGTGATGAAGCAATGGATAGCGGTGACTTCGATTGCCCAAGTGATTTTGTCTGCCCAACTTTTGATATGGTAACCACAGACAGAGAAATCTGCGATGGTGAAGAGCTGACGTTCGAAGTTGAAATTACTGGTAACGCAGACGACGCGAGTGTTACTTGGTCAGATGGACCTGGTGGCGCTACGCTTGGTCAAGACTTTACCTTGACCCAAACCTTTAACAGCCCGGACGGTTGTAATGACACGCAACAAATTTCTTGGGAGCTACTTTGTTCTGATGGAACAGTAATCGACGGTGGAAATATTATTATAGACATCTTTACCGTACCAACCGCAACCATAACGGAGGACGAATGCGAAGCCTCTATTATATTGGATTGTCCTAATGATGGAATCGTTGTTACTTACGACGATGGAGGTGCAATTAGCGGAAACGGAACCTCTTACCCTGGAATGGTTAATTCTATGGAAACCGTAGTGTTTACGCTAACACCAAATCCTGACGCCCCTGCTCCTCCTTGTGATGACGCAGTTGATATTCCAGTTGACTGGACATGTGACGGTGATTGTCCTTTCGCTTCTTTTAGTGATACGCAAGCTTTATGCGATGGTGGCGATGTAATCCTTCCAACCGAAACAGATATTAACATTACCGACGATAACGGAACCGCAGTTGATGGAACTTTCGTTTGGCTTTTAGGACCAAACTCCGATCCAGACACCGATTCAGCAGATTCAGGAACTGGCTTGGCGGCAATCGACTCTTGTAACGAAACGATGTATATTTTTGAAGCCTACATCCAATGTGACAATAATGGAGTATTGTCGTGGGTACAAGTGGGTACACTTATAGCATCTGTTTTCCCTCAAGTCGATTACGATATTACAATTGACTCTAGTGGCGATTGTGACGTATATAATGTTTCACCCTCTCCTGATATGTGTTCGAGTTTCCTAATTGAAATAGACGGAATCTCTACCAATGTCTATGAAGTACAACCTGGTGCTGCGCAGACTGTGGATATAGTTGTTTTTGATAACAGCTTCCCTGCAGGATGTGATACGGCAGGAGAAACCATTACGGTTTCTTGCGATGGTTGCCCAGTTTGTGATGGCAGTCCTGGAGTATGTGAGTTCGATGATAACTTCGAATATTGTGGGTCTGATCCAGCAGGTGGAGATGACTTACCTGTAATGGACGTCAACTTCTTCATCCCAAGTACTGGAGTAGATGCTGAGATAGGTTTCTACCTCGATGATAATGGCGATGATGAATATGTACCGGGAACATTAACTGCGACTGATAATTGTACTGCTAGTGTAACAGAAATTTTCATTCTTATAGAGTGTCAAGGTGGAACCACATCAACTGGTGCTTCCTTTATGATTACTGTGCATCCAGAGCCAGCTGATATGGATGTGACCATAAATGATAATGGAACTTGTTGCCCTACGATAACTTGGGAATGTGATGGTGTTGCTGGTTGGACTGTAGAAAACGACTTTGATGGAAATGGAGCGACTCCTGATTGCTCAAGTACGGTAGACGCAGGTTCGATAGCATTTACTTTCGAAAACACGAATTTCGCCGATTGTACGCCGAATACGCAGACCGCTACTTATAACTGTAGTAACTGCGGTAGTGGTACCAACGATTCAGAACAATTCATCTGCGAAACTGGTGATCTTGATCTTGCAGATTACGCAGACTTAACAATTGATGATCCTTCAGGAACTTTACTACCAGCCACTTTTGCTTGGTACGACGAAGGAGATGATCCGAACGACGGTGCTGGTGTAAGTCCTCTCGGTGGGACCACGGTAAGCCACGGTAACCCGGATGATTGTGCGCCAGATGCAGCGAGAACCTTAACTGGATACGTTGAGTGTTCGGATGGAAATATTTTCATTCCAGTTGCGACTTTGACTTACACTGTTTTCCCAGAGGTACAAGAGCCACAAATTACTTTCGTGGTTGACCCTACTAGCTCGGAATGCGACTATACGATTACTGCTGTCTGTCCTAACGATGTATTAAGTCCAGATGCTTTTGGACCACAACCTCCAGGAACACCAGCTAGTATGCTTACAATTGATGTGGGCAGTGGAGATGCAGATAGTCCTTGTATGGAATCATTTGTTATAGACGTTCCACTATGTCCAAGTGTTGGTTGTCCTATAAGTTCAGGAGCAAACACTGACGAGATACTCTGCAATGGTAGTAACATCAACTTCCCTCAAGAGGGAACAGACTTTGATATTGATGACAGCTTTGGCTCTTTGATAGCAGGCAGTTTTGCTTGGTATACTTCTCCGTCCACGTCGGGTGCTGCGTTTACAGGTAATACAGCAACTCACCCAGGTGGTTGTGATCCTATAGATTTAGATTTCTTTGCTTTCGTTATGTGCGACGCACCTGATGGATCAATACAAGATATTCCTGTTGCCACGCATACGGTTACTGTATATCCTGATTTCCAGATGCCTGACATAATTAGAGATAATTCTCTTTGTGACTACAGGGTGGAACCGGCTTGTCCAAATGACGTATTAGATCCAGATAGCTTTGGACCCCTTGATCAAGATTCTGATGGAGGTTCGATTAGTATAAACGTCAGCGATCCTGCCAATCCATGTGTCGGTAGAGATTTTGATGTAGTGTTTGATCCTTGTCCGGGTATTCCACCAGGAGTAAACATACCTACTGCCTTCTCACCAAATGGAGATGGTTTTAACGATATCTTCAGCATTTTTGGAGATGAGCTTTTAAGCGCAGAGATGTTTATCTATAACCGCTGGGGTACTGAAATTTTCACTAGTGAAGGCCTGGGAACAGGTTGGAATGGTGAGATTGATGGAGAGCCGGCTGAAATTGGAGTTTATGTATTCTACGCCAACATTACCTTTGTTAATGGAGACCAAGAATTACGTAAAGGAAACATTACTTTAATCCGCTAAGACGGAACAGTATTTGAAGCATTTCCGTTGAAAGACAGGAGAAATGCGCCTCTAGGAC
>CAZZIZ010000059.1:9171-17188 GCA_964654535.1 uncultured Chitinophagales bacterium
GGAACAGTATTTGAAGCATTTCCGTTGAAAGACAGGAGAAATGCGCCTCTAGGACTACTTATGCCCAAAATGAGTACTTAAGTAGTTGCGAATCAGCTCATTGCCTGCTTATTTTTGCAATAAGTTTAATCAGTCAATTAGGTGAAGATCGCTTCGAGTTATTTTAGTTCTGTTCTTGCTGGCCTAGTTGTTATACTATACTGCCAATTTTTCTGTGGAACCTTACACGCGCAGCAATGTGCTAACGCTACTTATACCGTTTCTCCAGAGCCAATAGGCGGCGTTTATATCGCTGGAACCATCGTAGAACATTGTATCGAAGTTACCCTTTGGGAAGGCTTTGCTTATACCCCTGGAGGTGTGGAAAGAATCCACGGCATACAACCAATTAGTATTGGTGCAGGTTGGCTACCATTAGATGCAAGCTCGGCCAGCAATGATCCCGTAGAGTGTGCCCCTTTCAATGTAGGGAGCGGTTGGTTTTGGTCCAACCACCCGACCTTGGGATGGGGTTGGTTTTATGAAACACCATTTGGTTTTGACCCAGCAGACATGAATCCTCAAAATAACTTTGGTGATGCTAATTCCGCACCTGGTTTCGAAGATTGTCAATGGACATTTTGCTGGGAAATGGAAACAGCTGCGTGCCCACCCGGAACAGATGGTTTATCCCTTGATGTTACTGTAGATATTTATAGCGATGGAGAATCGGGAGCTGACGTTATTGATGATTGTATCGCCGACCCAATGTATTTCTCGCCAAGCGCAAACCTGGTTTGCTGTAGCAACCCCGAACTCACCGCACCCACAGCTTTAGACATTTGTCAAAATGAAGATTTGGATTTAGGGTCAGAAGTAGATATCCTAGCTAGTTCCATTCCTCCTAGCGCAACGAATATAGTCTGGGAATGGGATGGTCCGAACTTTAGCAGCACAGATGAAAACCCGATAGTAATTAGCCCCACTGCAGGTGAGTACTCTGTTTTCATAGAAGTAGATGGCTGCGAGTCTATCTCTTATGATATTGAGGTTAGTATCCTACCACCAGTCGATATCGATTGGATGAGTAACAGTGTTTGCGATAATGAGGGTGTTTTAATATTGGCACCCAATCCAGGAGCAGTAACTGGAGGTATATGGTCGGGTGATGGTATAAGCGATCAAGGAGATGGCACCGCTTCATTTGATCCTGCGGCTGCAGTTGCAGGTTCGGCTTCGGTAACCTACGAACTTGTTGGTAGCATGTGCCCCGCAGTCAATACTCAAATCATTAATGTTCTTGAAACTCCGGGACTGCCCATTCCAGAAATGGTTGACGCTATTTGCGCGGGAGAGACAACTCTTCCTAGTTTGATTGCCGCACCAGATTTGCCTACAAACTTTGTAAGGTGGTATTCAGATGCTGCTTTGGGAATTGCCGATTTTATCGAAGAGAATAATTCAATTCCATTTCCAAACTTTATCGATATCGATACACCAGGAGCGTATTCTGTTTTTGCACAAACTGCCTCAACAGGCGGTTGCTTTAGTGATGCGGTTGAAGTAGTTGTCAATGTTATAGATTGTTCTTGCCCTTCTATACTGACAACTTTTGACGACCTATCTGTTTGTGATCGTGAGACTTTTACCATACCAGTAGATGTCGAAAACCTAGAGCTTGGAACGCTCACTTGGTTTTATCCCGATGGTACAGCAGTAGAAGAAGTAGATCCAAATTTCACTTTTCAGTTAACAGACCCATGTGGTGAGATACAAGAATTAATGTATGAACTACACTGTACCGTCACCGATGAAACCGAATTCGGTGTCGTCGAAGTAAGGGTTCATCCAAGTTTAGACGACGAGAGCGTAGTTATAGCACAAGTTGATACTGGAGGAGACTGCCCATTAATCAGCGTCACCTCAAACTGCCCGCAGTTCGAGGTCACCTTGGATGTTGGAACAGGTGTTCTACCTGATTTGGAATACCAAATTCAACTCGACGAAACGGGAACCTTCGTAGTTAATGTTAGTCAAATGGACGCCGATGATCTTTGTAGTAGTCACGAGATATCACAGCCCTTTGCCTGCGAAGTTCCGACTGTAAAAATTCCAAACGCCTTCTCTCCAAACGGAGATACTTTCAACGATTGTTTTCAATTGCTCGGAGCGGATTTATCACAAGCCGAGATGCGCATTTTTAATCGCTGGGGACAAGAAGTCTATTTTTCCAATGAACTAGGCACCTGTTGGAATGGCACTTTTAATGGTGAGGACGTAGACGTAGGAGTATACATCTACACCGCAGCCTTCACCTACACCGACGGACGCGTAGACACCATGCGCGGCAACGTCACGCTAGTGCGCTAGAAAAGCTAATCATTAAGTCAAGGTTTAAGATGTGCGATTGCCGTAGGCAATCGCCGAGATTCCCCATTTGAGAGGGGTTAGGGGAGTGTTAACGTCTGAAGAACATTGTTTTAGCTTATCAAAATTCTACCCCTGATTCATATTCTTAATAATATTCATAAACTGCGTAAAAAACGCTACAGCCTGCGGAGTAAATCCGTGTATCGTATATTCATTATTCATACGCAAACGCACGTGCTCACAGCCAGGAGTAATCACAAAGTCCATTTCACATAAGATATTTCCTTGCTGGTCATACAAAACGGCAGCACCATCAAAAGGACACTCCTTCGGGTTCTCACCAGGCGCCCCAGTAATGAACTGACCAAAACCCATTAACTGATTTTTCTCGTGAACCCCACTACTAGCACTGCCAAAGTCAGTATAAAAAACAAGGTCTGCGCTTTCAACCGCAGGTATTATGGCTTTGTAATGCTTTACTGCGGCGTAGAACTGTATGTCATCGGAAGCTTCGTTTTTCTTTGCGCTTTTGCTGGAAGCACTTTCATTGCTAACAGATTCACCGCCACAAGAAATTAAACAAAGGCAGCAAAGAAGGCAAAAGTAAATTGGGAGTCTAGTCATTGTCATTTATCAAAATTACATATTCCGACGGTATTGTCCGCCGACATCGTATAGCGCTCGAGTTATCTGACCGAGCGAACAATATTTCACTGTTTCCATTAATTCCTCGAATACATTTCCATTGGCCACCGCTTTTTGCTGAATCGCTTCCAACGCTTTTTCTTTTTTATCCGCTTGATTTTTATGCAAACTTTGAAGCATTTCTATCTGGTAATCCTTTTCATCCTTGTCTGCGCGTATCACCTCATCGGGAACCACGGTCGGTGACCCCTGTGAGGATAAGAAAGTGTTTACTCCAACAATCGGAAACTCACCATTGTGTTTCAAGGTTTCATAATACATCGATTCATCCTGAATCTTACCACGCTGATACATATTTTCCATGGCTCCCAATACGCCACCACGTTCAGTAATGCGATCAAATTCAGCTAGAATAGCTTCCTCAACTAAGTCGGTTAACTCCTCAATGATAAAAGCACCCTGCAGCGGGTTTTGATTTTTCGCTAGCCCCAGTTCTTTGTTAATGATCAATTGTATTGCTACCGCACGACGCACCGAATCCTCAGTAGGTGTAGTTATCGCTTCATCGTATGCATTGGTGTGTAGCGAATTGCAATTATCATAAATTGCGTAAAGCGCTTGCAAGGTGGTACGTATATCGTTGAACTCAATCTCCTGGGCGTGCAAACTTCTACCCGAAGTTTGAATATGGTACTTCAGCTTTTGACTACGCTCATTCGCTTCGTAGTAATGCTTCATTGCCTTCGCCCAAATGCGTCGAGCAACGCGACCAATCACCGCATACTCAGGATCAATGCCATTGCTAAAGAAGAAAGAAAGGTTGGGCGCAAAAGCGTTGATGTCCATTCCTCTCGACAAGTAGTACTCAACAAAGGTGAAACCGTTAGCCAAAGTAAAAGCCACCTGACTGATAGGATTGGCACCCGCTTCCGCAATGTGATATCCCGATATAGAAACCGAATAAAAATTGCGCACCTTTTTCTCAATGAAGTAAGACTGCATATCCCCCATAAGTTTCAAGGAAAACTCGGTGGAAAATATGCAAGTGTTTTGTGCCTGATCTTCTTTTAAAATATCTGCTTGAACCGTTCCGCGTACTTTAGAAAGCGTATCCGCTTTTATCTGAGCGTAAACGTCTGCTGGCAATACTTGATCGCCCGTAAGGCCTAAAAGCAAAGTGCCCAAACCGTTATTGCCTTCCGGTAAGTCTCCTTGGTAGGATGGTCGATTACCATCGGAATAAAGTGCTTTTATTTTACCCTTGACCTCTTCTAGCAAACCGTTTTCGTGAATATATTTTTCGCACTGCTGATCTATAGCTGCATTCATAAAGAAAGCCGTCAGAATAGCCGCTGGGCCGTTTATAGTCATAGAAACCGAAGTGGTCGGATCAGCCAAATTAAAACCCGAGTATAATTTCTTCGCATCGTCCAAACAGCATATGCTCACTCCCGAGTTACCAATCTTACCGTAGATATCAGGACGGAAGTCCGGATCCTCGCCGTACAAGGTTACAGAGTCAAAAGCAGTAGAGAGTCGGGTAGCACTAGTGTCTGCGGATAAGTAGTGAAATCTTTTGTTCGTCCTTTCAGGACCGCCTTCTCCCGCGAACATACGTGTGGGGTCTTCGCCTTCTCGCTTAAACGGATATACGCCCGCGGTAAATGGAAAAGCACCAGGTACATTTTCTTGCAAGCCCCACCGCAATACATCACCCCAGCTTTCATAGCGAGGTAGGGCAATCTTAGGAATCTTGTTGCGAGACAAACTTTCAGTGTGGTTCGAAACACGTATCTCTTTGTCACGCACTTTAAAAACAAACTCGTCTGCAGCGTAGCGTTCGCGCAAGCCTTGCCAGCCATCAAGAAACTCCTTGTTAGCAGCGTCTAAGCTTTTGGTCAACTCAGCAGACTTCGCGTCCAGTGCGGATAAGAGCTCACTGTTTCCCTCTAAAGCGTCCTTACTAATTTCAAGTGCAAATAACTTTTTCGCAATACCAGCTTGTGTTTCCACCCAAGCATCATAGCGACGGTTGCTCTCCGCTATTTCCGATAAGTAGCGATTTCTTTTAGGAGGAATGATGTGAATCTTCTCCGAAGAATTTTGTTGACGTTTGTAAGAAGTGTCAAAAGCGCTTTCGGTTTTATCGTTTATCTGCTCCATTAAAATGGCGTACAGATTATTAACTCCAGGATCGTTGAATTGAGATGCAATGGTTCCCACTATTGGAAAATCTTCTTGGGCCGTATCCCACAACTGATGATTGCGCAAGTATTGCTTACGTACATCACGCAAGGCATCTTGAGCACCGCGCTTGTCAAACTTATTCAATGCTACCGCATCTGCAAAGTCGAGCATATCTATTTTTTCTAGTTGAGTTGGCGCACCAAATTCCGGAGTCATCACATATAAAGAGACATCGCAGTGTTCTACTATTTCCGTATCTGACTGACCGATACCAGATGTTTCCAGAATAATTAAATCGAAAGCGGCAGCTTTTAAGATGTCTACCGCGGCCTTTATGTGCGGTGATAAAGCCAAGTTGGCTTGACGTGTAGCTAGCGAGCGCATGTAAACGCGGTCATTGCTAATGCTATTCATGCGAATACGATCGCCCAGCAAAGCCCCGCCAGACTTACGTCTCGAAGGATCAACCGAAATTATAGCCATGTGTTTTTCTGGAAAGTCCAACAAAAAGCGACGCACCAGTTCGTCAACCACACTCGACTTACCCGCACCACCAGTTCCGGTAATACCAATAACCGGAGCGTTAACCTTATCCGATTTCGCTTTTACCAAAGCAAGCATCTCGTCTGCACCCGGTGCAGCATTTTCAGCTGCACTTATCAATCGAGCAATCGAGCGATGATCACGCGCATCTAGCTTTTTCAACTCACCGTTGAGTTGATTGCCAACAGGGAAGTCGCTCATTTCTAACAACTCATTAATCATACCCTGTAGACCCATTGCACGACCGTCGTCGGGCGAGTAAATACGATTGATTCCGTAACTATGCAACTCCTCAATTTCCGATGGCAAAATGGTACCACCACCGCCGCCAAATATTTTTATGTGCCCCGAATCGTTTTCGCGAAGTAAATCGTAGATGTACTTAAAGAACTCCATGTGTCCGCCTTGGTAAGAAGTAATGGCAATCGCCTGTACATCTTCTTCGATGGCGGCATCGACGATTTCCTTTGCGCTGCGATTATGACCTAAGTGGATTATTTCGGCGCCAGAAGATTGCATAACGCGACGCATAATGTTGATAGAAACGTCGTGTCCGTCGAACAACGAAGCGGCAGTTACGATTCGAACTTTGTTTACCGGTTTATAGGGCGCTATCTTTTCCAAAAGACGTGGATTGATTCAACTACAAGATAATATTTGCTAATCCAATTAGCTAGGTTGAAAGTGCAGCAAATCGGTCAAATGAGTCCCGATTATACTCAAATAGGGGCAAAAAAAAACCCTTCGAATAAATCGAAGGGAAACTAATTATGAAAAAACACTATTAAAAAAACACATGAATAAGTATCCAAATCCTGTGCCAAAACGCCCTTTTCCCTTTTGAAACGCCCCTTTCTACCCCATATTCGCGATAGATTTGCCCATTTTTCTGCTAAACTGGACAGTCATTGTCCGCCAGGGACGACTTTTTAGTGACCTCTTGTATTTAGTGGCGTATCGGATTCTGATATATTGGGCGTAACCCTTTTTGCTGTATCTGCTTCGCAAGCAGCAAAAAGGGTCGCTCAGCTACACAGCTCGCTAGACGCTCGGTCTCTTTCTTGTCTCGCCAAAGCAATTGCCTCTACCGCTAAGGCGGTAAGCAATTACTAGCTCAACAAAGGAGACTGTTCCCCTTCGGTCACACTGTTCGCATCGCTTACGCTAAAGAGAATTTGGCGCAAGATTGACCTTGTGCTTTAATTAGTTTGAAGCATTTGCTTCACCTTATCCCTTTTGCTATTTGGACGATAGGAGAAATCTACACGTTCTCAAAGGCGGAACTGCAACGATAGAAAAATAAAAAACCAAAGTCATTCTGAGCCTGTCGAAGAATCTCCCGGTCTTGGCTTCGGTTTTGCCGAAGGCATAAAACCGAAGCTAGTACCACTCTAATAACGTTACGCTCTTTTTGTCATTTCGAACAACGTGAGAAATCTCAACAGCCCCGAACCTAAAACTCGAGCGCAGCGAGAGCATACGCTCAGTACTAACGCCTTTGCTAAAAAGCGCGGGCGACTGCATTCGCCAATCAATGCGTTCCGACTGAAAGTCGGAACGATTATGGAAATTACAGTCTTCTAGTCAGGTCTCTAGACGAGTGATGTACCAAAAGTATATGAACTAAATCGGCGGAAACAACTCGATATATAATTCGATAATTTCCTTCTCTTATTTCACGAATTGTTGAATCGTTGATTTCGGAAACTAGCTTGCCAGAAAGCGGCTGTTGGATAAGTTGTTGGGTTGAGGAGTATATTTTTTCGATTTGCCTGGCGGCGTAGCGTTTGGAATCGGTAGAAATGAAGTCAAATATCTCGTTCAGATCATTTTGAGCTGAGCGCAACCATTTTATTTCTGCCATTTGTTCATCTCTTCTTTCATTTCCTCATTAGAAATGGTATCGTTCGCTTTGGATTGAGCTACTCGCTTTTCCAGCTTTTCGATGAAGACTAATTTATCAATTAGTTCATCTATAGAAATTTCATCAGGAAACTGATCAAGATGTTTTATTAGTGCTGCTTTTGAAATCATGACATGCTTATTGTCTATAAGATACTCTAATCGAGGCTGTAAATCAATAACTGTATGACTCAATCTATAGAAAGCGTTGGGTTGTTATCTGTCAATACCGAACGAGTCCGCGTGAGGGATAGAGACCTTTGTGGAGCTCCTGTTGCTGGAGACAAGAAGTATTCTTAGCTCCCTAGAGCTAGAAGAGTACTTTGTCTGCAGCAGAACAGAGCGACGGTCGAAAGCCCGACCCAATAAAAAAGCCCCGCATTTTAATGCG
>CAZZIZ010000060.1:0-10409 GCA_964654535.1 uncultured Chitinophagales bacterium
TCTAGCTCTTCGAGCTAAGTGTTTGTGTTCGAAAACAACAGGAGCTCAGACAAACCCCTCTATCCCTCACGCGTTTTGTCGGCGAAATCAAATGTTTTGTCTCCTTTTACCCGTTCCACCTCTATATTGTTGAAACACTTAGACACCTCGCGCAATAAATCAAACTACTTTTGTCTGCCTATGAGAAACTGCTTATTTCTAATACTAGCCACACTTATATCTCTACCTCTTCTGAGCCAATCGGCTACTGTCAATGGTTCGGTCAAAGACAACCAAAGCGAAGCTGCCGCCTTTGCCAATGTAATCCTCTATCAAGCATCAGATAGCACTTTGGCCAAAGTAGTTTCAACCGCAACCGATGGCAGTTTTAAAATTGAGCGCATTGCCCCTGCTGACTATTGGCTAGAAGTGCGTTATGTTGGTTTCACTGATTACATCTCGCCCGTATTTACGCTTATTAGCAATGAAGAAAAAACATGGGGAACTATTGAGTTGAGTCCCGCCAGCACCCAAATTGAAGGTGTTGAAGTAGTCGCTAAAAAGCCTTTGCTGGAAGTAAAGCCAGATAAAATTGTTTTTAATGTAGAAGGAAGTGTAAATACTGCCGGCGGCGATGCCCTATCTCTATTGAGAAAAGCCCCGGGAGTTCAGGTCGATTATAATGACAATATTTCATTGATTGGAAAAACAGGAGTTCAGGTCTGGATAGATGATAAACCTTCGCCTCTACAAGGAGACGAACTCGCAGGATATCTGAGAAGCCTTACCGCTGACCAAATACAGTCCATAGAAATTATCAGCAACCCGTCTGCGCGCTACGACGCTGAAGGCAACGCCGGGATTTTAAATATTCGATTAAAGAAAAACGAAAATCACGGTACCAATACGAATTTAGAATTGGGTTATAGCAATAGCCTCTTCCAACGTTTCGACGACCCTTTTCATCGCTACAACGGGAGAATAGGCAGTAATTACCGTAACGATAAAGTAAACGTCTTTGGTAGTGTTGGCTTCAATGAACGCGACGGTTATAGCTGGACAAACTTCGAAAGATTTCAAAGTGGAGTAAGGCTGAACCAAAACTTTGATATGTTTAGTGAGTCCATCGGTTACAATTACCGCGCAGGAGCAGATTATTATATAAATGAGCGCAGCACTATAGGTGTTTTAAGTAATGGAAACGTCTCCACGTCTGATAGAAGAAATCTTGCCAATACCACCATTGGAGCTATTGGCGCGTCGGTGATAGACAGTGTATTGCTTGCTCCGACTCTAACCGATGCTAACAACGAAAACTATGATTTCAATGTAAACTTTGTCAGCCGTCCAAAAGAAGGTCAGAAAATTAGTGCAGATCTAGACTACGGTATCTACAACAGCACATCTCTACAAGAGATTCCCAATGAGTATCAAGACACATCAGGTGAAGTGTTGAGCAGCAACCGAATTGCGTATGATACCGAAAGCAAAATTAATATTCGTTCTGCTAAAGTTGATTACGAAAGAAAATGGGGTCCAGGTACTTTTGAGACTGGGGTGAAACTAGCCAAAGTCACTAACGAAGCCGATTTCGATTTTTTAGATTTCAATGGTGGTGGCGCTGGTGTCTTGATTCCGGAAGATAGCAACGACTTTGTCTACGATGAACAGGTTAATGCAGTCTATGCCAATTACAACTGGACTAAAGAAAAACTTAGCTACCAATTGGGTTTGCGCGTAGAGCAAACAGTTTCAGAAGGGGATCTAACAAGTCTCAATGAAAGTGAAGAAAACAACGTGAAAAGAAAGTACACTGATTTGTTTCCTTCAGGTGGCATTACTTATCAAGTCAACCCAAAAAATTCCTTACAATTGACATATAGTCGTAGACTAAACCGTCCTTATTACGCTGACCTAAATCCATTTTTGTTTCAACTGGATGAACTGACTTTCGAAAAGGGTAACCCTTTTTTAAACCCCGAGTATTCGCACAATATTCAGTTGTCGCATACATTGAACTATAGTATTACCACTTCCTTAACCTACACGCGCACCGATGACATGATCTCAAGAGTGATCGATACTTTAGATGTGGTCGGGTCATTTATTTCTAGATTTAATATTGCTCAGCAAGATCATATCGGCCTAAGTTTTGGCGCTCCCATTCCAATTACAGACTGGTGGAGTACTTACTTCAGTGTTTCTGGATACTGGTTGCACAATCAAGCGGATGATCTGAATGGCAAACCATTTTCATTGGAAGTCGCAGCTGCGAGCATTTATGGCCAGAACAGTTTCACTTTACCTAAAAACTATACGATGGAGCTTTCTGGATATTACAGTTCACCCTCGGTATGGGAAGGCACATTTAGAACCAGGCGATATTATAATCTAGATATTGGCATGGGGAAAACGTTTTTGGAGGGACGGGCGAAATTAAAACTAGCCTTCAGTGATATTTTGGCATCCGGCCAATGGTGGGGCGATAGCGAGTTGGGCACATTGCGTATTAATGCTCAAGGTGGTTGGGACAGTCAGCGATTACGTATAAACTTTAGTTATAATTTTGGTAACCAGAAGGTGCGCAGTCGTAAGCGCAAGACTGGAATTGAAACTGAGAGCGGTCGAGTCAAAAGTTAATTAGATTTCTCGCGTGAAGGATAGGAAGGATGCGAGGTACGAGCAGTACTTAGTGTTGTAGCGCCTACAGCCACTTACCGCCCTAGCGGTAGAAGGGGCTGTGCTGGCGATACCACTCAGTACCGAAGCGAAGCGGAGTCCTGGATAGCCTGACCTGAGCTTGGCCTATTGGCCAGAAGCGAATGGGCACGCCCACAATGGATTGAAAATGGGATTTACATTCAAAAGGGACAGACGTGAACACTCCCCTTGCCCCTCTCAAGAGGGGAATCTCTCCGATTGACTGCGGCAATCGAACATACTCAAATCCTTATTTAATGTCATTAGGGGCAGGTCCAAGACCTTTCTACAAGCGATCAGCGTAAGGTGGAGGCTTGCGGTTTTTGCTGGCTTTTTTGGAGCCATCGTAAAGTGAGTATTGCTGGAATTTGCATTCCAAGGCACCATTGAAGAGGGTGTGTTTTTTACCTGCGTGTAGGCCAATGCTTTTTACGCCTTCTTTGCTGCTGGTAATAATCCAGGCCTCGCTGCCGGCATAGTCTCGTTTGAGCTTGCTGCCTATTTTCTCGTAGAGTTTTTCTATTTCGCCAACTTGTATACGTTCGCCGTATGGCGGATTGGTAACCATAAAAACGGAATTGCGCTCCTTGCTTCGGAAGAAATCTTCGTTACGCGCTTCTATGTCGTAGTGGCTGAAACCCGCGGCGCGAATGTTGTCTTTGGCCGCATGTAGCACCTTCTGATCGCGGTCGCAACAAACAATCTTAGTCGGCATTGGTTTTTTGAGATCGGGTAGCTCGAGCATAAGTTCGGTAAGTAGTTGCCGATCGTAGTTGGGCCAATTTTGAAAGCCGTAATCCTTGCGCATCATTCCTGGAAAGGTATTGCTGGCAATCATAGCCGCTTCTATAGCTATGGTTCCCGAGCCGCACATAGGATCTTTGAAAGGTGTTTTCTTGTCCCATTCACTTAGCAAGACCATTCCCGCGGCCAGCACTTCATTGATGGGTGCAACGCCTCGCGCTTCTCTGTAACCACGTTTGAACAAAGCCATTCCAGAACTGTTTAGGGCTAAGGATACTTTGTTGCCGCTTATGCGCAGATGTATCGGTATGTCAGGATTCTTGAGGTCTACAGAAGGTCGACGACCAAACTCATTTCTGAGATTATCGACTATTGCGTCTTTAGTTTTGAGTGCTGCGAATTGAGAGTGGGTAAATATCTCGCTGTGCACCACCTTGTCCATAGCAAAGGTGAGGTCTGGGTTCAGTACCGCTTTCCAATCAAAATCATAAACCCCTTGGTAGAGTTGCTTTTCGTTGTTGGCTTCAAAAGAGTGCAGAGGAAAGAGAATTTTTACCGCTACACGACTGCAAAGATTAGAGCGATAAAGCACCTCGTTGTTGGCAATAAATTCTACTGCACGTCTACCGACTTTTATTTGTCGAGCGCCAAAAGAACGCAACTCATCGGCCAGAATTCCTTCCAGGCCCTGCATAGTAGTGGCAACTAAAGGAAATTCGTGGGAGTTAAACATTAGGGTAAAATTTCACTCCGCAAATGTGAGGAAATTCGTTGGGAATATGTCTTTAAACAAGAATTAGTAAGCCTTGAGCTTCCAGCGTACTACTTCTAAGTCAATGGCTTTAACACGCTGATCTTCACTATTGATTTCTTGATTCTCGACATTAGTGATAATATCCGCTTCGGCTTCCTTGATAAGGCGCTTGTATTTCTCAATGTCTTTGTGCAGGTTGTCATTTTCTTTGACCAGCTTCTCGCCGCTGCTCTGCAACTTTTTCATTGCTTTTTCTTCACCTTTCAATTCGTCTTCTACGACGTGCTTGTGATATTCGTGTCCAAATTCTTTGAGAAAGCGCACTGACTGTTCAAATACCTTGGGATGATCCTCAAAAGATACGACGTCGTTGTTTATGTAGAAAATTGAGACCAGATTAACGCCTCGATCTTGTTTTTCTACAGTAGTGAAAATGTCAACACTTTTATTACTGAGATCGCTGATTTCGGTACCCATAGAGACCATTTCTCCGCGACTTGTTTTCACCTTACTGCCAAATGGTTTTAAGTAGCCTTTCCATTCTTTTTCAACGTCGCTGCGCGCGCCATCGGGAATAAACAATACCAATGCTTCGGCTACTCCGGCACTCATTTCAGCCGTTTCTTCTACTACTTCAAATTGATAGAGTTCGTAGTCCGAATTTTCTATTTCGCGCAGACGCTCATCGCCTTGGTATGCTGCCTCTTCAGTGACAGGCGCTTCATGTGGCTTTGGCTCCATCATTGGTTTTGGCTGTGGTGATGATTCCGCTTCCATATCTTGAGCAGTAAGCAATATCGGAAAGGTAAATAGGAGAAGTGTTGCAAGTGACTTTAAATTCATAATTGTGATTTTTCTGTTTGACTAAACTGATTCCCAATTGTTTAGTCCTACTTATTAGTCGTTTCGGCTAATTTAAGCGGTCTTCGGACAATACCATTTCCATACTTTCAACGTTTATTGTTGATAGTGTTCAGAATCGACGCTTTTTAGCTTTGTATTTTCGTGCTCCAGACCAATTTAGCTGTTGATTAGTGAATTTTAAAGAAAGATACCAGTTCAATATCAAGTCCGATTTAATCGGAAAAGGAGGCTTTTCCCGAGTTTATCGCGCTTATGATACTATACGCAGCCGTGACGTGGCCTTAAAGTTTTACTACGGGTCCTGGTCTAATAAGTACGACATTATCAGTGAGATAAGCCGAATCGATGATATTATTCATCCCAACCTGATTCGCTATTACGATGCTGATATTCTAAAATCTACCAACACCATAGGCGAAGAAGAAAAGATCCAGGTGGGTATAATGGAATACGCAAACGGTGGAGATTTATCTGGCTTGTTTAGCAAGAAGGACAACAAGCTCTATTTGCGTATTATCCGCGATATTTTATCCGGCCTTTCGTACTTACATAAAAAGGGTATCGCTCATCGCGATCTGAAACCTAAGAATATTTTACTGCACAACGAAGGTGGAAATACGACTGCTAAAATTGGAGACTTCGGTATTTCGAAAATAGTAGGTAAGGGCGATCACGAAGCTTCTACTCAACTCTTGGGTAGCGTGGAGTACATGGCTCCAGAGCAGTTTAACACACAGAAATATGGTGTAGACGGCCAACTAGGAACGAATGTTGATTTGTGGTCGGTGGGAATAATTTCTTACGAACTGTTAACGCATAAAACGCCATTTGGAAATCGTTCCACTGGTTTGAGCAATGAGCAAATTTTGAGCAATATTTTGTTCAATGAAATCTTGCTTAACAAGGGATCTTTGCCAGAGCCATTTAAAACGATTGTTTCAAAGTGTTTGGTCAAGCGCGCCGCTGAGCGTATTACTAGTGCAGATGAGTTGATTGCCATTATAGATAAATTTGAAAGTGAGCAAGCGCCAGCAAGAGTGGATCTCCCCGAGGAGAAACCTAAGTTAGACCCTAATGCCACGCAGCTTATTGATAAACGACAGTGGGCTGATCTAAAACCGACAACTGTATCTCAGTCTCCTATGGTTCCAGAGCCACTAAAGCCTGTGGACCCGGAGCCAATTGAAGCAACTTTTGCGAAAGTAAGTCCGGTAGAAACTCCTCAAGAAGATTTGCTTAAGGACTTCCCAAAAGAGCATGAATCAAATTCGAATGCTCAGCCAGAATTGGATACAAAAAGCACCCAAGTTTTTCCTTCTCGAATTTTTGAAAAGGCCATTGAGCCAGCGCCTAAAAAGCCTGAGGAAACACAAATAGTAGAGTCTATAGAAAGTAAACCACCTGTTAAAAAGACTTACGAGTCGGAGCCAGTGTCAAAAGTGACAGCAACTTCAGTGAAACCCACTTTCGACTTGAAGAGCTATGGACAAAGTAAAGCAGCGGGTGTGCCGAAATCAGCCGTAGCTAAACAAGAAATAGAGCGCGGGATGCGATTTTTTGAACAACACAACTTCGACGCCAGTATTAACATTTTAGATAAGTACTTAGCCAGTGGCGAGTTAAATACAAAAGCAAAGTTCTATCTGGCTTATATGTACTATAACGGTAAATGTGGTGGAAAACACAATAGTGCTTTGGGTCGAAAACTAATGGCCGAGGCGAAACAAGAAGACCGTGCCTTGGTTCTTGATTTGATGTTAAATAATGTCCTCGACGATTATAAAAAGAGTAAATGATAAAGGCTATTATTGCGATAGCTTAAGCGGCTTCAATGGCAAAAGTAGAATGTTATAATTGTAAGCGACTCACCGTCGTGGTTTCACCTAAGTTTCGATGTACGGTTTGTAATTATCCATTACATAAATACATCGAGCAGAACGAGCCTCAACCAGAAGATAAAGTCATTAAGGACATTGATCAGCAAGATCAAACACCTCCGGTGGTTATAAATATAACTGGCGGTGGCACTGATGGTGGCGAGGGCATAAACATTGGGAACAGCGCGGACTCAGTGGAGAAAGTAGAACCAATTGTTCCAAAGGCTAGCGAGACCAAGATCAATATAAATACGAACGAAGGTTTCGACAGCTCTAAGCACAATGATCTGATTGCGGAGTTGCGAGCGAGTTTAGACGCCATAAAGGATAAAGGGGACGAGCAGGCTGGAAACACTGGTCTCGTCATCGAAAAAGTAGAAAACGTCAATCCGGATAAAAAGGGAAAAGTTATCGGAGGCTGGTTAGTGGTGCATACCGAAGACAAGAAACACTTGACCTACGAGTTGTTTGAAGGTGAAAACGTTATAGGTCGTCCCGATGGACCGCACCACTTAGACATAAAAGTAGAGGATGACTCTTACGTGAGTCGGGTTCATTGTAAGGTTGTTGTAAGCAAGGACTTCATGCATCGCTTTAAGTACGAACTGATGGATTCAGAAGGAAGTACCAATGGTACTTACATTAATGCCTACGAGAAGCGCTTGCCGAAAGATGAGTCTGTCTTTTTGAAAGATGGCGATAATGTTCAAGTAGGCGAAACCAAAATGGTCTTTAAGAGCACCAATACTTCGGTTAACTTCCGTGATGCTGCAAGCCACGTACTGGACATAGACTACACTAAAACTGTTGCCATAAAACTATAGTATGAGTCGTACTGCCAATCTTGTTACTGCATTCGTGCTGGCTTTGATCACCTCGGGTATTTTTATCGTCGGTTATATGTTCGCACCAGCGGACGGAACACTTAGTCGTATGTGTCAGATTTTTGGTGGGATGATACCTTCGGGCATTATTCAATTCATTACGTTCTTAGCTTTTTACTTAGGCATGTTGGAAATCCGCTCTCGTAGCTCAAAAGTGAAAAAGGAACGCCGCAGTTTATCGGCGGCATTACTCCCTGAATCAGAGCAATGGGTTCTTTCTCCTGACGATGTAAACGAGCTGAAGCTCAAAATGATTGAGATAGAGAAAACGGAAAAGTCCTTACTCACCGATCTAATTAAAAAAGCCTGCACTAAGTTTCGCTCGAATAAGTCCGTTTCTGAGGTTTTAGAAATTGTAGGTACACAGGTTAAAATCAATTCGGGTAAAGCAGAAGGTGGTCAGTCCATTATTCGCTATTTGGCTTGGGCGATTCCTTCTATTGGCTTTATCGGGACTATTGTAGGTATTGCCTCTTCTTTGGGGCTCGCCAATGAAGCTGGAAACCCTGAGGTCCTAGAACAAATAACGGATAATCTAGCCGTAGCCTTTGATACCACGCTGGTAGCGCTGCTGCTCAGTTTGATCATTATGTACTCCTTTCACGTCTTACAAGAAAACGAAGACGATTTGCATACCGATATGGAAGAGTATGTAATGGAAAACTTGGTTAATCGGATACATACTTCTTAGAAAACGCAAAAGCAGACCAAAGCGCTGCCTTTCTAAAGCCCTGCGTATTACCTTTACACTATGTCGAGTAAAGAAGCTGTATACAGCGCCCTCTCTCTGGTAGACGATCCCGATCTCAAAAAGGATTTAGTCAGTCTAAACATGATTCGCGATCTAGAAGTAGATGGCAAAAAGGTAAAGTTCCGATTAGTACTTACCACTCCAGCCTGCCCGTTAAAAGACAAAATCAAGAAGGATTGTATTGATACCATTCATCGCGAAGTCGCTGATGATTTGGAGATAGAAGTTATTTTCGATTCAGATGTAACTACCAAGCGCGATGAGGGCCCAGTTTTACCTGGGGTTAAAAATATCATCGCGGTAGCATCGGGTAAAGGGGGGGTAGGTAAATCTACTGTAGCAGTTAACCTTGCAGTGGCCTTACAAAAAAGTGGCGCTCAAGTCGGTATACTCGATGCAGATATCTACGGACCTTCGGTTCCAACCTTAATGGGCTTGGAAGATTCCAAGCCTGGCGTTAAGAAGGTTGGAGAAAAGAGCCTGATGTTGCCAGCAGAGCGCTTTGGCATTAAAGTTTTGTCTATCGGTTTTCTACTCAAAGAAGGACAGGCAGTTGTATGGAGAGGACCCATGGCCTCTTCGGCTTTGAGACAATTTATCAGCGATGCGGATTGGGGTGAATTAGATTACCTGATTTTAGATTTGCCTCCCGGAACTGGCGATATACACTTAACGCTGGTATCGGCTTGTCCGATTACTGGAGCAGTGGTAGTAACCACTCCCGAGGAATTAGCCGTAGTCGACGTGAAGAAAGCCATTTCCATGTTCCAAATGGAAAAAATCAATGTGCCTGTCTTGGGAATCGTAGAAAATATGTCTTGGTTTACGCCGCTAGAAATGCCCGATAAGAAGTACTTCCTATTTGGCGAATCAGGCGGTCCCGACTTGGCTAAGCAATATGATTTGCCTTTACTAGCACAAATACCAATAATCCAAGGAGCCCAAGAAAATACCAAGTTGAGAATGCCAATGGCTATGGATGCTAATGAGCTGATAAGCAAGCCCTTTGACGAGCTCGCCCAAAGTGTCGCTCAACAGGTAGCTATCCGAAATGCCATGCAAAAACCAAGTGAACAGGTTGTAATAAACCCATAAGACGTATCAAAGGCATTCTAATTATAGTAATTTTGTAATAATGGCCATTCAACCAGATTTGCTTACCCGAATCGAAGCTTCTTTGAGTTCTATCCGACCTTATCTTGAAGCTGACGGAGGTGATATTGAAATTGTCGATTTAACCGACGATAATATATTGCAAGTCAAATTATTGGGCGCTTGTCAAACCTGCCCTATGAGTCCAACGACAATGAAAGCTGGGGTAGAAGAAGCCATTCGCGCGGCCATTCCAGAAATAAACGCCGTGCAGGCCATTAACGTTTAGTGTAAATGAAAGCATCCGATCTCCACGATCACATTCAGTCAAAGAAATCTTTTTTATTAGTAGGCCTCGACAGCGATATCAATCGCATTCCAAAGCATTTGTTGGAGCTCGATGACCCTGTTTTTGAATTCAACAAAGCGATTATAGATGCCACCAAGGATTTGTGTGTGGGTTATAAAATCAATATCGCTTTTTATGAAGGTTCAAAAGGTTGGGCTAGTCTGGAAAAAACGGTCGACTATTTACCCAAGGACTCTTTTCGTCTAGCAGATGCAAAGCGTGGCGATATAGGGAATACAGCTGTTCAATACGCAAATTCGATTTTCGGCAGTTTAGATTTCGATGCCATAACCTTGTCGCCCTATATGGGTCGCGATACTGTAGAGCCCTTTCTTGCCTTCGAAGATAAGACCGTCATTTTGCTAGCCCTAACTTCCAATAAAAGTTCAGCCGACTACCAGCGCTTTCACAATGG
>CAZZIZ010000060.1:10509-17024 GCA_964654535.1 uncultured Chitinophagales bacterium
GGCGGCTATGGAATTGCAGCAGGCTATGGCTGCGGTGGTTTAGGGCTGCTTATTCGGAAGCCTAATATGGCATAAAAGAGACATTTTAATTTGTTGCTTTGTTATCTTAGCTAAGTAGCGAAATGTCTAGGTCCCAAAGCGCAGTTTTATTCTCAATAATTTTCATACTCGGAGTTCATTTACTCTATGAAACGAGTTGGAAACGCGAGACCATATTCGCCACGCTTACCTGGGACGTCAACGGATATTACTCTTACTTACCAAGTGCGTTTATCTATAAGGACTTAAAAACCTGCGAATCTCGACACGAAATATTCAAAAAGTATCGCCCCAACATTCAATTTGATGCTGCCTTCGTTCACGAAGCTTCGGGAAATTACGTTATGAAGTACCCGATGGGACAAGCCGTTCAGTTTGCTCCCTTTTTCGGAATTGCTCATTTATGGGCTTCCAATTCTTCTGTCTATCCCGCAGATGGTTACTCATTCCCTTATCAATTACTTATCTCTTTGGGTGCTTTGCTTCTGACAATAATTGGTCTGCTCTTTTTACGTAAAGTGCTAATAATTTACTTTGGCGAAACTGAAACGGCCCTAGCCATTTTGATAATCGCTATTGGAACGAACTACCTCTCTTATACAGCGATTAAGGGCGCTATGACGCATAATAATCTGTTCAGTATTTGCGCTTTGCTGATTTATCTGTCGATTCTCTTTTACAGGCGCCCAAGTAATATAAAAGCACTGTTCATAGGCTTACTACTTGGCCTCGCGGCATTAACCCGTCCTACCGAAATAATTATGTGCTTAATTCCATTATGCTGGGGAATCAATGTCTTCAGTAAAACCAGCAGGAAAGAAAGACTGCAGTTTTTCAAAACCCATCAAAGTAAAATGCTACTTGCAGTTTTGACTTGCTTAGCAGTGGGTTCGCTACAGTTGTTTTATTGGAAATGGGCCAGTGGAGATTGGATTGTTTATTCATATCAAGATCAGGGCTTTAGTTGGTTGAAGCCGCATTTGAAAAAGGGTTTTTTTAGTTACCGAGCGGGTTGGTTCATTTACACTCCCGTAATGATTTTTGCACTAATTGGTTTTTTGTTTTTGAAGCGCTATGCGAAATCAATTTTCTTTATATGTGCGCTATATGTAGCCCTGCATATTTACATCACCTTTGCATGGGATATTTGGTGGTACGGTGGGTCTCTGGGTCAACGCGCCATGATTCAAGCCTATCCAGTTTTAGCATTTCCACTGGCTGCTTGTATGAAAAGACTACAGAGAGCTAATTACCTTAAGTGGCTAGCGGGCATCGCTATACTATTTTTTACTTACCTGAACTTATGGTACACCCATCAAGCCCATCATGGAGGCTTGTTACACGCTGGTCAGATGACGAAGGCTTACTTCTGGAAAACGATTGGTACTTATGAAAGAAACCCTGAGCATCTTAAACTCTTAGACACCAACCAATTCTTCGACGGAGAGCGTTTGGATGTAAAGCAGATTGTTGTTTTAGATGAACAAAATGCTAATACCCCTGTTCGATCCGAGGATTTGAATAGCCTATCTAAATATGTTCAAGGTCTTTATTTTAGCGTACCATTAACAAGTGAAGATGACTTCGATTGGATAAGGGTAAGCGCGCGCTTTCATTGCGAGGCAAAGGAGTGGAATCTCTACAAAATGGCTCAGCTCGCAGTACGTTTTGACCTCAAAGGAGTGCAAAAGCGAACAAAGTTTATACGCCTTCATCGCTTAATTGATCATAAGGAAACCAAGAAGCTGTTCTTAGATGTAAAAAAGACCGATCAGGAATTTGACAATGTAAGAGTAGTCCTTTGGAACGGAAGTGGCACAAAGACGATGAATTTTGATAACTTGAGAGTCGAGACCTTCTCGGAATAAACACCCCTATTGAATAAGCAGCTCAGCATACTAATCCCCGTTTACAATGAAGAAAAATCAGTTGCGCAGATTTTGGATAAAGTTCTTTCGGTGGAGCTTATAGGTGGTTTGAGCAAAGAGATTATTTTGGTCAATGACTGTTCCACAGACAATTCTAAGGGTGTCATTGAAAACTACATTAACGCTCATCCCGGGGTTGACTTCACTTTCGTGCAGCATGAAGTTAACCAGGGAAAAGGTGCTGCTCTGCATAGTGGTATTGCTGTCGCCAAAGGTGAATACCTCATAATCCAGGATGCCGATTTGGAATACGATCCAGAGGAATACAATATTCTATTGAGACCTATGCTCGAGGGTCACGCAGATGTAGTTTATGGTTCACGATTCAGGGGTTCGAAACCGCATCGGATTTTATTTTTCTGGCACACCATCGGCAATCAGTTGCTCACTTTTTTGTGCAATATGTTTACCAATCGAAACTTAACCGATATGGAAACGTGCTACAAGTTGTTTCGTACTCAAATGTTGCAAAGCCTTAAGCTTACCGAAAAACGCTTTGGATTTGAACCAGAAGTAACCATAAAGATCTCTGCAATTCCAGAGGTAAGAATCTATGAAGTCGGCATATCCTACTACGGCCGTACTTACGAAGAAGGCAAGAAGATAAACTGGAAAGATGGCGTGCGGGCCATCTACTGTATTTTCAAATTCGGCTTGTTTAAATAGATTTGCCGAGTTCGGAAGCAAACTAGCAAGGATCGGAGCGAGTACTTACTTCTTTACCCGAACCTTCACAGGAATCATCGTGCGATTTGAGCGGTCGTTTATCGCTATAAGGCCAATACTCAAAATGATAAAAGCCAGGCAAATCATAGCCCATTCTCCAACAGTCGGGACACTGAAGATCTCTTGTGCGTTAGAATTTAGTAAATCGGGATAATTGCTCATATAGTTTCTTGGGCTCTTAAATATGCCATTGTATACTTATAAACCAATAACCTCGCCTAAAAATTCCATTTAACGCTCGCTAACGGCATGTCATGTCGTTAATGAGCGGGAAAGAAAGGTTTAGCGCTTATAAAGCGCAAGACTTAGCCCCAAAGCAAGTAAAACCAGTGCCTTGACATAGCTGCTTCCTTTCCAAAACTTGTCATTGTTCAAGTAAGTTGAGAAGCGTCCAGCCAATACCGAGACCAGTGAAAAAATTACCAGAGCCTGAATCATAAATAAGATGCCTAACACAATCATTTGAACGGTTATGTTCATGCCAGTAGGACTGATAAACTGAGGCAGAAAAGCAATAAAGAAAACCGAGACTTTAGGATTAAGCACGTTCATAATAAATCCACGTTTCACCAATTTGTGTTCTTCATCTTGGAGCGCATCTGTTAAATCAATTTGTTGTGGTTTTTCGTTCATGGCCAAATAAGCGAGGTAGAGAAGGTAAAAGGCTCCAGCATATTTTAAGAATTGAAAAGCAAGCTCCGAGTTTTGAATAACAAGCGAAAGTCCACTAGCGGCAGCCAAGGTGTGAATTAACACCCCCGAGCACAAACCGATAGAAAGTGCGATGCCTTTTCGTTTACCACGTGCCAGGCTTTCGGTTAAGACGAGCAGAATATCTGGCCCGGGCATAATCGTCAGCAAGGCCGAAGCGACTAAAAAAGCAAGCAGTAGATTGATATCCATTAAGGCAAAACGAAATCGGCATCGTCCTCAAAGTGATGCGCCATTAAGTAGGTCATACTGTCTGGAATAGACTGCTTTTCGTAGAGAATTTTGTCCAAAGTTTCTATAATAGGCAAGTGCAAGTTATAGTGCTTTATCAGCGTGCGCGCAATTTTTGTCGTACGTACACCCTCAGCAACCTCTTCCATCGTCTCAGTAATTTGTTCCAGCGTATCCCCCTTAGCTAATCGATTTCCCACGGTATAGTTTCGACTTCTACTAGAAGAGCAAGTCGCCACCAAGTCACCTATCCCAGCTAAACCCATAAAGGCGTGTGCATCGCTACCCATAATTTTTCCTATGCGTAGCATTTCGCCGAGGCCACGGGTTATTAGGAAAGACTTGGCGTTCACGCCGAGGTTCAAGCCATCTACGATGCCCGCAGCAATAGCCAAAATGTTTTTAAGTGCTCCTGCCATTTCCACGCCTATAACATCGTGACTTCCATATACACGAAAAGTTTCGTTGCGTAAAACGTCCTTACCTGTTTCTATTACTTCGTCGAACTGGCTGGCAATAACCGTTGCAGCGGGTTTGCCTTCGGCTATCTCAGAAGCGAGATTTGGTCCAGACATTACCCCGATACGACGAACCATACTATCTTCTACGATGAGTTCACTCATTCGTCTTATCTGTTCCTTACTCAGTTTGTAATCTCCATCGCTGAGTTTATCGCCTTCCTCTAGATCGACGAAAAAACCTTTGGTGCCGTGTATGAGTATGTGGTCGGGGCGCAAGTGCGGACTGAAGGTCTGCATCATATTGCGGAAACCCTTAGATGCTACAATCGGAAAAATGGTCGAACAAGTATTGCAAATCTCCTCAACAGAAGTGGTAAGGCTAACATGGTGATCCATTTTTTGCCCCTTGTGTATACCAGTGTCTTTAATTTGATCCACGATTTCAGCACGACGTGTATACAAAAGCACAGGGTAATTCTTTGCGATGATGTTTGCAACCGCAGTCCCAAAAGCTCCTGATCCTATTACGCCAACTGTTTTACTAGACATATTGTTCCAATTCGTAACAATCCATTCTGTTGTGGTAAAAATAAAGGAGATTCATATCCTCGCAAGTAATATTGCCTTCTTCATTTTCCTTAAGCGCCTTTTTCGGATGATACATTCCCAAGTTACTCATCCCGTGACGTATGAGCCTATGTACATCGCCGTACATATGCGGAGCAAGCTTCACCGCGCCAGCATCTTCCATTTCCTTTAGCTTGTCGCGCAGCTTCTCCACTACTTCCGAAAATATGTGCATTGGAATAACGCGGTCTTCTTCGGGTAAACGCAGCAGACCGAAGAGGTCTAGTTTCCTGTGCTTTTTATTCAAAATTACAAAAGCAGCGTAGGCAATCAAATTACTAGAGAGAATAAAGTTCTCCGCCTTATACCTTTCTACAATTTTTTCACCTAGCATTTTAGTGTAAATGAAATCTCTCTGTGAATCCGCTTTTACTTCACCATCGGTAACGAAGTAACTCTTTACGTCTATAATCCTTCCGTTGCTGTCTATACTGTTACCTTCTTCGTCGACCTCGTTGCCAAATACATCCATGGGACGACCAATAGAAGTAATGATCTCCGATTTGTTGGAGAAGAACTTCCAAATAAACTCGCCCAATTTTTTACTACTCTGAAAAACTACAGGCTTTTCGTAGAACTTTTCCTTACCCGTGCGTTTCAGATAATCCTTAATAAGTATTCCTGCTTCAAGTACAAAGTGATAAGACATAATAACCGGCACCACAAAAATTTTCTCAGAAGGAGCGTGGGGTGAAGGGTCGGTAAAGTTCTTACGTTGTGCGGTCATTAGCGTACCCAGCAAACCTAGTTTCACCTTGTCCTCTAGTTGGCCCGAACGACTGCGTGTGCCACCAGGAAAAAAAATACTGTGACAACCTCTTTGCACCGTTAGTTCAGAATAGGCCTTCAAAGTTTCCAGATAAATCAGATTCTTCTTACGTCTATCAATACGGTAGGAACCGAGGTTTCTTAAGAAATAGGAGAGGACTGGGTTGGTAAACAAATTAAGCCCCGCGCCATAAAGAAAAGCAGGCAAACCCAAGGTGTGAAAAATCCAACCAATCAAAATCGAGTCGAGATTGCTCGAGTGAGTAGGAACCATAATCACGGTTCCCTTGGTAATTAAGTTGCGCACCTCGCTGATATGTCCCATCGTTTTGAGGCGCTCGGTTAGATGGTACTTGTTACTCCAAAGTCGTTTTGCATTTCGTGCGGAGGCCGTATTAAGTAGGCGATTAAACACTCGAGGCAAAATACGCTCAGCGATATTGTATGCGCCCAAGTCGAAGTGTCCATTAATCTCTTCCGTGTAGCTATCGACAATTTTTCGCAGTAGTTGTTCGTATTGTCCCTGCGCATTTTCATCATCTTCAATTCCAGCAAGCTCCGCTTTTACGGTGTTCCAGAACCTTTTGTCTTTTGGCTTATCAACCTTCCAGGCTTTTTGAGTCAGTCGAATTTTCTCAAGATAAACTGTTCGCTCGAGCGCCTCTTTCAAACTGCTTTCTTCGCAACGCTTCAGAACTCGAGCCACACTTTCATCTCTGAAGCCTCGCAAAAATTCGTCGAGATCCTCGCTTAACTTATTGATAGGCCACTCCCGTCGGTCGGAAATAACGTGTTCAAGCTGTCCTATTTGTTTTTCGGCCACTGCTATTGAAGATAAGAATCGTTTTAGTTCTACTGTCCTAATTAATGGCGAAATCGTCTAAGAAATTCACTATATGGATGACAAAAAAGGTTAAGAAAGTGTTCTGGGCAGCAACAGGCTATCCACTTGTACTCGGCACTTCAAAAGACTGTTCAGCATAGTCGTGGCTAGTATTCCCTAGGCGGTCATCCTTCGCCACTC
>CAZZIZ010000061.1:0-6524 GCA_964654535.1 uncultured Chitinophagales bacterium
CTCTAGAGACTTCGATACTTACAACTATACTTCGGTTAACTTAAACCTTAACCTTGGTGGTGAAAATTCTGTTGAGCCTTTATGGTGGATGTCTCCACTAGATTACGCTTACCAAGAATTGGATAACGAACCTTGTTGTGATGACTTAAACATTCCGGATTTAGCTGATGACGATAATGATGGTGTGCCAAACGTATTTGATGTTGAGCCAGATTCTCGTGAAGACTGTCCGGTTGATACAAAAGGTAGAATGTTGGATTCTGACGGTGATGGCATCCTTGATTGCGATGATTGTCAACCATACACTCCACGTCACTTAATTGATAAAATTGACGATTGCGGTGCAGCTTTCGAAGACAATGCATTTGATTGCGATGACTTGAAAAACTGTGCTCCAATAGTACCTCCAAAAACTTGTGATGATTCATTGTTACCAAACGTGTTATTCGGTTTGGGATCAACTAAAATCAACCCTGACTTCGAAGGTCAATTGGCTGCAGTTGCGCAAATGCTAAGAGAAAACCCAGACGCTCGTTTATGTGTTGTAGGTCATACGGATAATCGTGGTGATCAAGCGACAAACAACTGCTTAAGCTGGAAACGTGCGAATGCAGTGGTTGAGCACTTAGTAAATACTCACGGTGTACCACGTGGTCGCCTTGCAGTTCAGTTCTCAGGAGAAAATGCACCTATCGTAGGTGGATTGTCTGATACAAGTGGACGTAAAGGTATTGATGCACAGCACGCGCTTAACAGACGTGTAGACTTCAAATGTTGTATGGACGGTCAATTTGATATGCCGAATCCTTGCAAATAGATTAGCAAAATTCTTTAAGAATATATTGAAGCCCGAACCTTTTGGTTCGGGCTTTTTTTGTGTCCTACTGTATCTTACTTGTAATCAGATTTGAAGCAGAAAGTTTGGAAAGAACAAGTTAATTGGGCGTGCCCCTTTTCACTTCTTGCTGCGCAAAGTGAAAAGGGTCGGGCTTTCGGGGCTCGCTCTGTTCTGTTTTCTTCGCGCAAAACACTTCTAGCTCTAGGGAGCTAAGTGTTTGTGTTCGAAAACAACAGGAGCTCAGACAAACCCCTCTATCCCTCACGCGACATCCAGGGGCTCGCCGATTACTATTTCGTGAAGCAGCTCCTCGAAGTTGTTAGACAACATCGATTCATAATCGTAGTCATCGAGATAAGCGAATTGCTTTCCGCGTTTGTAATGTTTTATAAACTCAACCCACTTATCCGGATAGAGTAGTAAAGCTACCGGAGCGGCGCCCAAGTTGAATACGGAGTACTTTCCATTGCCCAGCATAAAAAAGACTATGCGCAGCTCATTGCCCACCCCTACTCCATAGCCACTGATAACATGAAACATATCGTGCTTTTCGTAGCGCGGCTCTATCTTGATGTTGTTTGATTGAAAGAAGTCGTAGAATCGCTGTCCTAGCGTTCCATCCGCAAACTCGCTTAGCGATTGCATACTTATATCCCAGGGCTCTCGGTCGGGGTGTAATACTTGTACGTAGATTTTTTTGACTGTGTCTACTCCGAAGAGCAGAATGTTGGTTCTGAGTTTATCGTAAGCTTTTAACAAATAGCGCATTCGTTTTATTTCAAAACGCTAGAAGTCTCGACTATACGATGAGTCTTACTCTTTTTTAAACTTTATTAGCTCAAATTGTAAAATCACCTATTGACAAAAGTGAAAATGAAAACAACCAGAAACAAAAAACCCAATGCGATCGCATTGGGTTTTCCAATTATACTTTAGTCCTTGGCTTATTGCTTAATGACTCGTGCAGTTGAAATTGAGCCATCAGGGCTTTCTACAAGTAAAATATATGCGCCTGCCTCTAAACTATTCAAGACGATACTTTGGTTTTCAGGAGTGTATTTTCCTAGATTCCTTCCAGTTAAATCAAACAATACAACTTGGCTATTTGGCTCGATGTCGATAAGAAACAGCTCACTGCTAAATGGATTAGGCGTTACCGTAAATGTTTCAATTTGGCTCGCGATTCCAGTGTCAATAATAAGCGGGGCAGTATTTTCGTAGTAGGTCCATTCATACGTATCTTCTATGTATTCACTACGCATTAAGTCCAAATCACCATCACCGTCTAAATCCACCAGTGATATGCCAGTTGGTATTTCTTGGATTGGTTCGGAGCCTTCAAGATTCAGTATCCGCCCTTTTTCGTAGCCACTACCGTTGTTCTCATAATATACAGCGGCACCATAGTATTCACTGTCCTCAACACCTAGGTCTGCACCATAAGCAGTTTGATAAAGTAAATCTACATCACCATCGGCGTCTACATCTCCTGCTGCTACTATCCCAACTATGCCTGCAAACACTAAACTATCTGCTCCTTCAATTTGCAGCTGCTGGCTTTCTGCCCACATTACTTCTGATGCTGAGCCAATATTTTCAACGAAATTTATTTGGTCGAGGCCGTATTCACTAATATCCGACATTACGTTTATAATGTGCACCACATCGAAGTCTCCATCTTGATCTAAGTCTACAATATCTGCACTAAGCCCGTCCGGCTCTAAACCAAATAGTCCGGATTCAGCTTCAGCGAAGCTTGGTTCTTCTGCGCTTCCGACATTTTCAAAATACAGTATTTCTTTTGCGGAATCATCTGCATTATCTCCGTCGTTTAGTATAGTGGAAATAATGAAATCCAAATCACCGTCGTTATCGAAATCAATCAGATTGTTAGATAAAGAAAAAATATTCAGACCAATTTCTAATCCAAAAGGATTGACCTCTCCTTCTTCAAAATCGAACTGCGGGTCTTGAGCTGAGCCGACATTTTCTATATACACCAAACCCGTAGCAGTATTTGTTGCCGTTGCCACTATTACATCCTGATCTCCGTCATTATCTAGATCTCCGAAGCTATGGCCAAAGATGGCGTTTCCAGGAGCGACACCCAATCCAAAAGGGTTGACCTGCCTGTTTTCAAATGTCTGAGCAGTTGCGCCTAAACTCCAGGCTCCAATGCCTAGCAGTACTGCGGTCTTAGCTATAGGCTTTACGAAACCAGCGTAGCTCAATCGTCCGGCTAATTCTGCTCTCAAGTTTCTAGCTCGTTTAATCAGTGCGATTAAATTAGTGCTTCGACCAGCTCCCAATTTTCTGATTTTTCGAATTCGTTTCAGGAGGTAGTTAAACTGTCGTAACTTTCTTGAATAGTGTTTCATATTTCAGTGTTTAAAGCTTGTGAAATCTGAATATATAGAATGCAGAGAGGCTTTTAAAGCATTAAGTAATAAAAATCTTCGCGTGAGGGATAGAGGCCTTTGCTTGAGCTCCTGTTGTAAAAAACAAGAAAAGGACTTAGCTCCTTAAGAGCTAGAAGTCCTTTTTGGTTTTTACAGAACAGAGCGAGGGCCGAAAGCCCGACCCTTGCTGCTTGCAGCAGATGGGGCACGCCCAAACAAAATTTTTAATTCTAATGCGCCTCTAACCAATTATCGCCAGTTCCCATCTCCACTACTATCGGTACATCCATCTTTATGGCCTTCTCCATTTTCTTCTTGACGAGTTTTTGTAGGTCTTCGAGCTCATCCTTGCGAGCATCGAAAACCAATTCATCGTGAACCTGCAAGAGCATGCGCGACTTAAACTTTTTCTTGTTAAGAGATTCGTGTATATCTACCATGGCTACCTTAATCATATCAGCGGCGGAACCTTGGATGGGCGCGTTTATAGCGTTGCGCTCTGCAAATGAGCGTACAGTGTGATTGCCAGAGTTTATGTCTTTCAAGATTCTTCTTCGACCTAAAACGGTTTCGCAGTAGCCTTTCTTCTTGGCTTTCTCTATGGACTTTTCCATGTAGGCCTGAATCTTTGGATAAGTATCGAAGTATCCGTCGATGAGTTCCTTAGCTTCGCTGCGTGGTATTTTCAAACGCTGCGATAAACCAAAAGCACTAATACCATAAATGATTCCAAAGTTGACCATCTTCGCTTTACGTCGCATTTCCTTATCGACTTTATCGAAGTCTACGTCATAGACTTTGGCTGCGGTGGCGCTGTGAATGTCGAGCCCTTCTTTAAACGCTTTTTTCATTGCCTTGTCGCCACTGAGCTCGGCAATAATGCGCAACTCAATTTGGCTGTAATCGGCAGCGAGTAATACGTGCTTGTCGTCACGGGGAATAAATGCTTTTCTAATCTCACGACCGTAGTCCGTACGGATTGGTATGTTCTGCAGATTGGGTTTGTTGGAACTCAAGCGTCCTGTAGCTGCTACCGCCTGCGCGTAGTTGGTGTGTACGCGTCCCGTGTTAGGATTGACCATCAGCGGCAGGGCATCTATATAAGTGTTCTTCAATTTGGTGAGCATTCGGTAGTTGAGAATGGTCTCCATTATCGGGTGTTCGTCTTTGAGCTTGGAAAGCGTTTCCTCGTTGGTCGAGAACTGACCCGTTTTAGTTTTCTTTCCCTTGTACTCAATCTTCATTTCGTTGAAGAGAATGTTTCCGAGCTGCTTGGGCGAATCCAAATTGAATTCTACGCCCGCCTCTTTAAAAACATCGTCGCGGTGTTTGAGCAGTTCTTTTCCAATTTTCTTAGAGTACTTATTAAGGAACTTGCTATCGAGGGTAATGCCTTCGTATTCCATATCCGCTAGGACGCGTACCATCGGCATTTCTACCTCTTCGTAGAGCTTGGTAAACTTTTGCTTTTTGATAGCCGGTTTAAACTTGCCCCACAACTGAAAGGTAACGTCGGCATCTTCGGCGGCATAATCGCTGACTGCTTCTACAGGGACATCGCGCATTGTTTTTTGTTTCTTACCCTTTTTACCAATGAGGGTTTCAATACTCAAGGGCGAGTAACCCAAGTAACTCTCAGACAGGTAGTCCATATTATGACGCATATCTGGTTCGAGCAAATAGTGCGCAATCATCGTATCCTCTATATCTCCTTTTACTTCGACATCGTAGCGTTTCAATACGAGTATATCGTACTTAATGTTCTGACCGATTTTCGCAATCTTTTTATCCTTGAAAAAGGGAATAAAAATGTCGAGGACTTCCTGCATTTCTTTTTGCGCCTCAGGTACGGGTACGTAGTAGCCTTGACCTGCTTTCCATGAAAAAGACATACCTACTAAGTCTGCGACTAAGGGATCGAGACCAGTAGTTTCCGTATCGAAGGCGACCTTCTTTTGCTTGCGCAACTTCTCTACTAGTTTTTCGCACTCGCCAATACTATTGATGAGCTTATAAGTATGCTTGGTGTTTTCAATATTCTTTCCGGTGTCAGTAGCTGTTTCTACACTTTGTTCTGCCGCTTCGTGCGCGTCGCCAAACAGGTCTAGTTGTCCAGAAGTAGGCTTTGACTTTTTAGCGCTATTGACAGTGAACTCGTCTCCGAAAATTCTGCGCCCTAATGTTCTGAACTCCAGATGCTCGAAGAGTGGTTCCAGTACTTCTTTGTTCGGCTTTTCAAGTTTTAAATCACCGATCTTATACTCAACTGGCACGTCAAGTATAATGGTCGCCAGCTCTTTTGAAATCGTAGCATCTTCCTTGCCGTTTTCTACTTTCTCTTTCAACTTCCCCTTGAGCTCCTCCGTATTCTCTAACAAGTTCTCGATGGTATCGAATTGCTTCAACAGCTTGGCTGCCGTCTTTTCTCCAATACCAAATATGCCTGGTATGTTGTCAACCTTATCGCCCATTAGACCAAGCATATCAATGACTTGATCGATGCGCGCGATGTCCCACTTCTCCAAAATTTCAGGGACGCCATACACTTCTGCAGGCTTGCCACGAAAGGGCGGCTTGTACATAAAGATGTTGTCGCTCACGAGCTGACCGTAATCTTTATCGGGGGTCACCATAAAAACTTTGAATCCTTTTTTCTCTGCTTGTTTAGCCACGGTACCGACTACGTCGTCAGCTTCATAGCCCGGTGCTTCCAAGATTGGAATATTGAAACCCGCAATGATTTCTCTAATGATGGGCAGACTGGTGCGAATGTCTTCGGGCATTTCTTCTCGATTTGCTTTGTAGAAATCGTACTCGGTTGCACGACCAGTGCCGTCGTCGGGTGCATCCCAGCAAACCGCTATGTGCGTGGGATCTTCTTTTTTTATAAGGTCGTTGAGCGTATTGGTAAAGCCAAGACAAGCCGTGGTATTGAGTCCTTTTGAGTTGTACAAAAAGTTTTCGCCCATAGAATAGTAGGCGCGGTATATCAATGCAAAGGCATCTAGTAAAAGCAGTTTTTTCATAGTCAATTTCTCTGGTTCTGAATTCCAGAATAAGCGCTCTAAAATAGCGATTTGGCTACGAGGATTTTTTGGGGATAGTGATTATTTGGGAGTGAATAAGAACTAATTAGCGGCCCAAAGTGTTTAAGTCGTGGGTGTTTTTCCTAAATTCACATACATAAAACTTAGAATGAAAAATCAAATTCAGGCACTGGTATTATTGATCTGCCTGCCATTAATATTTTCCTCTTGCGGCTACAACAAATTGGCGGAACTGGAGAG
>CAZZIZ010000061.1:6624-17011 GCA_964654535.1 uncultured Chitinophagales bacterium
TACCGCAATCAGATACCTCAGAAGTTTACCGCCAGAATCACTGGATTCAAGGATCACAGTCCTTTTGACTCCAATGCGAACTGATTTAATCCCTGTTTATAGAGCACTTTTGGCAGATTATTGCCTAATTTTTTTTCTCTTAAAAGAGGATTCCTATAACTTTAAATAAAAAAACAAGCAATGGCTAGTTCAATACCAACTGTAGATTTATCTCAATTCGTCAATGGCTCGGCAGAAGATCGTGCTGCATTTATCAAAACGCTAGGCGATGCATTTGAGGATGTAGGGTTTGTAGCAGTAAAAAATCACGGCATACCAGAAAAACTCATTGAGCAATTATACGATGACGTAAAAACATTTTTCTCTCTACCTGTCGATACAAAACGACGCTATGAGATCGAAGGATTAGCGGGACAAAGAGGTTATACTGCTTTTGGAAAGGAATCTGCTAAGCAATCTGACGTAGCTGACTTAAAGGAATTTTGGCAGTTTGGTCAAACCGTTACCGATGGTGACGCAGTAAAAGCTGAATACCCAGACAACCCTAATGTACAGGAAGTCGATACATTCTATAACACCTCTGTAAGTTCATATAGCGCTTTTGAAGAGTCAGGCGCGCACTTGCTGAGAGCGATTGCTTTGCACCTTGAACTCCCAGAAAACTATTTTGACGCGAAAATTAATAATGGCAATAGCATCTTGAGATGCATACACTACCCTCCTATAACCAAAGAACCTGAATCTGCTATCCGCGCAGAACAACACGAGGACATCAACTTGATTACTTTATTAGTAGGTGCTTCTGCAGAAGGTTTACAACTACTCAATCGTCAGGACGAATGGGTTGCCATAACCGCAAAGCCAGGTGAAATAGTGGTAAACGTAGGCGATATGTTGCAGCGCTTAACGAACAACAAATTGCGTAGCACAACGCACCGCGTGGTTAATCCACCGAAAGAACTTTGGGGCACTTCACGTTTTTCTATTCCGTTTTTCTTGCACCCGCGTTCAGAGATGGACTTGACTTGCTTGGACGACTGCGTAGATGATGCTACTCCTTTAGCTTATGAGCCAATTACTGCTGGTGCATACTTAGATGAGCGTTTACGCGAGATTGGATTAAAGAAGTAATCAAAAAGTCAAACTAATGCTCGCCCACCACGGCATTGGTCGCAATATTTTCCTTAGCTGCCTGGGCGCCATACTCCTGGTAGCTTTCATTTCCTATTGGATACAGTTCGAACAACTTTCGGGTAACAATGGCTTGCTGCCGGTGGTTGACTTCATGCAGCGTTTAAGTGAATTTGGCGGGCAAAGCTATTTTACCTACCCCACTTTTTCTTGGTTCAATTCAGCCGATTGGCTGGTTCACCTGCAATGTTTCATTGGAATTATTTTCTCCTTGCACCTCGTTCTTCTTAAATGGCCCAAGGTCTCCTTACTAATTAGTTGGTTGATCTATTTGTCGCTAGTGGTTATCGGCCAGGTGTTTTACAACTTTCAGTGGGATGCGCTTTTGCTGGAGACCACACTCTCGGCTATTTTAATTTGTTTCGGCTATTCTACTAAAGATCGGGTTCCAAACTTTGGGCTTTGGCTGATGTGGTTGCTTTTATTTAAGCTGATGTTTCTATCGGGTTTAGTTAAACTAATGAGCGGCGATGAAAGCTGGTGGAATGGCACTGCGCTTAGCTATCATTACTTTTCTCAACCCCTGCCGAATGCTATTAGCTATTACTTTCATCACTTACCTACCTGGGTGCACAAGTTATGTTGTTGGATAATGTTCTTTATTGAATTGATCGTTCCGTTTTTTATCATTATTGGTGGGCTTTGCAAGTACTTTTCGGGGAGCAAGAAATTTGGCCAGGGGCTTCACCTTGCGGCAGCTTTCTCAACCATACTCTTAATGCTCATCATTTTTGTATCGGGGAACTACAACTTTTTCAATTTATTAGTGATGGCTCTCTGCTTCTTGCTTATCGACGATTCGCAATGGGATTGGATTTTGGGTTTAAAACTTAAGCGCAGTTCCGGACAAAAAGCTAGAGGCATATCACGAATATTCGTTGCTATAGCCGCGACTTTCATTTTACTTTTCAGCGCTTTTCAAATGCGTAATGAAATAAGTGGTTATCCTGTACTTAAAGAAAGCACTCAAAAATTAGTGAACAAGGTTCACGCTTTTAGAAGCATAAACAGCTATGGCCTTTTTCGAGTAATGACCCGTACACGTCCGGAAATAATCCTCGAAGGCAGCAATGATAAGATTACTTGGAAGGAGTATGAGCTGAAAAACAAAATCAACAATACAGAAAAGGCGCCGCCTTTTGTGGCTCCACACCAGCCTAGGTTTGAATGGCAAATGTGGTTCGCGGCTTTGGGGACGATTCAATACAATCAGTGGGTTTATACTTATATGCGGCGAATTTTAGAAGGCTCAGATACGCATGAGTCCTTGATACGTGAAAATCCTTTTCCTGATGCACCACCGAAGTATATGCGTGCCTTGATGTATGACTATCGCTTTGCTGAAGATAATAATGCTTGGTGGGAGCGGACTTATGTTAAGCCTTATTCTGTTGAGGTTTCTTTGGGGGATTATCCGGAGTAGGTGTAGAGGACGTTTTACCCACCCCGGCCTGCGGGCGCCCCTACTAGGAGGGGGATTTTTTCCTGAGGTGTCTTTAAGTTCTGAATAATTTTTATTCTGAACGAACTTAACTAGAGTGATCTAGGACAACCACCCATTCACCTTTCTGCTTCTCCCAGATTAAAGAGAAGTGACCTTCGGGTTTGTCTTCGGCTCTTTGCAGTTCCCACTTGCCGATAACCAGCGCTTTTTTCTTTGAAAGCCTTTCTACTGAAAGAATGGTGAAGGTCAATTGACCCATTGCCGCTTTGTCTGGATAGGTTTTGTAGTAGCGGGCTTTGGTTGCTTTAAATCCTTTGGTGATGCCTTTCTTTCCCATAAAGCGTAGCTCATCGGATTCCCAGTAGCCAATCATAAAGCACTCGATATCTCCTTTGTTCCAGCATTGACGCTGGCGCTCAAGGATATCTCTTATGGCTTGTTCGTCTTTTTCAGCTAAGGAGTTTTGCGCTTGCATTGAGAAGCTAGTTGTTAGAAGCAATAATATGAAGAGCAGTACTCGCATTATCCTGTAAAGTAATCGCGCATACGTTCAAAGAAACCCTTTTCCGACTTACCCGGATTTGGCTGAAAGTTCTCTGAGTTACGTAGGTTTTCTAAAATTTCTGTTTCCTCACGCGAAACACTTTTCGGCGTCCAAATATTTACGTCGATTAGTTGGTCGCCAGTTCCATAACGATCTACCGAAGGAAGGCCTTTTCCTTTTAAGCGGAATATTTTTCCTGCTTGCGTTCCTGCGGGAATTTTAATTTTCGCTTTGCCTTCAATGGTCGGTACTTCGACCGAAGTTCCTAATGCAGCATCTGGGAAACTGATGTATAAATCGTAAACCACATTGTTGCCATCGCGCTGGAGGCTCTTGTGTGGTTTTTCTTCGATGCTAACAATAAGATCACCCGCTCTACCGCCGCGCACACCCTTGTTTCCTTTTCCAGAAACAGAAAGTTGCATACCTGCTTGTACTCCTGCTGGGATTTCTAATTCCTCTTGGACTTCAGCGTATTGTCTTCCGTCTCCTTTGCAGGTCTTGCATTTATTGGTAATGGTTTTACCCTCACCAGCACAAGTAGGGCAAGTCTGGGTAGTGGCCATTTGACCTAGAATTGTATTGGTAACTCGACGTACGTAACCTTGACCGCCGCAGCTTGCGCAGTTTCCAAATGCTTTGCTATCCGCTGCACCAGAACCACTGCAAGGCTTACATGCTACTTGCTTCTTTACTTTTATTTTTTTCTTCGCGCCATTGGCTACGTCCTTCAAAGACATTTGCACTTTGATACGCAGGTTACTTCCTCGTTGACCTTGTGGTTTTCTAGCTCCTCTTGCTCCACCGCGACTACTGAAACCACCAGCGGTTCTTCCTCCACCAAAAAAGTCTCCGAATATATCGCCGAAGTTTTCAAAGATGTCGTCCATGTTCATTGAACCTCCAGCACCACCGAAACCGCCACCTGGACCACCAACACCTTGATGCCCGAAGCGATCATAGCGTGCACGCTTTTGCTCGTCGCTTAACACTTCATAAGCCTCAGCAGCTTCTTTGAAGTTTTCCTCTGCTACTTTATCGTCGGGGTTTCGATCAGGATGAAACTTAAGGGCTTTCTTTCTGTAAGCCTTTTTTATTTCATCTTTCGAAGCACCTTTCTGAACATCGAGTATGTCGTAATAATCTTTCTTAGCCACTGCCACAAATTTCTATTTTCCTACCACCACGCGAGCGTAGCGAATAATTTTATCTCCCATCATGTATCCATCTTCGATGATGTCGAGAATGTGTCCCTTTTTATCTTCTGAAGGAGCATCTATTTCAGCCATTGCTTCGTGGAAATCGGCGTCAAACTTTTCGCCCATACATTCCATTTGCTTAACGCCCATATCTTCAAGCGTTTTCAAAAACTTATTGTAGATCATAACAAAACCTTCGTTGTGATCCGACTCGTTCTCTTGTTCGTTGGTTTTGATGGCGCGTTTGAAATCGTCGACAATAGGCAAGAACTTTTTAATCGTTTTACTTCCTGCAGTAGTGATTAGGTCAACTTTCTCACGTGAGGTTCTTTTCTTATAGTTATCGAACTCAGCGAAAAGGCGCACGTACTTGTTGTGCATCTCTGCTTTTTCAACGCGGAGTTTTTCCAAAGGGTCATCCGATTCAGCATCTCCTTCTACCACTTCCTCTTCCAGCTTTTCTTCTGCTTCATTTACCACAGATTCTGCTTGCTGTTCAGCTCCTTGTTCTTGAGACACGTCGTCCTTCAATTCTTGTTCTTCAGGATTGTCATTTATGCCTGCCATTTTTTTCATTTTGTTAAAGTACTTCTTCATCGTTCGGGCGCGAAAATACCCATATAGATAGTGTCAAAAGCCTTGCCACTAGGGTTTTTCAGTCATTATGGCAGAGTTCTCAATTTGAGGTCGTAGGCAAGGGCTTTCGGGCTCAAATCTTTGCCAATAATGCGCTTGTCTTTATCAAGCAGAAATGAGGTCGGAATTTGCAAGAATCCGTAGCGCATAGGGATATTTGAGTCCACCATAGCCTTGCCATCGCTGAGTTGATCTGGCCAGGGTAAGGCGTCCTTTTCTATGGCCTTGAGCCAGTTGTTTCTCTTATCATCGAAGGATACGCTGACTATACGGAAGCCATCTTTGCCTCCGTTAAATGAGCCATCTTGATACTTTTCATAAACCTCTACAAGCTCTGGATGCACCTTGCGACAGGGAGCACACCAAGACGCCCAAAAGTCAACCAAGACAATCTCGTCTTCTACCCCGCTCAGGTCAAAGGTCTTTCCGTTTAAGTCGGTGAGTTCGAGATTTGGAAACAGATCTCCATTTCTCAAGACGCGCAATTCTTTTTGCGGGTCTACGCTTCGACAGCCAGCGAAAAGGGTAAATAAAAAAAAGACGATTAGCGCAATGATGGTGAGCTTAACAAAGCCGAAATGAAATAGTTTTCTTAGCTCCATTATCTCCTCGCAATTACTAACTCAGGATCTGCGTATACTCGGCGCACTTCTTCTAGCACCGCTAAAATTTCTTCGAGCACTAAGCTGGTAACCATTTTCATCCGGTATTCTTTTATGTTTCTAAAACCGCGGAAATAATTTCCGTAATGTCTGCGCATTTCAAGAATGCCCAAGCGCTCACCTTTCCATTCGATAGAATGCAAGAGGTGCTGCTTCGCAGCATCTACGCGCTCGTCTAAAGTTGGTGGTGCTAGGTGCTGACCGGTTTTGACGTAGTGCTTTATTTCTCTAAAGATCCAAGGATAACCTATGGATGCACGACCAATCATAATACCATCTACGCCGTATCGATTTTTGTATTCCACCGCTTTTTCTGGAGAATCAATGTCACCGTTTCCAATTACTGGAATGTGTAGCCTTGGATTATTTTTCGTTTCGGCGATTAAAGTCCAATCGGCTTCACCTTTGTACATCTGCTTTCGAGTACGTCCGTGAATAGAGATGGCTTTAATTCCTACATCTTGCAATCGCTCGGCAACTTCGACAATGTATTTTGTTTCTTCGTTCCAGCCCAACCTAGTTTTTACTGTAACCGGAAGCGAGGTCGAATCGACAATAATTTTAGTGAGGTGCACCATTCTATCAATGTCCTGAAGTATACCAGCGCCAGCCATTTTGCAGGTAACTTTTTTCACGGGACAACCATAGTTTATGTCTAGGATTTCTGGTTTCGCTTCAGTAACTATTTCAGCTGTACGACGCATAGACTCTTCGTTGGCACCGAAGATTTGGATGCCCATTGGTCTTTCGTAATCGTAGATGTCGAGTTTTTGTACGCTCTTGTGCGCATCGCGTATGAGGCCTTCGGAGCTGATGAATTCGGTGTACATAAGGTCGGCTCCGTTTTTCTTGCAGAGTGCGCGAAAAGGCGGATCACTCACATCTTCCATAGGCGCGAGCAATAAGGGGAAATTTCCTAATTCTATGTCTGCAATCTTGACCATTGTAATCAGGTTGCAAAGATAGGCAATAGGAGTTCGAGGTGAAATAGCCAAAGGCTCTCTATGGTCAAAATGCAGCCTTTTTACCTGCTCAATCTTTCTTTTTCGCAGCAGGGATATAGAAGGTGGCCCGCAGGGACAGTAATTTGTGTAGCGCAGTCTACAAAGTGCTTACCGCCCTAGCGGTAGAAGCACGTGTAGAGACCAGCCACAAATTACCGGAGCGAACGCGAAGCCTGGAATAGCCCGGTCCCATTTGCCCAAAGGGCAGAAATGGGAGCTGCCCATATCACAAAACACGTCTTCAACCATATCTTCAAAAAATCATAAAGAGTCCTAAAACCGCATCGGGGAAATGTTATTGAACTACCAAGGCCACTTTTTATATCTTAAATTGCGATTTCGAAAATGGAAGATTATAGACAAGGTGAGAGTGGAACTGTTACTGATGGCTTTTTGCTATTCGTGATGATTACTGGTTCTTTTATACTGGCACAAGTATTGAGTTTCGCGTTTTTACAAATGATCGGCTTAAGTATTGCGGACATGGGTTCACTGGGAGATAGTTTTTCACAAAACCTAACTGCATTTAAGTGGCTGCAAATTTTCAGCGCGCTTATCATTTTTTTACTTCCTGCTTTTCTTTTCAGCAAATACAAAACGGGGCGCATCCTTGGATATTTTCATCACCGTAATGGGATGCATATTTTACCCATTGTTTTAGCTGGTTTTGCTATGCTATTATCCTATCCATTACTATTGGTTTCTATGAAAATCAACAGTTTTTTAACCTTACCAGAATCGCTGCGTATGATTGAGGAGCTGATGAGAAATATGGAGGATAGTGCGGCAGAAATGACGGTCAAGTTTCTAACCATGGATAGTGTGGGTTCGCTCGCGCTAAATATGTTCATGATTGCCATTATTCCTGCGGTTGGTGAAGAATTGCTTTTTCGTGGTTGCATTCAAAAACTGTTACGCAAAGGCCTGGGCAACCCACATATTGCCATTATCCTTACCGGAGCGATTTTTAGCTTCTTTCACTTCCAGTTTTTCGGTTTTCTGCCTCGTTGGATAATGGGGATCATACTGGGATACCTGTTTTATTATAGTGGTAACATTTGGTATCCGATTATAGCACATTTCCTTAACAATGGCTTTCAAGTATTAATGGTTTATCTTGGTCAGATGCCTCTCGATGAGGTCAATACACCTGAACTACCTCCAATGGACTTTGCATTTACAGCTGCAGCAATTGGTTCAATTGTTTGTATTGGACTCGTCTTTAAGGTTTACAAAAATCATTTTGACAAACATGGAGTCGGCTAGTCAATGGGTAAAAATTTTCAGCAGCGAGCAATTTTATAAAATTGAGATTGCTAAAGGTGTTCTGGAAGAAAACGGAATACCTAGCGTGGTATTAAATAAGCAAAGCTCTTCGCACGTAGTAGTTGGCTTTATAGAATTATACGTAAACAAAGAGTATGCGCTTAAAGCAGTGAACCTAATCAAGGCAATAAAGTATGAGTAATCTGGCAAAACGCTTGCTGACGGGCTTGGTAGGTGCCGCGATTATGATTGGGGCAATGTCAAGTGGTACCTATGGTCACGTTGCAATCTTTGCGCTCATTACTGTTATGTCGCTATACGAGCTTCTCGCAATGTATTCTAAGCTGGAGGAGTTTAGCTTCCAAACCAATTTGCTGGACATAATCACATTTGTTGGATTTGGACTTATTGGCTACTTAATTTTCACGGCGGTTTTACTAGGATACGCTTCGCCGATTTCGCTTCTTGGCTTGGTTCCTTTGCTCCTAATTACATTCATTATCGAGCTCTATAGAAAGCGGGGCTCTGCATTTGTCAATGTAGGTTCAATCTGCCTAGGTCTACTTTATATAGCCTTGCCATTGGCTATGGCCAATAAATTGAGCCACCCTGACGGCTCCTTTTACATCTGGTACACACTTATGGCAATGGCTATAGTTTGGGTTCACGACGTTTTTGCCTATTTCGTAGGGAGGACATTTGGTAAGAATGCGCTATTTAAGCGCATTTCTCCTAATAAAACCTGGGAGGGAACTATTGGGGGTCTTTTAGGTGTTTTATTGACTATCAGCGCTTTAGCGCTAAGTACTGGACGATTTTCGCCCAAAACTTGGATAATATGTGGCATTATTGGTGCACTAGGGGCTACATTTGGCGACCTGTTCGAAAGTTTACTGAAACGCAGCGTTGGAGTAAAAGATTCCAGTAATGTACTTCCTGGACATGGCGGTTTTTTAGATCGATTTGACGCCTTGTTCTTTGTCTTTCCTCTTATTTTAGTAGTGTTGTTACTATTGGAGGGAGAATTGATTTCTTTCTAACGGTCGAAGAGAAAACTTTTTACAAATTCTATCGTTTAAGAGTGAGTTGTAAGTATGGGGAAAAGAATAACACAGAGTTTATTAATGTACAAGATTCATAAAGAAGGCCGCAGGATTATATTTATAATCTTCTTGCTGGTTACTTTATTGAATTTAGTATTCAATAGTTATCTGACTGATAACTTGTATATCCTATGGACATTGCGTGTTGCTACAATAGCTGTGTTCGGTTTCGCTATATATTTCTTTCGCGTACCGCGATTTGGCATTTTTCCGAATGATGAAGGTATACTGGCTCCCGCCGATGGCCGCATAGTCGCAATCGAAGAAGTAGAGGAAAACGAATATTTCCGAGACAAGCGAATTCAAGTTTCCATTTTTATGTCGCCTACCAATGTGCACATAAATCGAAATCCAATTAGTGGCAAGGTAAAGTACACCAAGTATCACCCTGGCAATTATCTGGTAGCTTGGCACCCAAAGTCTTCTGAGAAAAACGAACGATACACGTCTGTAATTGAGAATGTTGAACAGGAAGTGGAAATTTTGGTGAGACAAGTTGCTGGTAAAGTGGCACGCAAAATCACCAACTACTTAGATGAAGGCGCACAAGTTTTTCAAGGGCGAGAACTAGGTTTTATCAAGTTCGGATCGCGTGTCGATATATTCTTTCCATTAGACGCGGATATAAAAGTTGCATTAAACGAAAAAGTGAAGGGCGGAAAAACCGTATTGGCTGAAATAGATTAAGTAAACAGCTTTTGAAAAACTTCTTTTTAGTAATCACTGCATTTTTATTGTTTTCTACGAGTGCCTGTAAATCAGATCGCATTGAGATAGAAGGTGTTCAACGATTAGATATTCCAATTTGCGAGATGCACCCATTACGCGAATACCGCGTAGAAGACCAAAGCTCATTCAACATACTCTTACAAGGATTTATAGACGGAGGTGTCTGTGAACCATTCACCATACCAACCTTAGACTTCGATGAATTATCGGTGATAGGTTTTGAAACCCTAAACAATTTTTGCGAAAACGATTATAGTGTTTCTGTAGATGCAAATCCGGATGATGAGATTTACGAGTACACCGTTAACGTACGTCTCAATGCAGAATGCACCGAATTAGAAAGACGTATGCATTGGATTAGCCTGCCAAAAATTCCTGCAGAGTTTATGGTCGAGTACAGACAGGTCGAGAATTAAATTTTTATACTTTTTTTACGAGCGTGCCGAAAAGGCATTCTGTTCAGAACGTATCGAGCATACGACAATCCTCCTTAGCCCTCCCGTATATAAGGCGAAACCTGGGGGCGCTTTGTTATAAAAATACCTCCCTCTTTTTTAAGGGAAGGTTTTCGCTAGGCAAATTGGAAGTTGAAATTGATTTGGGCGTGCC
>CAZZIZ010000062.1:0-8789 GCA_964654535.1 uncultured Chitinophagales bacterium
GGGGACTGCAAGTCCCCCACTCATTACGACCCGACTAAAGTCGGGTCGATTAAAGACGATAATTTTAAACACAAAAAAAGGCTACCGATAAATCGATAGCCTTAATCTCTTCAAATGCGTTACCGCATTTTGAATTATAAAGTTTTATACTTTTTCAGCAAGACTTTTTCCAGCCTTGAACTTTACAACTTTCTTAGCCTTAATTTTTATTGGCTCACCAGTACGTGGGTTACGTCCTTGTCTAGCTTTTCTTTTAGTAATTGACCAGGTTCCGAAACCTACCATAGTTACTTTGTCACCTTTTTTCAAAGATTTTTGAATGTGCGTGCAAAAGCTGTTAAGGAATTCACCCGTTAGCGCTTTGCTTGTATCGCAATCTGCTGCGATTTTTTCGATAAGATCTGCTTTGTTCATCTTACTTGGTTTTTTGGTTAATGTGTTTTTTCCAATAGCACTGGAACCCAGTGTCCGAGCCAAAAGTATGTTTTTAATCGGGCAAATTGTGCTCAAAACAGCGATGTGGAAATATTGTCGAAAACGTTACCAGTATTGGCTTCGGGCGTTTTTAAGTTCTTTAGAATCGGCCTTTTTAGGCTTAAGAACTAATTTTATTCAATCTTTACACTACGATGGAAGTACAAAAAACGGCCCTTTTTAATGTGCATAAGTCACTAGGAGCGCGAATGCAAGCGTTCGCTGGTTTCGAAATGCCTATCTCTTATAGTTCTATTAAAGAGGAGCATATGTCCGTAAGACAAGCTGCTGGTCTCTTTGACGTATCCCACATGGGCGAGTTTGAAGTCAAAGGAAAAGATGCTTCCGCGCTTATTCAGCACCTTACATGCAACGATGTTTCGGCTTTGTATCCCGGACGCGTTCAATACTCTTGTCTTATGAACGATCGTGGTGGCATCGTAGATGACTTGCTAATCTATTGCTACGATGAAGAGCATTATTTATTGGTAGTGAACGCAAGTAACATTCATAAAGACTTCGCTTGGATAAATGCTCAAAATAAATTTGATGCTGACGTCCAAAATATTTCTGACAGCTTGTCCTTGTTGGCACTGCAAGGGCCAAAGGCCTGGGACTGTATTCGCGAATTGGTAAACGAAGATTTGGGAGATATGAAATATTATCATCATAAGACTTTGCGCTTTATGGGTATTGATAATGTTTTGATTTCTACCACTGGTTATACCGGTTCGGGTGGCTTTGAAATTTACTTGCCTAACGAACATGCTGAAGCTGCTTGGAATGAAATTTTAAAACGCGGCGAAGCGCATGGCATAAAGCCCGTCGGACTTGGCGCCCGTGACACGCTGCGTTTGGAAATGGGTTTTTGTTTATATGGAAACGACATCAACGATGATACCTCTCCTTTGGAAGCTGGATTATCTTGGATTGTAAAAGCAAAAACGGACTTTTTAAGTAGCAATATCCTTGCTGAGCAAAAGGCTGAAGGCCTATCGCGTCGTTTGGTTGGATTTGAGCTTCTTGACCGCGGTGTAGCGCGCCACGGTTATAAGGTGCTAGATGCAAGTGAAAACGAAATAGGTGAAGTGACCTCTGGCTCACTGACACCAGCCGTAAACAAGGCCATCGGAATGGCTTATGTATCTACTCCAAATTCGAAACGTGGCTCCGATATTATTATCGCTATTCGCAATAAGAAAATCGCGGCTAAGATTGTTAAAACTCCCTTTTATAAAATTTAATCGCCGTGCCTAATATTGATGTTTGCCTGGCTCATTCTCTAATCGACACCTTTGATCTAAGTGATAAGGTGGTAGTTGTTATCGATATATTGAGAGCAACCTCAAATATTAATGCCGCGCTTCATTTCGGTGCGCAAAAAGTTTATACCGTTTCTGAAGTTTCGGAAATGGATGCCTTTGATAAATCAACCCATCTTTTTGCGGCCGAACGCAACGGACAAAAGTTAGAAGGCTTTGAGTTTGGAAACTCACCTCAACAATGGAAAGACGGTGCTGCAAAAGAAAAAAACATAGTACTCACTACTACCAATGGAACGCGTTGTGTTAGTGCCTCGCTCGGTGCGCAAGAAATTTTGGCGGGCGCTTTTTGCAATCAAAGTGCCTTGGTAAATTATTTGAAAGCTCAGCATAGCGATGTGGTTATGTTTTGTGCGGGATGGAAAAGAAGGTCATCGCTCGAAGATTTGTATTTCGCGGGAGCAATAGTAGATGCATTAGATGGCGATTTTGATTTGGCTTACGACTCGGCAATATTGGCGAAGGAAACTTACCTCAAACATAAGTTCGATTTAGAAGGAGCGATAAAAAAAAGCCACTACTACACTAGGATATCTACCGAAAGCTTAGGCACGGACTTGGAGTACTGTTTGAGAAAAGACACACATAATTTTGTTGCGCTTTATGAAGAAGGTGGTTTCGTGAAACGAAGTCTTGAGCAATCAACTTAGGAGCCGATATCCTTTTGACTATAGCTTTGGGTTGTTCTTATGGCGATCGGCATCGCGGGTTTGCTTTTTGAGCATGTTCTTTTCGTAGGCTGCACTAAGGTCGATACCGGTTTGGTTAGCTAAGCAAACCAAGACCCACAATACATCTGCCAGCTCATCGCCCAATTCTTTTTCCGTTGCACCTTTTTTGTAAGACTGCTCGCCATATTTTCTGGCGATGAGTCGAGCGACTTCGCCCACCTCTTCGGTTAATATAGCCATATTAGTCAGCTCACTGAAGTAGCGCACTCCTTGATTGTTTATCCAAGTGTCTACCTCAGCTTGTATTGTTTTCAAACTTTTTTCTTCGCTCATTATTCTCGGTTCTTTGAATCGATCCAAATAGAAACAGGACCGTCGTTTAGCAATTCAACTTTCATGTCTGCGCCGAAGATTCCGGTCTGTACTTCCTTTTCGAGTTGCGCAGAAATAGTCTTGACAAAATTTTCATAAAGTGGAATAGCAATATCTGGTTTTGCCGCGTTTATGTAAGATGGGCGGTTTCCTTTTTTCGTGGAGGCGTGCAGCGTGAATTGACTAATGACTAAGGCCTCGCCATTTACGTCTTGGAGACTCAGGTTCATTTTGTCATCTTGATCGTTGAAAATTCTGAGTTGGACAATCTTTTTCACCAACCAATCTATGTCTTCTTGGGCATCGGCATTCTCAATGCCGACGAGTATCAAGAGCCCGTTTTCTATAGCCCCATTGACTTTGCCGTCTATGGTCACTTTGGCCTGAGTCACTCTTTGTAACAAGGCTCTCATCTTTCCCAGTAGTTTTTTGCTTGTGTATCGGCGAGAATGTTGGTGTAACTAACGAAGCGACTCTCGGCAATTTTACCTGCAGCCACTGCTTCTTTAATGCCGCACTTTGGCTCTTTTTGATGAAGGCAATCTCCGAATTTGCATTCGCTAATGAGCTCTCTAAACTCTGGAAAGTAATGCGCTACTTCTTCCACTTTTAAATCGGGGAAATCGAATTCTTTTATTCCCGGTGTATCGACTAAAAAAGTTTTTTCTGCGAGTGGGTGCATAGTAGCAAAGGTGGTGGTGTGCATTCCTTTTTGGTGAGTTTTAGAAATGACGTTGGTTTTTATATCCAGTTGAGGATATAAGCGATTTAATATGGTAGACTTGCCCGCACCTGAGTGACCAGCGAGCATTGAAATTTTACCGGTTAGTAATGCTTCTAAATTTGCTAAGTCTTCCTTTAGCGCGCTAACTAAAATGGTTTTGTACCCAATTGCTTCGTAAATCTTTTTCCATTCCGCTGCTTTGGCTAAATCTTTTTCGCTGTACAAATCGCTTTTATTGATGACGATAATCGGGGGAATGTGATACAATTCTGCACTTAGAAGAAAGCGATCTATAAATCCCAGCGAGGTACGCGGTTGACTTACACAAACCACCAATACGATTTGGTCAAGATTAGAAGCAATAATATGGTTCTTGCGTTTGTGTCGCGGCGACTTGCGAATGATATAGTTGTTGCGCGTTTCAAGGCGTTCAATAATGCCAGTTAGTGGCGTCGCGTCGGGTGCAATTTCAACTAAGTCGCCAACTGCAAGTGGGTTGGTGGTGTTCAAGTTTTTAATGCGAAAGTTTCCTTTCAATCGGCATTTCCAAATTTCACCGCTTTCTAGTAGTACGTCGTACCAGCTTCCTGTTGATTGAATTATTCTTCCTTTCGATGTCAAATCAAAAAGGGATTAGTCTACTTTTTGTGTAAGCGAGTGAACGGCTTTGCTCATTTCGAATACGAGCTGTGGGTCTTTTTCAAAGGCTGTTCCTACCACAATTAAATCTGCGCCTGCTCTGCTGGCGGCCATTGCTTTTTCGGGCGTGTTGATTCCTCCGCCAACGACTAGAGGCGCTTCAACACTTTTGCTAACTGCACTTATCATTTCTGCGCTAACGGGATATTCGGCACCACTGCCAGAGTCTAAATACATAACTTTCATCCCTAGCATTTCTCCAGCCAAAGCGGTGCTTACCGCTATTTGTGCTTTGTCCTTTGGAATAGGATGTGTGTTGGTGATGTACGAAACCGTGGTTGGTTTACCGCCATCGATGAGCATGTAACCTGTTGAAATAACTTCGATATCTAGCTTAGCTAAAATGGGTGCGGTTTCAACTTGCCTGCCGATAATAAGATCGGGATTTCTTCCAGAAATAAGTGACAAGAATAAAATAGCGTCTGCTTGATCGTTAACCTGCATGGTACTGCCTGGAAAAATAATTACCGGAACCGGACAATTGTTTTTGATCCATTGAATCCATTCTGCAGAGCGATTGTTGTTGACCAAGCTGCCACCCACAAGGAAGTAATCTACTTGAGCAGTGGCTCCTTGAATTACAATGTTGTGTAGGGCTTTTTCGTCTACTTTATCGGGGTCAATGAGCACGGCAATTTTTTTCTTTTGCTGACTCTTTGCGCTTTGTAAATCTTGATAAATGGACTGAAACATGCTTGGTTTTGACCCTAAGCAAAGTTAATCTTTTAGTTCGTTCAATATGCACACTCTTGAGCCTAGGTGCCCCTTTGCGTGAGGGATAGGAATGATGCGACCGAAGGGGAGCAGTCTCCTTTGTGAAGCTAGCAAATGCTTAGCTCGCAGAGCTAGAAGCTATTGCTTTGGCTGAACAAGAAGGAGACCGAAGCGAAGCGGAGTCATGGATAGCCCGACCCTTCGGGCTTGCCCGAGATGGGTCACGCCCAAATTATGTACAAAATGTTTGGAAAACGTTGATAACAAAGCGTTTGACGGGCCTTGGCTGGGTCGCGCTAAGGCCCTTATTCGGTTACATTTGGGCTGCCCATAAGGGGCACCCCAAACAAAAGAAGTCTTGATAGCCTACATCAAAGGATCTATTGCTGAATTGAATCCAGCATATGTGCTTATTGAAGCGCAGGGCATTGGCTATCATATCCATATAAGTCTCAATACCTACAGTTCGCTTCAGGAAAAAAGGGAGGCCAAGCTCTTTACCTATCACTACGTTAAGGCGGACAAAACCAGCAATATTCCTGTTCTTTTTGGTTTTGCCGCTGAATTTGAGCGCGCCCTTTTTGAAAAACTGATTTCGGTTAGCGGTGTTGGTCCGAATACGGCTAGAATGATACTATCGAGCTATACTCCGAGTGAGATAAGTGAAGGAATTACTAGCGGAAATGTGGCCTTGTTACAATCAATAAAAGGTGTTGGTCCAAAAGCGGCACAACGATTGATTTTAGAGTTAAAAGACAAGTTAAATTTGGGTCCGAAAAATGACGCAGAAACTGGCAAATCACACAATACGGCAGCTGAAGAAGCGTTATCTGCTTTGGTTATGCTTGGCTTTTCTCGTGCTAAAGCTCAAAGTGCTGTAAATCAGGCAGTTAAAGATGGGGCGAAAGATGAAGAAGTAGAGGTTTTGATAAAGGAAGCACTTAAAATTTTATAAAGCATTTATTGCATCACGTGATCACGGAACACTCAAGGTATATTACTCCCCTCAAGCGCGTCTTTCTATGGGCAGCTCTGCTAATCTTAGGCCTAGGATTTTTCGGCAATGTTACAGCCTACTCACCTCACGGAAATGCAGTTTTTGACGATGGAAGTATAACCGAAGGCTTTTTTCTAACGCTTCCTTCAGATTCTGATGACCTGGTTTATCCTTTTAACGATCAGCAGTACGATTTTATAACCGATGAACAGGATCATCCATTTGACTTGGATACGCCGACTGAGCAGACGGTGGAGTACGATCCTGAAACGAATAGTTACATTATTTCGGAGACTATAGGCGATGAGGAATATCGTCCTGACAATTATATGAGCTTCGATGAGTACATCCGGTACCAGAATCAACAGATGATGGGAGACTACTGGAAGGAAAAGCGTAATTCTGCAAGCGGTGCTGCTGGTGGAGGTTTAGGTTTTGATGCTGTGAAGGATCGCTTAAATCTTCCTGAACTTCCAACAGAGTTGAGTTCAATATTTGGACCAGGTGGGGTAGACATAAGACCAGCTGGTTCTATCGATATGGAATTTGGTTTTAACAAACAGTCCATAGATAATCCGACCTTGCCAGCTTTGGTAAGAGACCGACGCGCCAACTTCCGCTTCAATATGGATATCAATATGAGTGTTGCGGGTACGGTAGGTGATCGAATGAATATTTCGACCGACTACAATACCAAGCAGACTTTTAATGGTGAACAACAAATCGGTCTGAACTATGTTGGTGAAGAGGATCACATCATTCAAAAAATTGACGCAGGTAATACCAACTTTATTTTACCAACTTTATTGATTCCAAGTAACCAAAGTTTAATTGGTATAAAAAGTCAATTGAAGTTTGGTCGTGCTACTTTAACCAGTATTGCTGCGCTGCAACAAAGTTCTGGTGATGTAATTCGTATATCCAACGGACAACAAAGACAGAAGTTCGAAATTCAAGCTTCTGACTACGACGAAAATCGTCACTTCTTTTTAGGTCACTACTTCCGCGATACATACGATAAAGCGCTTGCAAACTATCCTTCAATTCAGACTTCGGCTTATATAACCAATGTGCAGGTTTGGGTAACGAACGAAAGTGGATTCAACGAGCAGCAAACTACTATTGTGGCTTTAGCCGATTTGGGTGAGTCTAATCCTGATAATATGGTGAACAAAACCAGTTGGTTTTCTTCTGCAGTGCCGGAGCCGTTAGGGTTTACAGACAATAATGCCAATGACTTATTCGGTATTCTAGATGGAGATCCCAATGCAGCTGACGAAGAAACGGTTGCGCAAGCATTGGCGGGCGCTGGAATTGCGCTTGATGGTGAGCAGCAAATTTTTCAAGGTCGCTTATTACAAAGAGGGCGTGAATACGAGTTAGACGAAGAGCTGGGTTTTATTTCTTTGAACAGAAGATTGCGAGATGACGAAGTCTTGGCAGTTTCTTATGAGTACAGTTCTCCGCTCAATGATCAAGACTTGTTTCAAGTAGGTCAGTTCGCCAACGATGCTTCGCCAACGGTTAATCAGTTTGGCGACAACGTTACTCCAGGTCAAGTAGATGATAACTCTCTTGTTAACACACAGAAAAAAGTAATCTTTTGTAAGATGCTTAAACCATTGGGTCCGAGACCGGCTTTGCCGATTTGGGATTTGATGATGAAAAACGTTTACAACATCGGTGCTTACCAAGTTGAAAAAGATGATTTCCGATTGGACGTTTTTTATAAGAATCCAGGAAGTGGGGTTACAAGATATTTACCACAGGATACTCCTGAGGGAATTCGTGGTGAGATTTTATTGCGACTAGTAAACTTGGATCGATTGAACTACCAAAACGATCCTTGTCCCGATGGGATTTTTGACTTCGTTGAAGGACTTACTATTCTGCCAAGAAACGGCAGGTTGGTTTTTCCAGTTATAGAACCTTTTGGAAATAACCTTGAAAAACAATTTCTAGATGCGGGTGGCTCGCAGCAACAAGTCGAAGACTTTGTCTTCAACACTTTATACGATAGTACTCAGGTTGCCGCATTGCAAAGACCAGAGCTAGATCGTTTCTGGATAAGAGGTGAGTATGGATCAAGTCAAACGAATGAGTTTAGCCTGGGCGCATTTGATGTTCCTGAGGGTTCGGTAGTCGTTAGAGCGGGTGGACGAGTCTTGCAGGAAAACATTGATTACCGAGTCGATTATGCGATAGGTAGAGTTACCATTTTGGACGACAGTTACTTGCTTTCTGGTATTCCTATTGATATCGGATTTGAGGAGCAGTCGCTAATTGGTATACAGAGCAAAACTTTCATTGGTAATCGTTTAGATTATTGGATTGACGATGACTTTACTTTAGGTGCTACTTACGTGCGTTTATCGGAGCGTCCATTTACTAGAAAAACAAATTACGGTGATCAACCAATCTCCAATAGGATGTTTGGTTTTGACGTCAACTATTTCCGCGATGCACCTTGGCTTACGCGAGCAGTCGATAAGCTGCCAGGGCTTTCTACGAAAGAGCCTTCGTCCTTGACCTTTACCGGAGAATTTGCTGCCTTCGTACCTGGGCACGCCAGAGCATTGGGAAGAGACGGTGTTATTTACATAGACGATTTTGAAGGAACAAGAAGTGACATCACTCTGGAGTTTCCGATTATCGATTGGAACCTGTCGGCAACACCGCAAAACAGATTTCCAGAAGCGATGAATGAAGATTTAAGCTATGGTAACAACCGTGCCTTGTTAAATTGGTATATCAGAGATGATGGTGCTTTAAATGATTCTATCAGTACCCTTAACCATCAGAACGATCACTTTTCT
>CAZZIZ010000062.1:8889-16833 GCA_964654535.1 uncultured Chitinophagales bacterium
GGTCCCGAAGGCACAACAGCAACTTGGTACCAGTTTCAAATACCAGTAGATAAATTTGATTCCAAGTTTGGTAACATAACCGATTTTAGAAACATCCGCTTCATGCGTATGTATATGACGGAATTTGAAGAGCCAGTCATTTGTCGTTTGGCGGAATTCAATTTAATTCGTAACCAATGGAGAAAGTATGAAGGCGACCTGATAGAAGCGGGACCGAATATTCCGGATGATAACGGTGGTACATCGATCTTTAACGTGACGGCGTTTAACGTAGAAGAGAACGCGAGCAAACAGCCAATACTTTACGCACTTCCTCCAGGAATCCAAAGAGAGCGTCAAACCAACACTGCGCAAGAACTACAACAGAACGAACAAAGTCTAGCCATACAAGTTTGTGGCTTAGACGATGGGCAAGCAAAAGCAGTTTTTAGGCGGCAGAACCTAAGTATAGACGCTAGGAACTTTAAGAAGCTAAATATGTTCGTGCACGCCGAACCTTGGGATGCCGGAGGTGAAGATGCTTTCCCTTACGAACTCTTAGACGGTCAGTTGTTTGCGTTTATTAGGATGGGTGATGACTTTACAGAAAACTACTACGAGTTTGAATTACCCCTCGAGGTAAGTGATTCCGCGCTATTTGTTGGCGCTGATTACATAGATGTGCAAAGTGATTCTGCAGGGCTCTTGCGGGAGTTGTGGCCCTTGGCAAATGAGTTTGAAATCGATCTGGAAGAGTTAGTGTCGGTAAAGAGAAATAGAAACTTCGGTGGCGATCCGAATGTTCGTTTTGATAAACCTTTTGTACAAGAGATTTTAGATGAAAGCGGAAACCCAACGGGAAGAAGAATCACAGTAGTAGGTAGTCCAACTTTAGCATCGGTTTCAAATATCATGTTAGGTGTTCGAAACCCACTTGCGAAACAATCTAATCCAAACGATGACGGAGAACCGAAGTGTGCGGAGATTTGGTTCAACGAGTTGAGATTAACCGATTTCGATGAAAGTGCTGGAGTTGCCGCCGTGGCTTCAGTAGATATGAAGTTGGCCGATTTTGGAGACCTAACCTTTACCTATGATATGCACACCACTGGTTTTGGTACCCTGGAACAACAATTAGAAGAGCGTTATAGAGACAACCTTCATAAGGGAAGCGTAGTAGGTAATTTTAACTTAGAAAAGTTCTTGCCAGAATCATCTGGGATTAAACTCCCAATGTTTGTTGGTTATAGTGAGTCAATTAGTAATCCTGAATTCGATCCTTTTGATACCGATGTCAAAATGAAAGATAAGTTAGAAGCCGTTGAAGTGCTCGAAGGAAAAGACAGGGCCCGAGAAGAGAAAAAGATCGCCCAAGAAAGAGAAACTATAAAGAGTGTCAACTTTGCCAATGTGCGAAAGGTGCGAACCGGTAACAATACCAAGAACAAAATTTACGATATCGAAAACTGGAACGCTTCTTACTTCTATCAAAAGATAGATCGGCAGAGCCCTATTCTCGAGTTTGAAGATACTAAGCAGCACACTATGCAGCTGGGATACAACTACACGACACGACCAAAATATATAACCCCCTTCAAAGGGCTGACCACCAATAGTCAGTATTTGAAATGGTTAAAAGAATTCAATTTCAACTGGGTTCCTTCGAGTCTCTCTTTTACCAATGACATCGATCGTTCTATTACGGCTATAAAGTTGAGAGAGTTAAAAGTACTCGGCTTAGAACCAGATCCTGATTTCGAAATAGAACCATCTTTCAATAAGAACTTCTTGTGGACGCGTCAGTACGGTTTCAAGTATGACCTAACCAAATCTTTGAACATTGACTTTACCGCTAGAAACCAATCACGAATTGACGAAGATTGTAAGTGCGGTGATGAGCAGAATCAAATATGGAAGAATCTTCATACTGGCGGAAGAAACGTGGCCTACTCACAAAACGCATCCATAAATTATAAGCTGCCAATGGACAAGCTGCCTTTGTTGGCTTGGACTCAAGCCAGGGCGCAGTACAATACCGATTTCAATTGGCGTCACGGAAATCTACCACCGATCGATCAAATCACTGGTGAAGCAGTAGACTCCCTTGATTATCGACACACCATAGATAATGCTCGAACCATTACACTAAACGGAGAGTTAAATTTCAAAAAACTCTATAGTAAAATTCCTGCCTTGAAGCGTTTAGATAGCGGTCGCTACGGAACCACTAAAAAGGACAAGAAAGAAAAAGAAGAACGTGGTGGCAGAAATGCAACGGCGGATACACCCGAAGAAGAAGCGCCAAAGCAGAAGGTAAAAAAGGGTAGAAAGCTATCTCTTGCCGAAGGATTCCTTTTAAAACCTTTGCTTAGTCTAAAAAGAGCTTCTATAACCTATAGAAAAACACAGACCAGTTTAGTGCCTGGCTTCGAATACTCCAACGAATATCTGGGGCAGAACTTCGATGCCAATGCACCAGGTTTCGATTTCATTTTCGGCCGCCAAGCAGATGAGCAATGGTTAGACGACGCAGCTGCTCAAGGCTGGATTACAACCAACCAAAACCTACCGGGAAGAGTTATGACCACCGACCGAGAATCTATCGATGGTAAAGCCACCTTGGAACCATGGAAAGATTTTAAAATTGATCTAACCATGACGCGCGAGTTTACCCAGTCGCATTCGGAGTTCTTTAAGCGAAACCAAGACGATGTTTGGAGCCACTGGGATCAAACCGATATTGGAACCTACACAGTTAGTTTCCTCAGTTTAGGGACGCTCTTAGAAAGAATATCACAAGACGACGATTGGGTCTCAGGGATTTTTGACCGATTTGAAGACAATGCGGCAACAGTTGCCAATCGACTGGCCGATGCCAACCCTAACTCAAATGGTACTTATATCAATGAATTTGATAGTTTGGAAGTTGCAAACTTCTTCGAAGGATTAGGACCGCATCAACAAGATGTAATCATTCCATCTTTCATTGCAGCTTACGGAGGCAAAGACCCCTCGAGAATTTCACTTAATCCATTTAAGACCGTCCCACTCCCGAACTGGAGAGTTTCTTACACCGGTCTTAGTAAAATACCGCAGCTAAAAGAGATGTTCCAAAGTGTTCGATTAAGACACGGCTATAACTCAACGCTCAGCGTAAACAACTTCCAAACCAACGATGATTTTGAAGGAGAAACCGATACTGGTCCAGATGGTATCGCCACCCCTCAGGCGATAGACAAGTTCGGAAACTTCTATCCTGTTTTCGATATCGCCGTGGTCACCATTTCCGAACAGCTGTCGCCCTTGGTTGGTATCGATATGACTTGGCAGAACGGAATAATATCCGAGTTCGAATGGAACAAAGGTCGAACCTTAAATCTCAATTCGGTAGGTAAGAACATCTTAGAAACAAGAAACGAAGACATAAGAGTAGCACTCGGATATAAAGTATCAGGAATAACCCTGCCGTTCAAGTGGAAAGGCAATCCAATAACACTTGAAAACGATCTGAACTTCACAATCGACTTTTCCATTCGAGACAATGTGGCCGTTAATCGTCAGTTCGATAATAGCCCAGAAGTAACTACAGGTAGTCGTACTACCACCTTGTCGCCATCAATAGACTATGTGGTCAACGATCGTATACGTACTGAGTTGTTCTACAACCGAACCGTTACTGTTCCTTATACAACCAATGCCTTTAGGACTGTAAACAGTCGAGGTGGCCTACGAATAACATTCGCTTTAGCCCAATAAAAAGACCGGCGCATTTACCTAGAATTTCGCAATTGTTGCTATAATTGCGGAAAGACAATTAATGAACCTTCCCGAAGAATTAAAATACACCAGCGACCACGAGTGGGTGCGCATCGATGGCGACTTACTCGTAATCGGAATTACAGATTTTGCCCAAGGCGAACTGGGCGACATCGTCTATTTAGAAGTTGAAACCAAAGGAGATCACATTGCCGCAGGCGATGTTTTCGGTTCAGTCGAAGCAGTGAAAACGGTAAGCGATTTGTTTATGCCAGTCACTGGAACCGTTATGGAAGTAAACGATGCATTAGACACAAATCCAGAATACGTAAACGAAGATCCCTACGAAAAAGGTTGGATGGTCAAAATAAAGCCAGATAGTATAGATGACTTGGAAAATCTACTCGATGCCAAGGCTTATAAAGACTCTATTGGCGTAAACTAGATATTAGTTTTGGGCGTGCCCCTTCTTGCGCAACTCGCAAATCGCTTCTTCCTTCGGAAAGCGATATTGCTACGGGCGCAAAAGGTCGGGCTTTCACCGCTCGCTCTGTTCTGTTGGCAGCACGCATCGCCCTTCCAGCACTAAGGTGCTGAGGGCTCGGCGCTTGCCAACAACAGGAGCTCAGACAACGGCTCTATCCCTCACGCGATTAGACAGCGAATTCAATCAATGAAACTGACCAAGCACCCAAGCTCTATAATTTTTGCCCTAATTATTTTGGCTGGTTCAGTCCTTCCCGGGCAAAATTTACCCAGTATTCCACTCTGGAATATCGACAAATTGGTCCATATCAGCTTCTATGCTGTTTTTGCTTTTTTGTTAATCTATGAATATCAGCGCTATCGGCCTTGGTCATTTAGAAGTCATATTGTTATGACAATCGCAATATGTGGAGGCTACGGCCTGTTTATTGAGTATATACAAGGTAATTTCATAGCTAACCGTTTCTTTGACGTCTATGATTTAATTGCTAATATTATAGGCGTATTCGTAGGTCTTGCAGCCTACTCATTATTTAATAAATCCCGCGCATGAAATTTGGAGATATTTTCTTTGGAACTTTAGCCCTAGTCATAGGAGGTGTAGCATTAGCTACTGGTTTTACCTTTGTTGGTATTCTCTTTCTAGGGATATTGGCGGCTATCCTGATTTACGTACTAGTATTCAAATCAACCAATACCGATAAGATAATTGCTAGCAATGAAGCTTCTGGTCTTAACACCAACGTATACGTAAAGAAGTACGACGAAGCTAATATTGAGAAATTCAAGTTACCTATACTGTTAACTGGATTGCTTATTTCTTCTGCCTTTACTTTTATGGCCTTCAATTGGGCTGAAGAAATTGATGAAGTACAGGCATTTGATGCAGCAGAATTTGAAGATGACACTGAAATCCTTCCTCCGCAAACCATACAGCGTCCGCCACCTCCACCGCCGCCTCCGCCACCACCGAAATTAGAAGTGGTCGAAGACGAAGAAATCATTGAGGAAGAAGAAATCGAAATTGAAGAAACGGAAGCTGATGAGGAAACGGAAATTGAAGTTCCAGAAGTAATTGAGGAGCCAGGTGAGGTAGAGATAGAAGTAGAGGAAGAACCAGAAGAGCCAGAGATCTTTATGATCGTGGAAGAGCAAGCAACATTCCCAGGTGGAGACTTAGAACTGTTGAAGTTCATTGGTAAAAAAATCAAGTATCCGGCAATAGCCCGTGAGAACAATATTGAAGGAAGAGTAATTGTAAAGTTCGTTGTTAATGAAGACGGCGGAATAAGTCAAGCTCAGGTTCTTAGAGATATTGGAGGAGGCTGTGGTGAAGAAGCACTGCGCGTTATTAAGATGATGCCTAAATGGAATCCAGGTAAACAACGTGGTAAGGCCGTTAAGGTTTGGTTCACAATGCCGATTCAATTCAAGCTTGAGTAAAACATTCAAAATATTAATGAGGAAAAGGCTGTATTTATCTAAATACAGCCTTTTTTTCGCCTTTTATTGAGCAGCCAATGAACGAATGCGATAATTTGCTGTCTAATTAAGAATGCCTAGAATCAATATGCTTCAGTCCATTTCCCGTGTTTTCATTATCTGCTTCGCTTTAATGCTGGCAGTACCTGCTACCACCTTTGCCCAAGACAATGTCGACCTTAAATTGGCCAGGGAGTTTTTTCGTAAAGGAGAATACGAGAAGTCAAGAGTGCTGTACAAGAAGCTCTTCAGTAAAAATGCTAGCAATTCTTATTACTATCGGAATTACCTACAGTGTTTGGTTGCGCTGGAAGATTATGAAACAGCAGAAAAGCTCATTCAAAAGCAGATAAAGAAGAACAAAAAGAACCCTAGCTATTTAATCGATAAGGGCTATCTCCTAGTTCAACAAGATCAACTAGAGGCGGGTAAGAAGGAATACGAAAAGGCCATCGGTCAGATAAAATCCAATCCCAAACTTACTCGAACTATAGCGAGTACATTTATTACCCTTGGGGAAAACAGTTTTGTTATAGCTGCTTACGAAGAAGGGCAAAGACTTGATCCTAATACGGACTATAGCAACGACCTCGCAAGAGCATATAAAAAAGATGGTAACTACGAAAAGATGATAGAAAACTATATCACCTATGCTGGTCGCAATCCGGTAAGAGTGCAGGTAGTTAAAAACGAATTTCAACGTATCCTCAAGCAAGAAGAGTTCAATGAGGAAATACAGAAGCAATTGTATCGCAAAATTCAAAGTGAGCCAAACCAAATAATTTATCCAGAGCTGTTGACCTGGGTCTTTGTTCAGAACAAAGATTTTGACTCAGCATTTGTTCAAGTGAAAGCACTAGATATGCGTATGAATGAAGGTGGAACGCGCGTTTATGACTTGGCTCAAACTGCGTCTATCGAAAATCAATACGATGCTGCCATTGGAGCATACAATTATGTGATTGGCTTGGGCAAGCAAAACAATTTGTACCAGCTAGCTAGGGTAGGTCTAGTAAGGGTTAAAAAGAATAAGCTTACCGCTGGGTACGATTTTTCTGAATCAGAGCTACAAGTACTGGAAGCGGATTACCTTGAGTTGCTAAACGAGTTTGGAAGAGTACCTGGCACTGTGAAGCCTATGCGAGACTTAAGCCATCTCTATGCTTTCTATTTGCACGACTTAGACAAGGCCTCTCAAATACTCGAGAGCATAGTGGAAATGCCTGGTGTTGGCGCCAAGGATAAAGCACTCTGTAAACTTGATTTGGGCGATTTCTACGTGCTCAGCGATGAGATTTGGGATGCGACCTTGTACTACTCTCAGGTTGATAAAGATTTCAAAGAGGATTATTTGGGAGAGCTAGCGCGATTTAAAAATGCAAAGCTGTCTTATTATAACGGCGATTTTGATTGGGCGCAAACCCAACTGAGTATTTTGAAAGCTTCTACTTCAGAGCTTATTTCCAACGATGCTTTAGACCTCAGCATCTTTATAATCGACAATCTTGGATTGGATACTACTGCGGTAACGATGCAAAAGTTTGCGCAAGCAGACCTTTATACCTTCCAGAACAAATTTGACTTAGCATTTAACTTGCTTGACTCTTTAGACGCAGCTTATCCTGGGCATACTTTGACTGACGATATATTGTACCGTCGTGCTGAAATAGAAACAAAACGTAAGGACTTTACAAAAGCCGCCGAGTACTACCAGCAAATCATTGATGACTTTCCGACGGATATTTTAGCGGACAACGCCATGTTCTTCCTAGGCGAGTTGAATGAAGACTACTTCGATAACAAGGAATTGGCTATGCAATTTTATCGAACCTTGATGATCGAGTATCCGGGAAGCCTATATACAGTGGAGGCCCGGAAGCGCTTCCGTAAGTTGCGTGGTGACGATTTCAATTGATTGTGACATTTTTTTGACGTCTAGCTGACATCGTCAGGCCCTGTTTAAACGTTTAAATAGAACATCAAATCATATGTTCTATGAAAACGCTTCCAGATATTCTTTTCTATTTAAGTATGCTACTCTTTGTAGCACTTGGCATTTACAGCCAATTCTACTTCCTTGCTGTATTAGCAGGCGGTATCCTGATTTCTATTCTATTAGTTAAAATTTACGCTAGCTACTGGAACGCTGAGCGCGTCCGTAAGCAGTCCAATGATAAGGTAAGTAAAGTGCTTACCAAGAAGTATAAGGCGGCCAAGAACAATCGTAGTATGCCTTTTAAG
>CAZZIZ010000063.1:0-5205 GCA_964654535.1 uncultured Chitinophagales bacterium
TTGGGCGTGCCCCACTCACTTCTTGGCTAGGTCACGAGTTCGCATCTTTCGCTGCGCGAAAAGCGACCTCGCGACCCAGCCAAAGTTCGGGGTCGGGCTTTCGGCCCTCGCTCTGTTCTGTTAAAAACAAAAGCCGCTTCTAGCTCTAAGGAGCTAAGCGACTTTCTTGTTTTTAACAACAGGAGCTCAAACAAAGGCCTCTATCCCTCACGCGAAGAAAGTTAATCCTAAACCACAAAGCCATTTCGACCTCAAAGTCATTTCGAGCGCAGCCGAGAAATCTGTGTGCTCGCCCTCAGACGCCAAGAACATCGACAACTCAACGGACCAAAGTCATTCTGAGTCCTGTCCTGAGCGATGTCGTAGGATTTTCGAGAAATCTCCCGGTCTTGGCTTCGGTTTCATTAATCGACCCGACTTTAGTCGGGTTGTAATGAGTGGGGGACTTGTAGTCCCCAAGCCCTCTACACCTGTTATGTACATAGCGTTATGTTCATAACGCACCGACTACAAGTCGCCGCCTCACTGCGCCCTGATTAAAAGAATGATTGAAAAGCGCTCAGCTACTTTTGTTATTTCGAGCGCAGCAAGAAATCTCAACAGTCTCGAACCTAAACCTCGAGCGCAGGGAGAGCCCACGCCCCGAACATCATTCGAATGCAATCACGCATAGTGCGTAAAAGACTAACGTAATAGTCTCGCTTTCGCTCGATCTGATTTTCTATTTGTAGTGGTTTCTCGCTCTGCTCGAAATGACAAGGAGTATTATTACCAGGAGGGTTGAACCTACCGCTCTCCTAACGCATCCCAAACCGGATCCTGCGGAGGCTTCGCGTAAATAGCCACCGGCTCTTTCTTAATCGGATGAATAAAAGCCAACTTCCGCGCGTGCAAGTGAATCGAACCATTCCGATTCCCGCGATCAAAACCATATTTAGTATCACCCTTTATCGGCGAATTCATCGAAGCCAACTGCACCCGTATCTGATGATGACGACCAGTCTTAGGCTTAACCTCTAGCAAGTGATAAAACTCCGTGCTACGCATATACTTATACGTAAGCTCAGCTTTCTTCCCACCATTCTTAGGCGTCGCAGAAGCAAAAGACTTATTCATATCGCCATTCTTAACCAGGTAAGAAGTCACCTGTCCTTGCATATCATTGGGAAACTGCTTCACCACCGCCCAATAAATCTTCTCGATATCACGCTTCTTAAAAAGCTCGTTCATGCGCTCCAAACCCTTGCTGGTTCTAGCGAACAGGTTCACCCCAGAAGTCGGTCTATCCAATCTATGAATCAAACCACAAAAAACTTTCCCGGGTTTGTCGTACTTAACTTTGATATACTCCTTCACCCAATCCAACATAGATTCGTCGCCAGACTGATCGCCTTGCACCAACCAGCCCGGTTTTTTGTTTACCGCAATCAGGTGATTGTCTTCGTAGAGTATGTCGAGGTTTTTATAATTCATAATGTAGGAATCGACCAGTGCGAATTTGGCTCGTAAAATAAGTACTCAGAACGAAGGCTTAAAGGACTGGCAATATTATTTGTAAAAAGTTGACCCGTACCCAATCCCTGAGGCATTTGTCTACGTGGATTTTCGGCGAGCAGCTTAGAAGTAAATTGAGCTATAGCGTTCAATCCTATGTTAGATTCAAGCGCCGAGGTAATCCACCACTTAACGCCCGCTTTTTCAGCGGCCTCAATCCATTCCATAGAACCACGTATTCCACCAATCAAAGTCGGCTTCAAAATAATGTACTGAGGCATTACGTAATTGAGTAAGCCTCTTTTATCTCGCTTTTCGTGAATGCCAATCAGCTCTTCGTCCAAGGCAATGGGACAAGGCGCAGCGTCACAAAGCTCCGCCATATCCTTCCAGTTTCCAGCCTTAATGGGTTGTTCTATAGAGTGAATAGACAAAGCCTTCAAGGCTTTGAGCACTTCTTTTGCTTCATCCTTGCTGTATGCACCATTGGCATCAACCCGCAGCTCTAGCTTATCTGCGGCGTAGTCCTTGCGCAGTTCCTCGAGCACCTTTATCTCATCCTCAAAAGGCAAGGAGCCAATTTTCAGTTTCAAACAAGTAAAACCTGTTTCAAGTTTTTTCGCGATTTGTTCTTTGAGAAAAGAAAGCTCTCCCATCCAAATCAAGCCATTGATACGGATACCACTTTCGCCTGACATTAAATTACTCTTCACAACTTCGCGCTGACCGCCATTCATTAAATCCAGCAAGGCCATTTCCAAACCAAAGTGAATAGAAGGATAAAGCAGCAAGCCGTAACTCAAATAATTTGGGAACATTTCAATATTAGTGCAGAGCTCGGTCAGCATGCTTTCATAAGTCGGAACGTCATCGAAACTCAGTCCTCGAAACATCCCACACTCTCCAATACCGAAAACGGAAGGATCAGATTTACGCCAAACTTTTATAAACCAAGTGTCTTTCGTTTTGAGCACACCACGTGAGGTGCCGCCAGGAACCTTAAAATTAAGTTGGTAAGGATGCCAAGAGGCTCTTAAACCTGTTGGGTCAAAAGATTCTAAATCGAGCAGTTCCTGCATACTAGAGAATCAAACCGATACCAAAGGTCAAAGCAAAGAGCAGGGTAGAGATGGCCAATTTTTTTAGTAGCGGGTCTAAGCCGCGAGGCTCGTCTATAGAAAACACGCTTTTTAAGTTCGATAGAATAAGCGGAAGCGTAATCAAAAACAAAAACTGCCAGTTAGAATCGAAACGTAGCACAGTGTACACGAGTCCGAGTAAATTCGCGCCGACCAATAAAAATAGCTGATAGTATTTTGAGTAAGCCACCCCCAATCGAACTGCCAAAGTATTCTTGCCCATAGCCGAATCGTTTTCACGATCCCGCATATTGTTCAGGTTTAAAACGCCTGCACTGAGCATTCCGATTGATGCAGCAGGTAAAAGCAAAAGCGGGTCGAAATACTGCGTATGCAGAAAGAAGGTGCCACCAACTCCAATTAAACCAAAGAATACAAAGACCGCGATATCGCCAAAGCCGTGATAACCATAAGCGCTGTTGCCAACAGTATATTTTATAGCCGCTCCAATTGAGCCCAGACCAAGTAACAAGAACAGAACGATTAAATCCAATTGCTCATTTCCAAATACGGCAAAAATTAAACTCAAGCCAGAAAGGAAAGCCAGCCCAGCGCAAATTATTATGGCGCGCTTCATATCCTTCAAGGAGATAGCACCACTCTGCACCGCGCGTTGAGGCCCAATGCGCTGTGCATTATCGGTGCCCTTTTTTCCATCGCCATAATCGTTGGCGAGGTTGCTCAATATTTGCAAGAGAATAGTTGTAAGTACCGCCAGTCCAAAAACCAACCAAGAAAAACGACCCATATCGTAAGCGGCAAAGCTTCCTAAGGCAATACTAGAGAGCGCTAGCGGCAAAGTCCGCAATCGAAAAGCACTAATCCAGTTTTTTATTGCCATCGCTTAAATCTTAGATTTTACAAAAGCAAAGTACCCCTTTAGCGCTTCTGCGCTTTTTACTCCGTCGGTTTTTACTTCCAAAATTGCAGTTTGATCCTGCTCGAAAAATGTCTCCAACACTTTACTTAAATCTTCTGCCTGTTCACAGCAATGAAAAGGTACGCCAAAGGCTTCGGCGATGGAACTCAGTTTCGCACTATTCGGTGTTTCGAAGAACTCTTCTAAGTAGCCGCTATTTGTGGGTCCATCAATGATGCGGAAGATATTGCCCCCACCATTATTGATGACAATTATTTTAAGATTTTTCGGGAGGTAATTATTCCAAAGTCCATTGCTGTCGTAGCAAAAAGACAGGTCGCCGAGGATAAGACACACTGGTTTATCCGTTGCGTTTGCCGCGCCTACCGCAGTACTCAATGAGCCGTCAATTCCGCCTACACCTCGATTGGAAAAAACTTCAAGGTCGGAGCGTAAATTGAAAAGATTCGAATAGCGAACGGGTGTACTGTTACCCAATTGCAAAGCGCTGTTTGCTGGCAGGGCATTCAATATTTTATCAAAAGCCACGAAGTCGCAAAATTCGAGATCCTTGACGTAGTCTTTAGTGGCAGCAACTATTTTCTTGTCTCGTGTATGTAAGTCGGAAGCGTAAGTGCTCTTGTTAATCTGAGCAGAATCGAAAATTTTTAAAACAGAACTGGGATCTGCTTTCAAAACACGCGTGAGCGACTGAAAGGTGTCCCAAGATTTACCCGAGGGGTCGATATGCCAATGGGCCTTCGGTTTATGTTTTCGTAAGAAGAGCTTTACCTTTTTAGAAACGATATAACCACCGAGCGTAATCAGCAAGTCAGGACGAAGATTTTCGATGTCTTGTTCTGAACTAGTATTGATGATTCTGTCGATGCCGGGTAGGAAGTGCTCGTCATGGAGGTTAGAAGTGGTTTCCGTAAAAACCGCTACCGACTGTTCCTTTACTAATTGACTCAAACACTTTTGCACTTCGGGATTCGGATTCATTAATCCAGTAATGACCAGCTTCTTGTCGTAGCTATTCCATTCTTCGAGCAAGGTTTTACTCAAGGATTCCGTTAGCGTTTTGTTAGCTGGCGATTGCTCTATGATTTTTACTTCTGTTTTGCCTGTCGCTGCGAGATCATATAATGGTTCTGTCAAGGGAACGTTTATATGCACTGGTCCAGGCGAGTTGATGAGGCAAGTATTAATTGCTTCGTTGATTATACGATCGTTGTGCCAGAGTTCGTCTGCGTTATCGGGTGACTGGGGAAGTGTAAAGCTTCCTTTTATGTAATTGTGAAATATGTCGTGTTGGCGAATGGTTTGCATATCACCTTGATCAATCCATTCTTGAGGACGATCGGAGGTTAGAACGAGTAAGGGTATCTCTTGGTAAAAAGCTTCCGAAATAGCTGGGGCATAGTTGAGAACTGCCGAACCCGATGTACATACTATGGCGACGGGAATATTGGTTTGTTGGGCCAATCCCAATGCAAAAAATGCAGCTGAGCGTTCATCGACAATGGTGCGGCAGTTTATTTTGGGATGATTATTGAAGGCAATGACCATAGGTGCATTGCGCGATCCGGGCGAGAAAACGACTTCGCGAACTCCTTTTCGTGCGCAGATTTCCGCTAAATGAAGTATTCCTTTTTTGGTCGTGTTCATGCTCGCTTTTCAGCACTGCAAAGGTCGTGGTTTTTGTTGATATTC
>CAZZIZ010000063.1:5305-16743 GCA_964654535.1 uncultured Chitinophagales bacterium
TTTCGACCTCAAGGTCATTTCGAGCGTAGCCGAGAAATCTGTGTGCTCGTCCTCAAACGCTAAGAACATCGGCAACTCAACGCAGCAAAGTAATTCTGAGCCCTGTCCTGAGCGAAGTCGTAGGACTGTCGAAGAATCTCCCGGTCTTGGCTTCGGTTTTGCCGCAGGCATAAAACCGGAGCTGGGTGAGCGCAGTTATTACTGCTTCAAAAAAGCCTGACTAAAAACCACCTGATTTTCTTGGCCTCGTCCTTCAATGATGTATACACCTGGACGGAGCGCTGCTACGCTTATTGAGGTTTCAAAGTTTTGTTCCAGCACTTTGATGCCCTCGGAATTATAGACCATTAATCTTTTTGCAGAAAGCGATGGAGCCAAATTGAGCTGTTCCCTACAAGGATTAGGATAGGTCAAAAATTGCTCGGAGATTGTTTCTATGTCCGTACCCAAGGAATCTAACAAACTGATCATTGACTTTCCGACTTCCAAACCAATATCCAAAAAGCTCAAAGCATTATCATTCCAATGGACCAGTTCGTTTACGGGTGATTCACTTGCCTCACGAAAGAAAGGTCTCGTATCTACTAGAGATACTGTTTCTCCTAGCGCATTGCTTGCTGCTTCTTGCGCAGGTAAAACCAAATTTTGGACATTGGTTAAGTTGGGGCCGCCCACAAAGTCAAATCCGCCCTGGCCAGTATTAGCTATGACGACAGGTAGTTCTGCTACGCCTAAGATTTCCCTAAGGTCTTGAACTAGGAAAATTAAGTTCTGTTCATAGGCTTCACCGAATTCGATTGTTTCGCCATCGTTCCATCCTTGATGCCAAATGAAACCTTCTAGTTTTATTGCTTGATTAGCTATGGCTGGAATTGTACTGGGCAAGTTTTCCAAGGCAAGATTAAAATCGACAATCATTTGTGTAAAGAACTCGCCTGTTTCTCCCTCAGCACTAGGAGGTAAAAAATCTACGGCCAAACTTCTATTGCCCCAGCAGGTTTTAACCAGCAAAACATCGTCAGCGTAAAACTCACCGAGTTCGATTCCTATACCTAACTCAGGACCTATACGCAATTCATCAAACCCGAAGCCGACGCTTAGCGCTGCATGTTGTTCTCGAAAAGAAACCCAAACATCATTATGTACAAGATAAGAACCTTGGTCGTCTAGTAGAATATCGCTTAGTGAATCATCTTCATTTATGAGCGCGTGGTCTAAAGTACCGGGAATACTAGCGTCGTTTACTTGACCTTGCCCTATCATATTTGATTGTCCAGCTAGCAAGAAAACTCTAAGAGTATCTTCTTGACTTTGCATAGAATGGCATGACACCATGAAGAGTAATAGGCTTGCGAGTAAAGTAGATTTGTTTATGATCAATGCTAATAAATGACGTTTTAGTAATGTACTATTTTTTTAATGTAAATGTTGTACGACAAAGTACTATCGTCTTTTTGGTCGCTGACCAAAGGTACGCTGAAGCGTTTTCTTTTCGATTTTCCTCTGCGATGCATCGCTGCACTCGCTCGAAGAAGGGGCGATCTCTCGACATGATCGAAATGACTAGAGGGCTTATTGGCATTGATGGTGGAATTAATTGGGTCGACAGGACACCCGTATATAATCTCCTTCTGGAGGGGCGCCCGCAGGGCAGAGAGGGTACGCGTGAGGGATAGAGGCGTTTGTGGAGCTCCTGTTGCTGAAGACAAGAAGTACTCTTAGCTCCCTAGAGCTAGAAGAGTACTTTGTCTGAAGCAGCACAGAGCGACCGCCGAAAGCCCGACCCCGAACTTAGCACGCAGTGCTAGAAGTGAGTGGGGCACGCCCATATGAAATTAGCTGATTAATTCTTTCTCAATTATTTGTGCCAATTCCTCTGCGTGGCTTCGTATCATAAAGTGTCCGGCTCCATCGACTAGATAATTGGGGTTTTTCGCTGAGAAAATTTTGTCTTTGTTGCCGTGTATAAGAACGGCTTGCGGAGCATCTTGATTTCGCCATCCTAAAATGGAATCGAGGGCCCAGCGTAAAAAATGTGGATCGGTATTATTCAAAATGTGCTTGAATGTTTTTTGGTGCTTATCATTTACGCCAAAGAAAAAGCGGGAGAGTACATTGGAGGATTTTAAAAGACTTACTGGAATCAGGTAGTGGCTTTTGAGGTTTCCAACTATTCGGTAAAACAGGGGCAGTTCTCTGGTCGTGCGAATACTTGAAAGGAGAAAGAGCTTTTTAGGCGGTCGAATTTTTGCAATTTCTATCGTGAGCATTCCTCCGAAAGAAACTCCAAGTAAAAAGTAATCCTCCGGAAATGATATGCTGTTTGCCATGCGTTTTGCATAGTCTTCTAGTGTTTCATTTTTTCTGTGCGTTAACCAATTAATAACAATTAACTCAACTGCTGGAATGTTAAGTGCATCGAAAACTGTGCGGTCTGTGCCTAGCCCGCCAATACAATAGAGTTTTGTATTGTCATTAGTCAATCAGCTATCATTTAAAACACTCAACAAAGTCTTGGCCTTTAATTTGGTTTCTTCCCACTCCGCATCTGGATCGGAGGCCGCAGTAATGCCCGCACCGAGGTAGAGACAAACGGAATCGCCGAGCGATTCGAGGCAACGCAAGTTGACGAATAGTTTGGTTTGGTTGCTAGTTACTGGTCCAAGAAATCCGGTGTAGTATTTTCTGTCGTAGGATTCTTTTTCTAGAATAAGTTCGATGGCCGCGTTTTTTGGTAGCCCTCCTACCGCTGGAGTGGGGTGTAGACTGGATACCAGGGCGTACAATTGCTCGGGATTGCTTAACTCAGCGCTGATATTGGTTTTGAGGTGTTGGACCGCTCCGGCTTTAACTGTTTGTGGTTCTTCGGCTGTTATTTTTTGGCAGCCGTTTTTGCTTAGTTGGTTCTTGATATATGCCGTTACGAACAGCTGCTCTTCGCGTTCTTTATCTGTCCACTCTTGACTTTGGGTTTTGGTTCCGGCTAGAGAAACGAGATTGATCTTTTTGCCCAGCGCATCAATGAGCATTTCGGGGGTAGCGCCGCACCAGGTACCAATGCCGGGAATGGAAAATAAATAGCTAAAAGCGTTTTCGTATTTCTCGACAAGCTTTTGAAAGTAGTGGGCGATTTGCCAGTTATCATTTACATCGGCAAAGAATGGTCTAGATGCTATTGTTTTTTGAAGCTTTCCAATGGCAATTTGCTTTTTAATCTCTTTGACGAAGCTTGTGTATTTCGTTTGATCGTGATTGAGATTTTGCATGGAAAGGCCGGGGCTTTTACTGGTCGGTGGTTCCATTGAAGTGTCACTATTGGATATCCAAATAATCGGATTTTTTTCACTGACTTTAAAAGGATGTATGATGAATCCATCTTCGATATTATCTGGAAGGGTGTTCAGAAATTTGTAATTGCCCGTACTTAGGGAATGAACTTCTTTACTACCAGGTAAACTGTAGGCCACGAAGGCTTTGTTGGCTTGCTGGCTCTTAAAAAAGCTTGCAGTAATACTTGCCTCGTTTGTCATAGTGCGAATTTAGTCAATCGAGAAAGAAGTACTTTACACTTTACATGTAGACCTCACCAGAATTTCATAGTGATGAATGAATCACAAATTGTAATAAAAAGTACTGCTTTAAGGCGAGGATAGTGCTTTGAGAAGGAATTGGCTTAAACAACAAGCGGAGCTGCTCAGGGAGAGCAACCCCGCTTTTAGTCTCAGGGAAAGAGAGATATACTTGGTTGTCAGTATCTACTGTTTGTTGTCTTAAAGACGTTCCTAAATGTAAAAGCGATGCCTGTAGTTTACAATTACAAAAAAGTGTGAAAGTCAGGAAAAAACTGAGGTTTTATAGACTTTTTGAGCGCTTGAATGGACTCAAGTGCTTGACTATGAGTGTACTTGTGCGCAGACAGAAAACGAGAGGAATCTTAGTTTTTAAATCTAGGATGAAAGTTCTCCAGCGTTTCTTTAAGATATTTTTTGTTGATGTGTGAATATATCTCGGTCGTAGTGATGCTTTTGTGACCGAGCATATCTTGAATAACGCGCAAATCTGCACCCCGCTCGTAGAGATGAGTGGCGAAGGAATGTCTAAAAGTATGAGGCGAAATATTCTTTTTGATTCCTGCCTTCATAGCGAGATCCTTTATGATGGTGAAGACGCTTACTCGACTTAACTGCCTGCCACGACGATTGAGATAGACAAAATCTTCTTGGTCTTTTTGAATCTCAATTTTACTCCGAACCTCTTTTATGTATAGTTCGTTTTGCTTGATGGCAGATTTGTTTATTGGCACTAGACGTTCTTTGTTGCCTTTGCCCAATACTTTCACGAAGCCAATATCGAAAAACAGATTTGAGATTCTTAGACCGATTAACTCTGAGACTCTTAAGCCGCAGGCATAAAGCGTTTCTATAATGGCGCGGTTGCGCGGACCTTCGGGCCTGCTATGATCTATTTGAGCAATCATTTCGTCTATTTCTTCTAGACTGAGCACGCTGGGGATTTTTCTGGTGAGCTTTGGGCCTTCCAAAAGGTCAGCGGGATTGCTCTCTATTATTTTTTCGAGCTCGAGGTATTTGAAAAAACCTTTGATGCCCGAAAGTACACGCGCCTGTGAGCGCTCGTGAATACCGAGTTTGTTTAAGTGGCTGATGAATTTTTCGAGGTGCTTTATTTTGATTTTCTTGAGCTTCTTCTCTGTGCCCTCGGCGGTGAAATATTCCTGGAGCTTGGCTATATCGTTCATATAGGCGTCTATGCTATTGCTCGACAAGCTGCGTTCGAGTTGTAAATATGCTTTGTAGCCGTTTATGGTGCTATTCCAGTCCAGAATTTTCTTTTACGTAGAAAGCTCAATATAGCTTAGATTCGCATTAATGAAGATTGCAGTAATAAACGGCCCTAACTTGAATTTGCTCGGCGAGCGCGAACCTGAGATATATGGACATCAGTCTTTCGAACAGTATTTAGGCGGTTTGAAGGAAGAGTTGTTTGATGTGGACTTTGAGTATTATCAAAGTAACGTGGAAGGAGAGCTTATAAATAAAATTCACGATTTGCGTAAATATATTGACGGTATTGTGATTAACGCAGGTGGCTACACGCATACTTCAGTTGCCTTGGCAGATGCTATTAAGGCTTCTAACATTCCAACAGTAGAAGTACATATCAGCAATCCAGCTGCGCGCGAACCTTTTCGACATACTTCTTTGCTGGCAAGTGCAGTTGTGGGCAGTATAAGCGGATTTGGTTTGGAGAGCTACCGCCTTGGCGTGTTAAGTTTAAAAGCCAAGCTGGCTTTATCTTAGACTATTTCGTCGAACTTCTTTTTTCCTTTCAAAAAGTGTTGACTTACTACCGACTTGTTTAGATAGCCATTTAGCGCACTCGATTTTCTTTCGATACTTTTTCTTTTGCTACTCCATTTACCAATACTAAAGTAAAAGGCGAAGTGAGCGCGTACTACCGCCCAGCAGTGTTTTGGTTTACCCGACAAAAGTAAACGTAAGCCGGCCACCCCATCTAATACCAGTCTAGTTGGTATAAGTACTAATCTCCGATTGCTGTTTTTCCAAAGCATAGCCAAGCCATTGCGAAAGTTGAGGTAAGTTTTTTGTGGACTGCTCGCATCTAAAGAAGCACCCCCTAAGTGATAAACTATGGAGGAAGGAATACAAGCAACTTCGTGTCCCGCTTGTTGTGCTCGCCAGCAGAGATCAATTTCTTCCATGTGCGCGAAGAAGTCTTCATCAAAGCCCCCAAGAGATTCGAATGTTTCGCGGCGAATAAAAAACGCTGCTCCGCTGGCCCAAAAGGTATTTTGGTCTTGGTCGTATTGGCCGTGATCCGTTTCCAGCTCATCGAAGATGCGTCCGCGACAAAACGGGTAGCCCCATTTGTCCAGCCAACCACCTGCTGCGCCGGCGTATTCGAACTTGTCCTTTTCTCTATAGCTCAATATTTTTGGTTGGCAGATTCCAAGTGCTGGCCGTTTTTCGAAGCGTTCTACAATAGGCTCAATCCATTTTGCAGTTACTTCTACATCGGAGTTGAGTAGGACGAAAACATCTTGCTTTAATCCTTTCAGGCCTTGGTTGTAGCCGCCGGCAAAGCCGTAGTTTTTTTCTAAGCGGACTATTTCCACCGAAGGGAAATTGGAATTCAAGTAGTCTATCGACTCATCACTCGATCCATTGTCTATTACAATAACATCGGCTGCAGCGGAATGCTCCACCACCGAGGGTAAGAACTCTTCCAGCAGTTTTCGACCATTCCAGTTAAGAATGACGACGGCAACAGATATGGAAGATGAAGAAGGCAATTTGCTAGTGCTAATTAGAGTGGAAGACGTACTTTTATTTAAGAGAACTGAAACTAAATATATCCATTCCCGAGCGAATCCATTTTTGATTTATTAAGATGCAGCGAGTCAACTATATAATTTTTAGAGTGGTGGTGTTTTTCATTTCGCTATTGCCCTTTCCGCTGCTGTATCTTTTTTCCGACTTCACGGCATTCATATTTCAGCGAGTGGTCGGATACCGCGTGAAAGTAGTACAAAGCAATCTGTTAAAGGCTCTCCCAGAGAAAAGCGATGCTGAGCGAAAGGAAATCGAAAATGCTTTTTATAAAAGTTTAACAGACTTAATTGTGGAGAGCCTGAAGGGATACGGTTCGAGTGGAAAGACCATCCAGAAAAGAACAGTAAGCGTAGATATTGATAAGATTGACCCTTATTTAAAGCGTGGTCAATCTGTACTACTAGTAGGAGGGCATATGGGAAACTGGGAATGGTTCTGCAATAATTTTGCGGAACTCAACCTCCCTGCTTCGGTAATCTTTAAACCACTCACCAATCTTTACATCAATAAGTTTCTCTACAAGCAAAGAGCCAGAGGCGATGTCAGGATGGTGCCCATGGCGCAAACGGCGCGTGCTTTTGCGGCAGGAGCAAATGAAACCCGTGTCTTTACTATGGTTGCCGATCAAAATCCGTCGCGAAAAAGCAAGGGCTACTGGCTTGATTTTTTCGGTATCGATACTGTCTTTCTACACGGCCCAGAGAAGTACAGTCATTTGTACAATCTGCCGACTTTCTATGGTCAGGTCAAAAGAAAAGAGCGCGGTTATTACTCACTGCACTTTGATTTATTGAGCGAAAATCCAGCGGAGCTAGAAGATGGGGAGTTAACCAAAAGATATGCGGAGCGTTTAGAGGCCGGAATACGCGAGCAACCAGAAGCTTGGTTGTGGTCGCACAAACGTTGGAAGCACAGTCGTTAAGCCCAGCGGCTTAAAAATCGTCGACTCCGTTACCGAGATTGTTATTGAGATCGCCGTTGTTCTGCAAGTTTCCATTTCGAGCTGCAGGCGCATCAAAATCAAGAATGTTGTTTCCTGGTCCTCTGCTAATTCTTTCACGCCAGTTCGGGTTTTTTAATCCCTCGGAGTAAGAAGTGTGAATCAACTCGTAGTCATTTGCTGCGGCGTCTCTACCTAAGAAAACGAACTGCACGTTGTGTTCTCCATTGTCCATTACGTCGTAGTACCATATTTCATAAGGAAAGGTTCCTGCATCCAGTTCGGAACGATTAACAAAACTCGGTTTTCCGTGACGGATAAATGCATAGCCTCGACTGGTTTCAAAACCCGGGCTTATCGGCGTGGCGTATTTGTTCTCGACAAACTTCACGGCAAACTTATGCTCTTCAAACAAGCGCTCAGGAAAATATTCAGAACGAGTTACGAAAAAGTTAAATAGAAACTTGCGCATAACTTCGTCGTCGCCCATAGCAATCATATTTTCTATGTAACGCTCTTCATCTTGACCAGCCAGAGGCACCACCGATGCTAGATAATATTCTACCTCCTCCGTTGTTAACTCTTCTGCAAAACTCTCGCTCAAATCAACTAGGTGAAGATTAGCCAACTGCTCGCTTTTGCGTTTGTTGTTGCGCATGATGGTTATTTCGCTTTGCGCGAGCAAGTCATTGAGTTTATTGCGTACTTCTATGAGCAGAGAATAATTGCCCGATTCCAATTCGCTCATATCCATTTTGGCCATCACCGTATTGATTTCCGCCGAGGATTGTTTCAAAAAACCCGCCATATTTTCTACCGGCTTATCGTTCGAAAGATCAACCAGCATATACTTCAGCAAGTAGTCCTGATCGTGTAATAAATAATTGGTGTTATAAATCTCCGCGTAAAAGTTGAGTTCTGTAAAGTTGTTGGGGTAGTAGGGATAAACGTAAGGCACCATGTCCATTCCGTTTTTAGTAAACATATTCTCCTCGACTGAATCGCTAATTTTTTCCAATAAGACAATAGGAGAAACCTTAATTATCTCTTCGTCAAATTCTTCTATCGTAAAACGCTCTTTGTAATTCGCTTTGTTGTCAGGATCGTTGGCGTCGGACAAAAGGAGTTCCATATAGTACAATCCTGGCGACAAGGAGTAACGCTTCAGGTCCACCATTTGAAAAACGGACTCGGCACTTTCCAATTCTGGGCTACTCAAACTATACTTGTCGAATTGCACTATCTCACCTTCCTTTTTGAAAGTAATCGACACGTTCACCACCGATTTATATTTTCCACCTCCAGCGCTAACCGTTTTCAGATTGTTACCCGGAATCTTCAAATAGGTCTCTATGTAGTCGCCGGCTTCCATAGAATGGAAAAGCGAGTAGCTATGAAAATAGTCGAGACTCAGTAGGGATGAACTCATCAAGAGACAAGCCAAGCAAAAAATTGTTTGCAGTGTTTTCATCGATAGCTGTTTTAGAATGCTAAATTCGCGCTCTCTAAGTTACCTTTTTACTAGCGTATAATTACGTCAGAATATTGTCAAAGCAGAGCTGATCTATACTTGATATGTCAATTAATCATCAAAAAAAGCCCGTACTCATTGAGTCACAGTTCTTCCCCTCGCTGCCATACTTTGCCATCCTTTTGTCTCACGACGATATAATCATCGATCAGCACGAGCATTTTGTCAAAGCCAGTTACCGCAACCGATGCGAAATTGCGACACCAGACGGATTGCTCACCCTCTCCATTCCGCTTGCCAGCGGGCGCGGTCAGCGCCGACGTATGAAAGACGTTGGCATTTTCAATGTCGAAAAGTGGCAGGCAAAACATTGGAACAGTTTGTCTTCGGCCTATCGTCGCTCGCCCTACTTCGAGTATTACGAAATGAAACTCGAACCCTTTTTCAAAACGGAAAAAACAAATCTGCTCGAGTTCAACACGGAGTTGCTAGAGTTTTGTTTGAGTGCCTTAAAAGTGCAATCAAACTATCGCTTCAGCGATACCTACATCGGCAAAGAGGATCCTTCAGTGATCGACCTACGCACCCACATAACGCCCAACAAAAAGCGCGAGCGTTTACCCGAAGACTACACCACACCGACCTACCACCAAGTCTTCAACGACCGTAATCCATTTTTTCCAAACCTGAGCATTTTGGATTTACTTTTTAACGAAGGCCCTAGGAGTGCGGAGATTTTGCGGAAGGCTTGGGCGTACTAAAACCAAAAAATAAAAGTCATTTCGAGCCTGTCGAGAAATCTCCGGGGTTTATTTTGGTTTTGCCGAAGGCATAAAACCAAACTATGAGTCTCTTCATCTGGGCGTGCCCCACTCACTTCTATGCTTCTCGCAATTTGCTTCTGCCGCGAAGCGGCAAGCAACATTGCTGCGGGCGCATAAGTTCGGGGTCGGGCTTTCCGCAGTCGCTCTGTTCTGTTAAAAACAAAAGCCGCATCTAGCTCTAAGGAGCTAAGCGACTTTCTTGTTTTTAACAACAGGAGCTTCGACAATGCGTCAATCCCTCACGCGGAAAACTCGGGCTCCCTTTTTTGAGCTGGATTCCCGAAGCCTTTCTTGATCATTTCATCGACCAAAGCCGGTCCGCGATGTCCCCAAATAGGGTGGGCTTCTTGCATGCGCTGGGTCGCAATATCGTTGGCTATGACTTGAGGAGAACAGTTTTTATCTGCGGCTGCTTTTAATAAGTCCAGCGAATCGCTATAAACCAATTCCACTTCCTTCCAAATATCGGCTTCCACGTAGCCATACTGTTCGTTGGCACAATTTATTATTCCCAAGCGATTGATAAAAAAGTCCGGTAAATAAATAATGCCTTTTTCATGCAGCGCAGCACTGTGTTTTTCTGGATCGCGGAGTTGGTTGTTGGCGCCTCCGGCTACTATATCAACTTTTAGATTGGAAATGGTGTCATCGTTTAAAGTACCACCGATGGCATTGCAAGAAAGAAAATGTCCTTCCATAGCCATTAAAGCATCACCATTTTCTACAACCGTCACTTGTTCATCCGAGAATTGGTTCTTTATCTTTTCTATCGTCTTAGACTGGGGTTCGTAAACAAAAACCTTAGTTCCCGCTTCAACAAACTGTTCTATCACGTGAAAGCCCACGTTGCCTGCACCTTGTACCAAAGCCACTTTATTTTTTAAAGCATCATTTCCACCATACTTAAATTCGGCCGCGGCTTTTATTCCACTAAAAACACCCTTAGCCGTAAAAATGCTGGGGTTGGAACTTCCGCCATTTATAACTGGAATGCAGCTCGTATGTCTGGTCGCAGAAAAAATCGTGGCCATATCTGCAGGTCGGGTATTCATATCTTCTGCAGTTACGTAAACACCATTAAGCTTAGAAATAAACAATCCATACTTTGTAAATACATCATGTCGCAATTCATCTGAAACTCCATAAGCTTTGTTACGATAAATAACTCCTTTACCGCCGCCCCACCATAGACGAGCAACTGCGTTTTTATCGGCCATTCCTTTGGACAAACGCAGACCGTCTTTAATCAAAGATTCAATAGAATTATAAGATAGAAAACGAACTCCACCTGCTGCTTGTCCGCGTACGGTATTGTAAATAAATGCAGTGTGCAAACTTTCAGTCTTAGCATCTACTTCTAAAAAAATCCCTTCGTGATTTTTAAAATCGACCATAGCCGAAATTTCATTGGCCAAATCGCTTAACTCAGGATGTGAAGTTTTTAACTCGCCATTACGGAACAAGAAGTAAGCAGATTGAATATCGTGTTGAAGAAGGTAGGCTATTAGATCATTTGGATGACTGGATAGATTCATTACTTAGCTCTTTGATTTGAGCTGGTAAAGATTAGAAACCTTTTGCGGAGTTATTAGCAAGCCGCGTGTATATTTTGGCTGAAAGTCGACGAAAATTTATTCAATGGACTGTGGCTTGTTTTTAATCACCTGCTGTGCAAACCTAAACCCTTAAAATTATCTGGGCGTGCCCCACTCACTTCTGCTCCACTCGCAATTTGCATCTGCCGCAGAGCGGCAAGCAACATTGCTGCGTGAGCAAATTCGGGGTCGGGCTTTCCGCAGTCGCTCTGTTCTGTTAAAAACAAAAGCCGCATC
>CAZZIZ010000064.1:0-16564 GCA_964654535.1 uncultured Chitinophagales bacterium
GTACTCAAGAATTACAAAACGCTTTTCAGTTTGCTCGAATCATAAACCATTACCAAGGATTTAAAGTCTTGAGTGTTGCTTCCGAAAAGTTCGGTTGGGATTTGAATCTCAGGAGCATTGCGCGCGTATGGACCAATGGATGTATCATTCGATCCGATTTAATGAAGGAGCTGGTTCCGAAGCTGTCGCAAAGCAAAAATTTACTAGAGGATAAGGAATTGATTGGTCAATTGAAATTACTGCGTCCGAATGCAGCTAAAGTGATTTCCCAATGCGCATTGAACGGAATCGCCGTGCCATGCCTAAGTGAATCGCTGAATTTCTTCTTTTCTGTCACCACCGCTAACTCCAACGCAAATCTCATTCAGGCGCAAAGAGATTACTTCGGTGCGCATAGCTATCTACGAACCGATGATCCTAATGAACAGCCTCACCATACGATTTGGAAAACCTAATCAAATATATCTCGCATGTCTGACCACCAGAACAAGTCCTTCATAAAAAAAGCGATAGCCTTGCTTTTGGCTTTCGGTCCGGGCATTTTTGCCATAGGATACACAATAGGAACGGGTAGCGTAACCTCCATGATTGTTGCCGGAAGTACATACGGTATGCAGTTACTCTGGGTCTTGTTCTTGAGTTGTTTGTTTTCCGGCGTATTAATGCACGCTTATGGAAAGTTTGCATTAGTTACAGGTGAAACAGCTCTATACGGTTTCAAAAAAAATATCAAATATGGAAAGTGGCTTGCCATTTTGGTCATCCTTGGTGTCACCTTCGGCCAGTGGAACTCCCTAATGGGCATTTTGGGTATTACGTCCAACATTATTTTCGAATTGTTGGCTATACAGTTCCCCACTCTTGCCGGACATCAATACGGAGTAGTATTGGCAATTGCCATTATTATCATTTCCACGTTTTATTCTTTTATGCTCATCGGGCGCTATTCATTTTTTGAGAAGGTACTGATTGTTTTTGTGAGCATTATGGGTTTATCTTTTCTAGTGTCTCTATTTTTTGTCTATCCATTGCCATCGGAAGTTGCTTTGGGTTTGGTGCCAAGTATTCCTAAAGTTCCTGGAGGAAAAATGATGGTAGCAGCCTTTGTTGGAACTACCATGGCGGCAGCAACCTTCCTGTCGCGTCCACTATTTGTAAAAGGAAAAGGTTGGACTATTAACAACTTAGCAGATCAGAAAAAAGACGCTATCCTTGCGGCCATTCTAATATTCGTTATTAGCGGAGCGATAATGGCAGTGGCAACCGGAGCATTGTTTCATCAAGGCGATCCTGTTACTAAAGTGTTGGATATGGCAAATACTTTGAAACCCGTTGCCGGAAACCTGTCCGTTTTTATTTTCTTTTTTGGAACGTTGAGTGCTGGACTATCTTCTATTTTTCCTTGCGCCTTAATCGCTCCGCTTTTACTGGCCGATTATCAATCCGGAGAATTGGATACCAGCTCCCGCCAGTTCAAGATCATTACTTTCGTGGCTTGTTTGACCGCTCTGATCGTTCCAATATTCGGGAGCAATCCTATTCAAATGCAGATATTATCTCAAGTATTCAATGTCTTCGTTTTACCTGCAGTTATAATTGGAATTATATTATTGCTGAACAACAAAAAGTTGATGAAGGAGTATAAGACCAGTATTGGAATTAACGTATCCCTGGTCTCGGCTCTGTTTTTCTCCTTGGTTATTTCCTATAACGGAGTGCTGGCGCTGCTAGAATATTTACCTGAATGATTATTCCGGCGGAGTTCCTGGCCCTACTGTAGCATCTCTGAACCAAACTTCCGTGTACGATCCATTTTCATATTGCTTGGGGATATCGCCACCATAAGTTTCCGCACCTGCGCACCAAACCATATTCGAATCAGGAGATTTTCCATTGGTTTGGTTATAAGCGCCTTGTTTGAAATATCCTAACTCATTTTTATAAGCAATTGCCTGTTCCGTTCCATCCTGCCCTATAGGTGCAAATATTTTCATAACCTGCGCGGGAATGTCGGCTCGGTTAACATATTCAGATTCGATTAGGTTTTTGGTAAATGTTTTAGTTTCGTGACCATCACTTTTAAAGGTGAGATACATAATGCCCTTATAGACATTTACTTCGTAGAAAAATTCTTCTCCTAATTCTATACCATCCGCTGGTTCAGCCGGAAAGTCGTCTTTGCTTGATCCAACATCTGAGAAATCGTAGCCCCAAACAGCAGTAGAATAGTCCCACCTTTTCTTATTACTGCCTTCTGTATTTATTTCATAATTCCAAAAGACCGAACCTTTACTATGCCCAGGAAATTTCTTGTAGAATATTTTAAGTGGCTCATTTTCATGTCCTTCACCGCTATGTATCTGCCCAACTACCGTAGAGTAGGAAGCCGCTACTCTGGCATCGCCTGAAGTAGAAACTTGCATCACCCTGCATACACCGTTTAGTTTACCTCCTTCTTCTGGCTTCCAGTCTCTTAATTCATGCAACTCCGTCCTTGTATTGCTGGAGTTCGGAGAAGTCACTCCTGAATTTGGTGTTTTATAAACGACCCAACGGCGAGTGCCATCGATAACTGTATAGAAAAAATCCTTGTGTTCGTAGTCAACAAGATTATCTACACTCGTTCCATCACCCATCAGCATTTTAAATTTGTCGAAAAAGGGAATCACCTCACTAGGGTAAACGATCTTGCTGCTAAGGCCATCATTGGCCGTGAAGTAGCCCGCGTTCGAATAGGCTTCATCGGGAATTTCAAGGCTTGCAGACTTAAACCATACTTCCGCATAACTTCCATCGGCATACTGTTTTGATATGTCGCCACCGTGAGTTTCAGCACCCGAACACCAAACCCTATTCACTGCAGGATCTTTTCCGTTGGTTTGATTGTAAGAACCTAGTTTAAAAAAAAGACCTTCATCAGCGTATGCGTTTTTTCGTTCCACACCATCTTGACCGATCGGTACAAACAAGTTCTTTACTTGTTCCGGCATTTGCGTGCGCTCAGCATATTCAGATTGGATAAGGTTTTTGCTAAAGGTTTTGGTCTCATGTCCCTTGCTGGTGAATTTGAGATTCATCATTCCATCTTTAATCTCTACTTCATAACTAAACTCTTCGCCCAATGCAATGCCATCTTTCGGTTCTGGAGGATAAGCGTTCGCTTCAGTTCCAACAACTGAAAAGTCATAACCCCAAATAGGATAGGAGTAATCCCATCGTCCTGAATTGTCATCGCCAGCAGTGTTGATCTCATAATTCCAAAAGACTGAGCCTTTGTTATGCCCGGGAAACTTTTTGTAGAATATTTTCAGTGGTTCGTTTTCGTGTCCATCCGCACTATGAATCTGACCAATTACCGCCGAGTAGGTAGCAGCTACTCGGGCGTCACCCGTTTGAGCCACATTCATCACCTTCAAAGTCGCGTTCATTTTAGCACTCGACGTCGCTGACCATTTTTTTAGTTGGGCCAACTCTGTTCTCGTATTATTGGAAGTGCCGTGTGTGTTCCCCGCATTGGGCGTTTTAAAAACGACCCAATCACTTTTACCATCATTGGTGGTATAGAAGAAACCTTTCTGCTCAAAGTTAGTCGCCTGACCTGCGTTAGTACCATCGCCAAGAATTAAATTCCAATCATCGAAAAATTGAATCACATCACTCGGGTATTTTGCGCCAGCAACCTGGGTTGACTCACTATTTGAACTTTCCTTTTTACTAAACGTAGAGCAACTATTCAGAAGTAATAGAGCGCACATCAATACTGTACAAAACGCCATTTTAGACGTTGAATATTGGATAGTCATTTTGCTAGGATTTTTTGTATTTGTCGGTTTTTTTGAACTATGAATCAAACTAGAAAATACAAACATCATCCCACAAATTGGAGGATTAATTAGGCGAAAGAGCGAACTTAACAGTAACCGAAATGGTCAAGGTGCTCTGTTCGCCCCTCCGCAAACTATTGACTAAAAATCAAACTTTATTCCTTGAGCTAAAGGCAATTTATCACCGTAATTTATGGTGTTGGTCTGACGACGCATATAAATCTTCCAAGCATCGGAACCAGATTCACGACCGCCGCCAGTTTCTTTTTCACCACCGAAGGCGCCACCAATCTCCGCACCAGATGTACCTATGTTAACGTTCGCAATTCCGCAATCAGAGCCGGCGCAAGAAAGAAACTTCTCCATCTCGCGAACATTGGTCGTCATTATAGCCGAAGACAAGCCTTGCGGCACGTCGTTTTGCATCGCGATCGCTTCTTCAATTTTCTTATACTTCATTAAGTACAAGATTGGTGCAAAGGTTTCGTGCTGTACTACGGCCATTTCGTTTTTCACTTCTGCTATTGCCGGTTTTACATAGCAACCAGATCCGTAGCCACGTCCTTTCAAAACACCACCAGGAACCAACAATTTGCCACCTTCCTTTTTCACGCGCTTCAACGAATCTTCATACATTTTCACCGCATCTTTATCGATAAGTGGACCCACGTGCATCTTAGGATTCAAAGGATCCCCAATTTTCAATTGCTTGTAAGCCTTCACCAAATTCTTTTTCACCTTATCGTAAACCTTTTCGTGTACAATTAAGCGACGAGTGGAGGTGCAACGCTGACCGCAAGTTCCGACTGCGCCAAACACCGCACCGACGATAGTCATTTCTAAATCAGCATCTGGGGTTACAATAATGGCATTGTTGCCGCCCAACTCTAACAACGATTTACCCAATCGCTTGGCTACTTGCTTGGCAACAGATTTTCCCATCCGAGTAGAACCAGTAGCACTTACCAAAGGAATCCGCGTGTCTTTCGACAAGAGTTTGCCAATCTTGTAATCTCCGTTTACAATACAAGACACACCCTCTGGTACTTTGTTCGCTTTAAAAACCTTAGCGATAATTTTCTGACAAGCAACCGAACAAAGCGGCGCTTTTTCTGAAGGCTTCCAAACGCAAGTGTCTCCACAAACCCAAGCGAGTGCTGTGTTCCAGGCCCAAACCGCCACGGGAAAGTTAAAAGCAGAAATAATTCCGACCACACCCAAAGGATGGTATTGCTCGTACATACGGTGCAGCGGACGTTCAGAGTGCATGGTCAAACCGTAAAGCTGACGAGACAAGCCAACGGCAAAGTCGCAGATGTCAATCATCTCCTGGACTTCACCCCAACCTTCTTGCAAAGACTTACCCATTTCGTAAGAAACCAAGCGACCCAGGGCATCCTTGTTTTTACGTAACTCTTCACCAAACTGTCGCACTACTTCACCTCTTTGTGGAGCGGTCCAAGTTTGCCATTCTTTCTGCGCTTTTTGTGCGGTTCGTACCACTTTGTTGTAGTCCGCTTTCGAAGCCTCACTTACTGTACCGATGATTTTTCCGTCCACCGGTGAGAATGAAGTGATTGCTCCCTTTTTACCCGTAATCCATTTACTACCGGTTGAAACGCCGGAGTTGTTTGCGGTCAATCCGAGCTTTTTGAGAAATGATTTTTTACTTGTCGCAGTCGCCATTTATTGAGTTTTTTGTAAAGGTACAATGTTCTGTAGACGTTTTAAATGATAGTGATTTGGGCGCGTCACGATCGGCTAAACCCAGGGCCTGGCTGCATCGTGACCAGGCTATCGGCCCTGTCTTGAGCGCAGTCGAAAGAACGACGCTTCGCTTCGGTGTTTTGGGGGGCGGGGCAATATTGCTTCTACCGCTAGGGCGGTAAGCAATTTTCTGCCCAGCCCAACAAAAACACTCCTTCCTTTGGTCGGCTGCCTACTATCCTTCGCGCGAGGAAAGTGCGGAGGTATTGGTACAATGCGAATTGATTTCTAAAGACCTATCAAGTATTTGCATTAATGTTATCAGTATGTAACAATTGTTTATGAGAGTTGAGAGTCCAGTACAGATATATTCTAGTCAAGTAGTAAAATCTTCTCATCCCTTAATTTTAAACCCTAATGTAACAAGGGTAAGAGTTTGTAATTCTTGTTAAAGAGTCACCGCAGGCCCAGCTCCCCGCGTGAAGGATAGTAGTGATGACCCGCAGGGGCAGTGTTTTCGGTGGAGGCTGCAGACCATTGCTTACCGCCTTAGCGGTAGAAGCAATATTGCAGCCGAGCCCAAAACACCGAAGCGAAGCGGAGTCACGAATAGCCTGACCCCAGATTTTTTACTCTTTTTTCTGAAAAATATTTTAGCACCTAAAAGCCTGTTTCAGAGCAAATTGCAGCTAAAATCTGGGGGCACGCCCAAATAAAAAACCAAACTATTTTACTCAAACCCTTGCTAGTCCTCAAAAATGGTCTTATAATTGTACTGTATTAGTTAAGTAGTACACTAAAACAACACCACAATGATAGAAATCAAACAAATCGATTACAAGTACCGCAAATCCCCTCCGCTGTACGAAGGTCTCGACCTGACGCTCGAGCCGGGCAACATCTACGGATTGCTGGGTAGAAATGGGGCAGGGAAGACCACCTTACTCAAATTGATAACCGGATTGCTTTTTCCGCAAACTGGTTCTCTCGACGTTTTGGGATACAATCCCCAGGACCGGCTCCCATCTTTCCTAAGCGATGTGTTCTTTATTCAGGAAGAAATTTATCTACCTGAAATGCGCATCGATTCGTACCGTAAATTGTACGCACCATTTTATCCCAACTTCGATGATGCGGCTTTCGATAAGCTGATCACCGAATTTGAGTTGGATCAAAGCCGCAAGACCAACGAGTTGTCTTATGGACAAAAGAAAAAAGTGCTTTTGAGTTTTGGTATTGCAACCAATAGCAAAGTGCTTATTCTCGACGAGCCAACCAATGGATTGGACATTCCATCCAAAAGCCAGTTCCGACGTATACTCGCTACCGCAATTACGGACGATCGCATATTCTTAATCTCCACGCACCAAGTGCGCGATATGAACAACCTGATTGATCCGGTTTTGATATTGGAGAACGGAAAAATATTGTTCAACCAATCTACTTACGACGTGAGTCGCAAGCTAAGATTTTACAACAGCTATGAAGCGCAAGAGCCGACTGATGCCCTGTTTGCGGAACGTATCCCAGGCGGCTACCAAGTTGTAGTGCCCAATACCAGCGACGATGAAACCGAGGTGGACATTGAGGCACTTTTCAATACCGTAATTGGAAACCGCGAAACCATTGATTCACTCTTTAAAGAAACCTACCATGAAGTCTAATCAGTTTTTCGATTTTACCCGATTCATAAATACGCTTAAGACTGATTTGTTGCCTAAACGTAGAGCTTTACTTATTGCATCTCTGGCTGCGATGGGTGTAATGCTGTTGCTTACATTTTTTGGGGTCTTTTCCGACTTTCGTATCAACAATATAAGTCCTGAAAAAACACATATGTTTTTCAGTGGCGTTTTTCCTGGCATGCTTGTAATTGCAGGTTTATTTATTACTGCAGCGACGTTTAGACCCTTGGCGGACAGCAGAATTGCGCACGGATATTTAGGATTACCAGCTTCTCATTTTGAGAAATATCTGAGCAAGTGGCTATTAACAGGCCCAGTTTATCTCATTGCAGGTATGGCATTAATTGCAATTACCGCGGTAGTTGCCAAAGTCATTCTTGCTGTTTACCCGGGTACAAGTATAAACTTGGCTGAAACGCTTAAAGGATTGAGACTAGGAAATATTGGAGATTATTTATTTATACATTCAATATTCTTACTTGGTGCTATTGCTTTTAAAAGACTGGCATTTTGGAAAACACTGCTCACTATGTTCGCAACTTTAATGACTTGGGCCATGTTTACGGGATTGTCATTTAGACTAATTTTTGCGAAGTATTTCACGGGTAGTTCGATGACCATTGATGATAGCAATTTTGATTTTAATTTGACTCCCGAGTTTTTGAATTTCGGCCCGGAGCAAGGATGGTGGATCGCAGGAGTAATATCTCTATTGGTATGGGCAACATTCAATACTGCTGCTTATTTCAAACTAAAAGAAACGGAGGTATAAGCATGGAGTTCAGAAAACAACAACCAATCTATATGCAGATTGCCGATTACGTCTTGGAGAATATTCTCAATGGCGAATGGCAAGTCGGCGATAAAGTACAGTCGGTCCGCGAGTTGGCCGCAAATATTCAAGTAAATCCAAACACCGTTATGAGATCATACACCTATCTACAAGAACAAAACATAATTGCCAACAAAAGAGGCATTGGTTATTTCATTTCCGAAGGCGCAATTGATAAAACCAAGCGCTTGAAGAAAGATGAATTTCTAAAGCAGTTTTTGCCAGAAGTCTTTAAGACAATGGACTTACTAAACATTTCGATCGACGATTTGAAAAAAATCTACGATGAGGAAAAGGCTCCTTCAACATCATAAACTCTTAAAACACATTACTATGAAAACAAGTAATAAAATTTTACTAAGTCTGTTTGGACTACTACTATTTACGACTGTAGCAGGCGCTATGATTCTTCGTAGCGGTCTTATGAATGTGAATGCTGTACAAGGCAGCGGGAATGTTTCGGCAGAAGAACGAAGTGTGGAAGCATTTGATGAATTGAAACTGCGCGGACAGTATAAGGTGTATTTGACTCAAGGAAACGAAAGTTTGCGTATCGAAACCGACGATAACTTGTTGGATTTAATCGAAACTTACGTTGATGATGGTGAACTACACATCGTAACCAAAAAAGGAAATAAGTTGGTTTCAAGTGACAATGTAAAAGTATTCGTCGGTTTCAAAACGCTTAAAGAAATTCGCAGCAGCGGCTCTTGTGTTATTGAAGCTGAAAGTCCAATTGTAGTCCCACGCTTCGAAGTATCTGGGTCGGGATATTGCAAAACAACAATACCTCTCGAGACAGACTACCTTGGCGTGAGCATTAGTGGTTCCGGAAAGTTTGAAGGTACAGGCAGAGCAACAAGAGCAGAGTATCAAGTTAGTGGCTCGGGCTCTATCGATGCCGAAGCCCTAGTCTCAGAACATGTCGAAGTAACAATTAGTGGCTCTGGGAGAGCTAAAGTATTTGCATCCGAAGAATTGGAGGCAAACATTTCTGGCAGTGGCGACGTAGGATACCGCGGACAGCCCAGACTCAGTCAGCGCATATCTGGTTCAGGAAAAATTCACTCAATAGAATAATTTTTGTTTAAGGCTTATTAGTGGAAAGTCGAGCGGGTTACCTATGGCCTGCTTGGCTTTTTTTGTTGGATTGATTTACACAAATTGAACAGTTAGTACATAATATTTCAAGTTGGCGCCAGTCTCCGACTGGTGTTATGGTAAAGGGCAAGTCTCCAGACTTGCAATATAATTCTCAAGTTGGAGCCAGTCTACGACTGGTGACATGGTGAGGAGCCAGTCTCAGGTGGCGCCAGTCTCCGACTGGTGACGTGGTAAGGAGCAAGTCTCCAGACTTGCAATATAATTTGCTCATATAAAATACATACATTCAATTTATGAGTAAAAAATGGAAGTTTCGCAATCCTGGAGGATTGTATTCGGTTAGCTTTTCTACTGTCAATTGGTTGAGCGTTTTTACGAGAATTGTTTACAAAGAAATAATGATCGATTCCATACGATACTGTCAAGAAAATAAAGGCTTGCTTTTATATTGCTGGTGCCTCATGACCAATCACGTTCATTTAATTGTTTCCGCAGAAAAGGACGGCACCTTGCCCGATATATTTCGTGACATGAAAAAATTTACAGCAAACAATATTATTAGAGCAATAGAAGAGAACCCCAAAGAAAGCCGCAAAGAATGGTGGATACCCCGCTTTGAGCGAGAAGGTGAATTTAGAAGTAGCAATACCAACTATCAGTTTTGGCAACACGGTAATCATCCTGTGGAGCTGTGGTCAAATGTGGCAATTGAAACGCACGTTGATTATATTCATAACAATCCTGTTAAGACCGGTGTTGTCGATGAGCCTGAGCACTACCTTTATAGTAGCGCACGAGATTATTGCGGCAATCCAGGTTTATTAGATGTTATTCTATTGACTTAATGTTGTCGAGTTTGGAAACTCCAACTTCGCTGGGTCACCAGTCGGAGACTGGCGCCAACCAGCGCATCCCAATTGGAAATTAGGACGAATTAGGGTTTGAGACAAGTTGAATTTATAAAAGCATTAACAAAAGTATGGGAAACGGGAGCAATTCGAAACTATGGTTAATCGTCATTTTAGTAGCGGTTATATTTTCCATCGGAAGTTGTTTGCGAAATATTTTGGTAGTAGGAGATAGTGTTTCAAACGAAATCATGCAATCCTTCAAGACCCTAGAGTCTTCAATCGATGATTCAAATAGAAGAGCTCAAGTTTCTATCGATGATATAAAGCTACAGATAATGTATTCTCTTAGGGGTAATCCCGATTCATCCAAAGTGATGAGCAAAATTCAAGAAATAGAGTTAGAGAATGGCAATGTAGCTAAGACCATCAATGAACTTAAATCTCAAATCATAGCTGGAGCTACGGTTGATGGAAAAATGAGTCAGCGCGATAAAAAAGCGGTCAATATGGTAATGATTGACGGCGGCAAGGCATCGGATTTGAAAAACGATCTAATTGCCCACCGAAAGTTTCTGTTAGCCGGCATTTCTTCGATGTCGTCAAAAGGCAAGGGAAACTGTATCGCTAGCTTTAATTCTGAATTCATGGAAGAGTTTGACTTGAGCTTGGCGGATATCGAAAACTTTCACCGAGATGACGGAAGGTCTTGGGAAGAACTGAATTTTAAAGATATGCCAACCGCCCCAGCACTGACACTCTTAAATAAAATGGAGAATGACTTGCTCCATTCTCTAAACGAATGTTATGAGGTGATTTATAATTGTTTCACCACGAGAGCGGAAGACGAATACTACGTCACCGGCTACATCAAAAGCCGAAAACCATTTGAAGGATTTGACCCCGACACAATTATTGTAGAAAGACGAGACGGTAAACGAATGACCAATGCAGAAAGAGACTCAGTCCTAAAAGCATACAAAGAAAACAACCTAACCCCAAACGCTACTTTTGTTGGAGAAAATTGGTTTAACAAAATTCAGAGCGAACATTAAGCTTTGCATAAATGCGCTTCCGAACAAAAGAATTCCGCTCCTTCGTCGCTGCCATTGAAAAAGCGACACAGAAACAAAGCGATTTCGACTTCGTTAAAAAAAGAGGCTGGTTAAACATCACCCATAAAGAAAGCAAAAAGACATTCCGCTACCACCGAAAAAAAGAAACTATCCTAGACGAAAATGTAAAGTGGAAAGACAGTTACGAGTTTTGGATAAAAGTTGGCGAAGAAAAAAAGGAAATAAAAGAAAACGAAGCAGCGGTAATAAATGCATTTGAAAATTGGCTAAAAAAAGACCTGAGCTAAAAAAGATAGCCCTTACTTCAAAAATATCTTTCTACTTCCGCTCACTTCTCCGTTCGATAAACTAACAATGTAAATTCCAGAAGCTAAGCGATTTAATTCGAATCTCTGAGATCCTCCTGAGTTCAATACTGATTTGTAGACAGGTTTACCCGCTAGGTCAAAAATGTTTAGCGAAAAATTACTATCAGATTCCGCGCCAATTATTTCTATAAATCCATTAGAGTCTGAAATGATTTCAATTCCCAAATCCGAAATGTCTGATATGCCTGAATAAGCGCAGATCACAGGAAAGATTGCTAGCGCAACGTCAAGGTCGTAGGCTGAAACAAAGTCGGTTCTAGTTCCATCCGCATTTTCGGTGAAGGTTCTGTTCGCTGCATCTTCAAATTCTCCATCCGCCGTAGCACGCAATGCAATACTGGCTTCAGTGTTCGCATCGTAGTAAATACCAGTCGTAAATATAAAAGGGCCAAATCCACTAGGTGTAGCTAGAGCCAATAGGGAGTTTTCATATTCGAGGTCTTTGAAACCAAGACTAAAATTGAAAGTGGCGTGCTCATTGAAATTTATGAATATCGAGTCGTGGACTGGAATCGATTCTTCGGCCACGTCCGAAAACGGAAACTTCTTTTCCCAAAAAATTTCTGGATTGCCAGCACTAAAGTCTTCTATTTCAACAAAAACTGTAAAGGAATCTTGTTCGGTATAATTACTGACTTCTAAATCCATATATACGTCGCACAGACTTAAAGTAGGTGATCTATGCAGGTCGGAGTTAAAGAACATTGATTTCCCAACAGAGCCATCAATACCTTTTCCGGTAATAGCGCCTTCATCAGGGCCGTCGTGAAAAATAACTTCCGATATGCTTGCATTTTCGTAATGCCCCGTTAGTTGAGCATTCGCAAATTGGAAAAATAAGCAAGCCAGAAGAAAACTGAATACATGCTTTTTATTCATTCTTTGTAAAGTTAGATAAAAGTATTCAGAAAGATGATAATGTCATTTATATATGACAATACGAATAGCTTAGATGCAGACTAACTATAACAGTATCAAAGATTGTCATTTCACTTCCGAACACTCACCAAATAAACCCCAGCAAAAATCAAAACCGCCGACCCCAGTTTCTCTGGAGTCAAAACACCTTTGCCAAGAAAAACCGCAATGGCACTAGCAATAATGGGTTGCGTGTAGATATAAGCACCCACCACAGATGCGTTCAGTTTTTTCAGTCCAATAGAATTGAGCAAGTAAGCAAAAAACGTAGTTGCAATAACGACATAGGCCGTGGCGTAGTACACGTAGCGAGGCATGGCTGCCCAATCGATGGTATTAAACTGCGTCCAACCAAAAGGCAAAACGATCAAAGCACCGAAAGTGAAAATCCATTTAACAATGGTAATTGGGTGATACTTGTTCAAAAGCGGCTTAATTAATACAAAGTACAGGGCATACGATGCTGCGTTTATTACAATGAACAAATCTCCGGTTAGATTTCCATCGTTTGCACCTGTCGAATTATTAGATAAAACAATAAGTGCAGCACCCAGCGCTCCAAGCGCTATCCCAAGAATTTTTCCCAGGCCTAGTTTTTCATTGATTAGAAAAAAGGCCAAAACCAAAACAATAATTGGAGTTGTTATCATTAGCAAGGATGCGTTAATCGGAGAAGTCATAGACAAGCCCTTAATAAACATCATCTGATTGATAGCAATACCGAAAATACTCGCCAAAGCCAATTTGAAAAAATCTTTCCGTTCAACTTTCTCGCGAACGAAAAGGGAGTGTACGATCCAAAACATAAAGAGCGCTACCCAAACGCGAATGAGTACCAAACCCAGTGGTTTAATAAACACCGGAGTAACCTCCTTGGCAATAACGTAATTAGCTGCGTAAATTAAATTTGCGCCAATAGCGGCGAGATGAGCAAGAAAGGTGGAGGGTTTGGACAAGGGTTTTGAGATTTACAAAAATCAATGCGAGTGTTCTCGCCCCTTAATCTTACCGCCTTGAAACAGCTTATCCAGTTCCTCCTGCTTTTTCCTATCCTCCTCGTTTAGTTCAAAGGTACCCAGTCCAGCTAAGTCGGGCTGACCAGCATCGACCCAAGCAGTATACCAAAAGCTACCAACCGCAATAATCGCTTTGCGCATACGACGCTCCACCATACCTTCCATCATCAAGTGGTATTCGGCAGAATATTCTACCGAGTAAGTCTTATTCGTAACCGTGCCGCGATCCTCATAAGCATACTTCTGATCACTAGGAAACTCATCGTTAAGTATCTGTTCAAAGTTCAAAACTGTATCGACAGCAGCGGCACTTTCCAAAACAAAATCCCAAATCGTTTCGTTCGGATAATCAATGTACTCAGCCTTGCCCACCCAGTAGTCATAGTCCTCACCAAACAACTCCGGCAAACGCGATTCCCAAAAACCGTGAATGCCGTGCTGGTTCGTCAACTGACCATTATAGTTAGTAGTAGTGTGCAGCGGCACGTGACCGTCAGCCACGTAATGACCCAAGTCCGCAGACAAACTGAGAATACGTTTCACATCCTTTTCCTCAAAAGCCTTTTGCAAGTAGTAAGTCCATTTTTCAATCGTCCAAGGCACGATACCATAAGCCTTCAAAGTATCTTCGCTAAATGCGGCCACCGCCTCATCCCAGCGACGCGGAACATTTTCATAAGGATACTCACCGTAGTGATCTATATCTATATAGTGTCGCGGCGCCTCGTTCTCCGAAGCGTAGCGGCGTTTGTCCGGATCGACCGCATGTGTGGTAACGTACTCCAGATGTTGCTTATAAAATGCCACCATTTCTGGAGGCAGCGTAAATACCGCTAGGCGATTTATTCGCTTATGTCCCCAAAAGCCCCAAGGGCTCGGCGCCTCACAAGGAGGAATAGGAGAGCTAAATGAAAGCCCAACAACAGATAAAAGGAGTATGAAGAATAGAAGAAGAGGTTTTCGCTGACCGTACATAAAGCAAGGTTACTTATAGTATAGCATTTCGCCAAGAGAATGGACTATTGAAAGCAACAATGACGACCTTTTAAAGAACAAATTCAGGTAAAGATTGAGGAATTGGCTTGGGCGTGCCCCGCTCACTTCTGCTGCAATCTCGCAAATCGCTTCTGCCTGCGGCAAGCGATATTGCTACGGTAGCAGCAAGTTCGGGGTCGGGCTGTCGGCAGTCGCTCTGTTCTGCTTCAAGCAAAAAGCCCCTCCAGCTCTTAGGAGCTGAGGGCTTTTCTTGCCTTCAGCAACAGGAGCTTCAACAATGCCTCTATCCCTCACGCTGAAGACTGGAACCAACAATAGATTGAAAATAGGTTTTCCAATCAGCCAAGCTCCGCGTGAAGGATGGAGGGGTTTGTCTAAGCTCCTGTTGCTGAAGACGAGAAGTGAGTTTACCGCTTGCGGTAGATACGAACTTCGTCCTCAGCAGAACAGAGCGAGCCCCGAGAGCCTGACCCTGAGTGCAGCGTTGGCTAAGCAGCAATGCCACTTACGCTTGCGATAGAAGTGGATTGCGAGAATGGCTGCAGGCCAACAATTGAGTTAGGCCGACGAAGGGGCACGCCCAAATTATTGTTGAATAATTGACCACTAGTCCCAGCAAAAAACCAATCGATCGCTACAAAAAATGCTTGGCGTTTATTCGCTTGAAAAGGATAAACGAAGGCATGGACATTCCAATTTCAGGCCAGTAATTGTAATGCTCGAGAAATAGCGACAAAAAAGGCTAATTTTTTTTCTACAAATGGCTATTAGTTTATAAAAATTATGTTGCATAAACTATTTGTTAATCAGGCTATATATCGCCTCGAAATTACAGTCGTGAAAAAAAGTTCGATTCCGTTAATTTTTTATCAAAAAAAGGTGGAAAAACCCTTCGGGAAGTCAAAGAATAGACTACTTTTGCAATCCCTTAACAAGGTAGGATTTCAACGGTAGATTTTTTACAAATCAATACTTCCTACCGGGCACTCAATTACACATATTTTGGAAGGTTCTTTGGACCTCTTTAAACGGAGGAAGGAGGAACTTTGCGCTGTGTTCGAAAGTGAGTTGCTTACAACGTTAAGCTTGTTATTTGAAACGAAATCTTCAATCGCTGTTACCAGGGACTCTTCTGATAGGAACGAGTCGGTGATAAGTTGAAGTCAAGTTCTTTAAAAGGTTGAGACATACAAACATTTAAATAGGTAAGAATAACTTATCCTTTGAGATTTGGGGTCAATAGATTCGGGCTAAAGAATCATAATAATAATTTTTTACAACGGAGAGTTTGATCCTGGCTCAGGATGAACGCTAGCGGCAGGCTTAATACATGCAAGTCGAACGGTAAGGTCCAGCTTGCTGGATACACGAGTGGCGAACGGGTGCGTAACGCGTACACAATCTACCTTCTAGTATGGAATAGCCCCGGGAAACTGGGATTAATACCATATAGTATTGCGGAGAGGCATCTCTCTGTTCTTAAAGATTTATCGCTAGAAGATGAGTGTGCGTCCCATTAGCTTGTTGGTGAGGTAACGGCTCACCAAGGCAACGATGGGTAGGGGGTGTGAGAGCATGACCCCCCACACGGGCACTGAGACACGGGCCCGACTCCTACGGGAGGCAGCAGTAAGGAATATTGGACAATGGGGGCAACCCTGATCCAGCCATGCCGCGTGAAGGATGAATGCCCTCTGGGTTGTAAACTTCTTTTATTTGGGAAGAAACCTCTGGATTTACTCCGGAGCTGACGGTACCAAACGAATAAGCACCGGCTAACTCCGTGCCAGCAGCCGCGGTAATACGGAGGGTGCAAGCGTTATCCGGATTTACTGGGTTTAAAGGGTGCGTAGGCGGACTATTAAGTCAGTGGTGAAAGCCTGCAGCTTAACTGCAGAATTGCCATTGATACTGATAGTCTTGAATATAGTCGAGGTGGGCGGAATGTAACGTGTAGCGGTGAAATGCTTAGATATGTTACAGAACACCGATTGCGAAGGCAGCTTGCTAGACTATTATTGACGCTGAGGCACGAAAGCGTGGGGAGCGAACGGGATTAGATACCCCGGTAGTCCACGCCCTAAACGATGCTTACTCGGTATTGGCGATACACTGTCAGTACCTAAGGGAAACCATTAAGTAAGCCACCTGGGGAGTACGTTCGCAAGAATGAAACTCAAAGGAATTGAC
>CAZZIZ010000065.1:0-16007 GCA_964654535.1 uncultured Chitinophagales bacterium
TACGCGGCAATGGGAATAGCAGGCTTGTCATTAATCTTTAAAAAAGAGCTCGCTCTTTTAATTTGTCGAAATGACAAAAGGGGATACAAAAAAACCCTCGCAACAAAAGCTGCAAGGGTTCTAATTCCTAAAAAGTAGCGTGAGAGTGACTTGAACACTCGACCTCAGCATTATGAATGCTGCGCTCTAACCAGCTGAGCTACCACGCCAAAGGGCTGCAAATTTAGTCTTTCTATGAGTAATTTGTAGGCGTAGAATGAGAATTTTTATTGTAGAGAAAGGAAGTTCTACCCCCTCCCTTTCAAGGGAAGGCTGGGGTGGGTTGTCGCGAGAGCCCAAAGTCTTAGCGCCTTCAATAATTTATCACTAATTGCTAAAGCAAAATCGAAACCCCCTCCCTTTCAAGGGAGGGCCAGGGAGGGTTGTTGCAATAGGCTACAATCTTGCATTTGCTTAAAGCTGGCGAGATGAAAGGCTTTAATCTCTACTCCTCCCCATAAATCATAACCTTCACCTCTCCATCCGGCAAAACAAACCCGCGGTACATCCCTTCCGTATTAAAAGGCATAGCGATATTGCCCTGGTGATCGATTCCGATAATGCCACCGCTGCCTTTTTGTTTAAGCAGTTTATCATTGACCACATAGTCAGCAGCTTCATTAATGCTCATGCTTTTATACTTCACCAAAGCATTGATATCATAAGCTACTACGTTGCGAATAAAGTACTCGCCATGCCCCGTAGCCGAAACTGCGCAGCCCTCGTTATCGGCATAGGTACCCGCGCCTATGATCGGCGAATCGCCGATGCGTCCAAAACGTTTGTTGGTCATTCCGCCAGTAGAAGTGCCCGCGGCCAGGTCGCCGTTTTTGTCTAAAGCAACTGCGCCTACCGTACTCCAAATATCTCTTTCGTCATGATCGAGTTGAGTAGTCGATTCGCTGCCTTCTTTTTCCAGCATTTTTTGAAGCGACTTCCAGCGCTTTTCGGTATAGAAATATTTGGGATCCACCATTTCCAGTCCTTGGCTTTCGGCGAATGTATCAGCGCCGTCTTCCACCATCATAACGTGTTGCGATTTTTCCATAACCGCGCGTGCAGCACCGATCGGATTTTTAACGCGAGAAACACCGCCCACAGAACCAGCCGCTAGGTTAGCGCCGTTCATTATAGAAGCATCGAGTTCGTTTTTTCCGTCGTGGGTAAAGACTGCTCCCTTGCCGGCATTGAAAAGCGGGGAGTCTTCCAAGACGTTTATGGTTTTTTCAATAGCGTCCATTGCGGTACCTCCGGTTTTGAGAATATCGTAACCCGTTTGCAGTGCCTCGCTGAGTTTTGCACGATAGGCTTTTTCCTTTTCGGCGGACATATTTTTCTTCAATATAGTGCCGGCTCCGCCGTGGATGACGAGGGCAAATTCGGGTCTTTCTTTCATGTTGTTCTCCTTTTCATTGGAACTGGCTCCCTTGGCGGCTTCGTGACAACTCACGAGGGGGAAGATGCCCAAAAGCGCGACAATAATAAGTGTGTATATGGCGGATGATTGACCGTGCTTCCTATTCATTTCAGTATTTTTGCCTTCCTTAATTTAAATAAATCACCTCAAAGAATGAATACAGTTGTAATAGTATCGATGGCCCGTACCCCCATAGGTGCCTTCAATGGCGCTTTATCTGCGAAATCGGCTACCGAATTGGGAAGTTTGGTTATTAAAACCGCTTTGAAACGCGCCAAGGTTTCGCCTAAAAAGGTCGGTGAAGTATTTATGGGCAATGTGCTTAGCGCCAACAATGGTCAAGCGCCTGCGCGTATCGCAGCCCTTGCGGCCGGCGTGAGCGAGACCGTGCCTTGCACCACTATTAATAAAGTATGCGCTTCTGGTATGAAATCTATTATGCTCGGTGCGCAGTCCATTATGTTGGGCGACAACGATATTGTTGTGGCAGGTGGAATGGAGAGTATGAGCAACGCACCTTTCTATGTTCCAAAAGCACGTAACGGGTATCGCTATGGCAACGCGCAATTAGTAGACGCCATTGTGCGCGACGGATTGCAAGATCCTTACGAAGGATATATGATGGGCAACGCCGCGGAGATTTGTGCCGAAGGTTGTCAGGTGCCACGCGATGCGCAAGATGAATATGCAGTTGAGTCTTACCGTCGTGCTGCAGAAGCGCAGGCCAATGGTTGGTTCGATGATGAATTGGTGTCGGTAGAAATTCCGCAGAGAAGAGGAGATGCAGTAATTGTGAGCGAAGATGAGGAAGTGAAAAAACTGCGTCCAGAGAAAGTAAAAACAGTTCGTCCGGCATTTAAAAAAGACGGAACCGTAACCGCGGTCAATGCTTCCAAAATAAACGACGGCGCAGCTGCCGTGGTTTTAATGAGTGCAAAAATGGCCAAGAAAATGAAGATAAAACCATTGGCTACTATTTTGTCTTATGCCGATGCAGCGCAAGAGCCAGCTTGGTTTACCACCACGCCAGCGAAGGCTATTCCTAAGGCCATCAAGAAAGCGGGATTGAAAAAAGGCGATATCGATTTGTACGAAATCAACGAAGCCTTTGCCGTAGTGGCCTTGGCCAATATGGGTAAATTGAAACTCAACAAAAAGAAGGTAAACGTTTTGGGCGGCGCGGTTGCGCTCGGTCATCCTATCGGGGTGAGTGGAACCAGAATCGTCTGTACATTGATCTCTGCGCTGAAACATAAAGGCGGAAAAATTGGTGCCGCCGGAATTTGCAATGGCGGAGGTGGAGCATCTGCTATGGTTATTAAAAAAGCATAAGCATCGGATTCCGTAACCTTATAAAGCGTATCACGGAAAAACTTCCGTTCGATTTTTCACTCAGTCAGAAGTACGATCGCGAGACCAGTGAAATCATTGCTCGCGTCTGCAAAGCCAATAGCAGCGCCATAGATGTGGGTTGCCATAAGGGAGCCATTCTGGATTTAATTTTGCAAGAAGCCCCGCTCTCAAAGCACTTTGCATTTGAGCCGCTTCCCAGTTTTTACAAAGAGCTCAAGGAGAAATACGCCCACACCAATTGCGAGATTTCCAATGTCGCGGTTTCCAACACCGTTGGCACCAGTACTTTTAATTATGTCATCAGCAATCCTACTTATAGCGGATTGAAAAAACGCGGTTACGATCGCGCCGTAGAAGAGGAAAAAGAAATCAGCGTTGCCGTCGATACTTTAGACAATATTATTCCCAAATCTGCGCGCATCGATTTTGTAAAGATTGACGTAGAAGGCGCCGAGCTATTGGTTTTGCAAGGCGCCAAGGAAACGATAAGTAATAATCAACCCATCGTGGTTTTCGAATTCGGCATCGGCGGTTCCGATTTTTACGACACTAAGCCCAAGGACATTTTCAACTACTTTACCGACCTCAATTACCATGTCAGTCTAATGGAAAACTGGCTCGAAAAAAAACCAGCACTAAGTTTGGTCGACTTAACCCAGCAGTTCGAGTCGCAGAGCAATTGTTATTTTATTGCGTATCCGAAATAATTTCTCCCTCCATTTTAAGGGAGGGCTGGGGTGGGTTCCCGCGCGAGAGTTGACCTTACAATTTGAAATCCAAAATGATGATATGGGCGTGCCCCGCTCACTTCTGCCAACAAGTTGGCAAGTTCGGGGTCGGGCTGTCGGCAGTCGCTCTGTTCTGTTAAAAACAAAAGCGCATCTAGCTCCAAGGAGCTAAGCAGCTTTCTTGTTTTTAACAACAGGAGCTTCAACAATGCCTCTATCCCTCACGCGGCCTAGCTTCTATATCCACTCCTTTTTGTCACTTCTCCCCTTTGGTATTTCTCCCCTTTGTCATTTCGATCAACGGGAGAAATCTAGACGACCTCTAAGGCGGAAATTGCAAAGCGAAATGAACAGACGTCGAACTCTCTCACTGCGTTCGAGATGACAAAAATCCAGACTACATTAATCAAGCTCTCCAAGAACAGATTTGTAACTTAAAAGAACTTTATAGCAGTTCAACCACCTAAATCATACAAATGAATAGCCCTAGTTTAAAAAGAGAAACCAGATATGGTTTACCTACCGCAGATCAAGTCTTGTACAACCGTCACTACGTCCTGGGATATTCCTATTATTTCCGACAAGCTAAATGGGCGCTAGAAATTGTTGACCCGGACAAAGCAAGAGTTGAGCGAAAAGATAATTTTCGATCAGATTATCGGATTCCCGAAATGTTTCGAGCTGATAAAGAAGTGTACGTAGGCTCTAAGTATGACCGAGGACACTTGGTTGCAAGCGCAAACCAAATTGAAACGGAAGTGCAAAACAGCGAGACCTTCCTACTATCGAACATGTGTCCGCAAAAGCCCAAATTCAATAAAGGAATATGGAAGAAACTAGAAGAGGCTATTAGGGTATTGGACAGTAGTCACAAGGTCTTGGAGACCTACGTAATTTCTGGGCCACTTTTCTTTTTTGATGAAGAGGTGATAATGATGGGAGACAACAATGATAGTATAAAGGTTTCGCTGCCTATTCCACACGCATTTTTTAAGTCGGTCCTTATCGAGAAAAACACTGGAACAATCAACATGTGGTCCTTTATAATTCCTCAGGATAGATCAAGAGGAAGCTTATCTGATTTTTTGGTTAAGACCTCCAAAGTTGAGAAAATATCTGGTCTATTGTTATGGGAAACTTTGGTCGGAACCAAAATGAGCAAAGAAAAAAACAAGATTCGTAAAATTTGGAGGCACTAGCATTCGAACCAAACATTATGGTTAGGCCGCAACCAAGAAGACAATCAATAAACTCCCTCCCTTATAAGAGAGGGTTGGGGTAGGTTCTCGGGTGCTAGTAAAGTCTAGCCTTCCTCTACCTACTCAAAAGAAAAAGTAACCTGCTCCACATCTTTATCCTTCAACCTAATATGAATCCGCTTCCCAAAAGTCTTCAAAACATCAAGGTTAAAATCCAATTCCTGAACTACAGTTGTGCCAGTATCTTCAAAAATCGAACCTTCCATTGACAAAGTAGCAATAGGTGGCAGGCTCTTCATTACAGTGCCATTCCAAAGCAGATGAAAATTGGCTTGTGAAGTCTCCCCACCATGCTTTATTGTAATGCGCAAGCACTCACCGACTTGCTCCATACTTTCTACTACGTATTTACCCATTGATTTTGGAAGTTTATCTTTTAATATGCTCGAACTAAGCGCTTTGCATTGCCTCGCCTTCAGCCCCTTGTTTGAGTTTTGATTCGAAACCGCAGTTTTGCCAGGTTTTTCAGTCTTTCCCGAATCATCCTGTTTCGAAACTGGAGCAATACCAGGCTTTCCAGAGAGCCTCGAATCATCCTCCTTCGAAATCTGTGTCACACTAGGTTTCTCCGTACTTCTATGCTTGTCTTCAGATTCACTTGTCGTACTATTGCAAGAGTACAAAAATGCGAGGAATACAATCAGAACTTTGTACCAGCTTTTCATTCAGCTTATTGTTAGTGAAAAAGCTGCAATTTATCCACTTTAGCTGAACTTCTAAGGAAAACGGACTACTTCGGCACAAGTCTTGCAGACACTACATGCCGTTATGAAAGAAAGACAAGATAAAGAGCTAACTGGAGTCCTTTTTTGGTTATAAAAAAGCGTTTGGATACCTCTAAGACATGCTGTTAAAAAGCTCCGTTTTAAGTTGAAAAATTGCACATAATCTATGGCGCAAAGTAGAAACGTATGTTACCTTTGCGGCAATTCTAAAGGACCTAAACAGTCCCAACAATGAGTAAAACAATAAAGCTTAAAAAAGGCTTTGATATACGCATTAAAGGATCGCCTCAAGACAAGGTAGATTCCTCTTTCTCTTCAGCAACCTTCGCTGTCAAACCAACTGACTATAAGAACATTTCGCCGATACCAAAAGTTATGGTAGAGGTTGGCGATGAAGTTTTGGCTGGTCAACCACTCTTTTTCGATAAGAAAAACCCAGAAGTAATTCACGTTGCTCCCGTAAGTGGTGAGGTAGCTGAAATTCGCAGAGGTGCAAAGCGTGCAATATCAGAAGTCGTAATTCTTGGAGATTCAACCCTTAGGTTCAAGGACTTAAATGTCCCTAGTCTCGACGGTATTTCCAGAGAAGATTTGGTCACTTTCTTGCTAGGATCAGGCGCTTGGCCATATTTCTTGCAAAGACCATTCGGCATAATCGCCGATCATAAAGACGCGCCCAAAAACATTTTTGTCAGTGGTTTTGACTCATCTCCACTGGCTCCTAGTTATAGTAAAATAGCTGAAGGAAACGATGCAGCCATTCAAGCTGGATTCAAAGCGCTACAAGTGCTGAGCGAAGGCAAAGTGTACTTAGGTCTAAGTAACTCAGACACACCTACTGCTTTAAAAAACCTTTCAGGAGTTCAAACCAACTATTTCAATGGACCTCACCCAGCAGGTAATGTAGGTGTGCAAATTCACCATACTGCTCCAATCGCCAAAGGCGATATGGTTTGGACCATCGACCTTCCAAACTTGATCGTACTCGGTAAGTTGTTTACCGAAAAGCGATTCAATACCGAAAGACTGATTTCTGTAGGTGGACCAGTGGTTAAAAACCCTGGATACATAAAAACCTACCTCGGAGCTAACGTAGAACAAGCACTAAATAACAACCTAAGCAATGACAATATTAGAGTCATTGCCGGTAATGTATTGAGCGGTAATAATATCGGTACAAAAGGTCACCTCGGTGCCTTTGACAATGCAATTTCAATACTAGAAGAAGGAGATCACTACGAACCATTTGGTTGGTTGATTCCATCTTATGCAAAACCGACTATTTCTAAGTCCTTTTTGAACGGGCTTTTCGGATCAAAGAAAGAATATGATGTAAACACCAACACCCACGGCGAGAAAAGAGCCTTTGTGGTGAGCGGTCAATACGAAAAAGTACTTCCAATGGATATTTATCCAGTGCAGTTATTAAAGTCAATACTCTTCAACGACTTAGACGGTATGGAAGGACTAGGAATCTATGAACTATTGGAAGAAGACCTAGCGCTTTGCGAGTACGTATGTACTTCTAAAAACAAAGTGCAAGAAATCTTGCGCCAAGGTTTGAACACTATGATGGAACAAGGATAGGGAATGAAGTTTATAAGAGATAAATTCGACAGCTTAGGAGAAAAGTACAAAGACAATAAGTACATGCATACCGTCATTGACGGTTTCGATACTTTCTTCTTTACGCCGAATCACACCACGAGTAGTGGCGTTCATATCCGCGATGGTATGGACCTCAAAAGAACCATGGTTTTTGTGGTGCTCGCTATGCAAATGTGTTTGCTTTTCGGTATGTACAACATCGGTTATCAGCACTACTTAGCGCTGGGCATAGATGCAGGCCATTTCACTAAGTTTCTTTACGGCTTCTTTCAAATGTTACCGATAATAATAGTCGCCCACGTTGTTGGCCTGGGAATTGAGTTCTTCTTCGCCGCCAAAAAGGGACACGCCATTGAAGAGGGCTTTCTGGTTACCGGTCAACTCATACCTTTAATTATGCCGCCCGATATTCCTTTATGGATCGTGGCTTTAGCTACTGCATTTGCAGTGATTATCGGAAAAGAAGCATTTGGAGGCACGGGAATGAACATCCTCAATATTGCTTTGTTAGCCAGAGTCTTTGTTTTCTTCGCTTATCCGCTCGATATCTCTGGAGACATCTGCTGGGTTGCTTACGATTACAATTGGTTACATCAAATATTCGGAATGGGTAAAGCCACTATGGCTTCTCTCGGATTAGAAAATATACCCGACCAGTTCAATGGCCTCAAAGAGTACGTGCTCGCCAATAAGGTCGACGGCTGGACTGGCGCGACCCCACTAGGCCTAGCATCCAAAGGAGGCTGGGAATCGGTTGTAGCTAACTACTCCATAAAAGATATAATGTTAGGATTTGTGCCTGGTTCAATTGGTGAAGTGTGTAAGCCTGCAATTATTCTTGGTGCGATTATGCTAGTTGTAACTGGAATCGGAAGCTGGAGAATAATGCTCTCTATGGTATTTGGTGCGATTGTAATGGGCTTAATCTTTAATGCTTCTGGCGCTAACGCATTCCTAGCAGTGCCTTGGTACTATCAATTAATGATGGGAAGTTTCTTATTCGCAATGGCTTTTATGGCAACCGATCCCGTCACCGCCGCCCAAACCAATACTGGAAAACTGGTCTATGGTTTTATGATTGGTGTCGTGGGAATGATAGTGCGTGTTTTAAATCCTGCGTATCCAGAAGGCTGGATGCTCGCTATATTATTTTGTAACGTATTCGCGCCTCTGATTGACCACTTGGTTGTTCAGGCGAATATTAAAAGAAGAATTGCTCGTGCCGCTTAATACAGATAGTAACGGATATACGCTGATGTTTGCTGCCATTATGGTAGTTGTAGTTGCAGTTATGCTCTCATTCTTTGCAGAGCTTTTCAAAGATCAGATTAGAGAAAACGTTTTGTTGGACAAAATGAACAGCATCTTAATTGCGGTTGATCCCGAAGTCGACAAAACCAACGCTAAGGAAAAGTTCACCGCGCACATCAAGCCTTTTATCGTTGATGGTAAAGGAGCCCAGAGAGCAGTGGCTTCAGAAGAAGCGCTAGATGTGAACTTAAAAAATGAATTGGCAAAAGATGCGTCTGATCGCAATATGCCAGTTTACGAATACACCGATGTTAAAGGCGAAAAGAAATTTATTATTCCATTATTCGGAAACGGACTCTGGGATGAGATTGGTGGATACCTGGCTTTGAAACCAGATAAAAATTCTGTCGCAGGTGCTGTGTTTACCCACGTAGGAGAAACGCCTGGCTTGGGAGCGGAAATGACCAAAGAATGGTTCACTAATAATTTCATTGGAGAGAAGCTCTTCGATGGAAAAGAGTTTAAAGGAATTAAAGTATTGAAAGGAAAAAATAACCCTCGTAACAAAGAGATGCACATGGTCGACGGTATGTCTGGCGCCACCATTACCGGTGATGGTATTCAAGCTATGATCGACAAGTGCGCAATGAGTTATGAGCCTTTCCTTAAAAAGAAATAGATGAGTGAAGTAGCAGTAGCACCTGAAGTAAAGGAGGTCAAAAAGAGCGAACCCCTCTTCTCAAAGAAGAACAAGCGCTTAATAACCGATCCGCTGGATGAAAACAATCCGATTACGGTTCAGGTATTGGGAATCTGTTCTGCCTTGGCAGTAACAACACAAGTAAAGCCCGCGGTCGTAATGTCCATCTGCGTGATATTCGTTTTGGCCGCCAGTAACTTTACCATTTCTGTACTTAGAAAATTGATGCCTAATCGTATTCGATTGATTGTGCAATTATTGGTTATCGCCACTTTGGTAACCGTAGTAGATATCGCCCTCAAAGCATTTGTGTTTGATTTGAGTAAAGAGCTTTCTGTTTTCATCGGTTTGATTATTACCAACTGTATTGTAATGGGTCGTTTGGAAGCCTTTGCAATGGCCAACAAACCAATCCCAGCCATCATGGATGGAATTGGAAATGGATTAGGTTACGGAGCGATACTTATTATAGTAGCCGCAATTCGCGAGCTGTTTGGAGCAGGTACTTTATTGGGTTATACGATTTTAAATGCTGATCCAGGAAGCTTCTTACACAGCATCGGATATCAGCACAATGGTATTATGACCACCTCAGCTGCGGCTATGTTTATCATTGGGGTATTGATTTGGATTCAACGTGCACGTAAACCGGCCTTGGTCGATATAAGTTAAGGCTATGATGGAATTAGTAAACGTATTTTTGAAGTCTGCTTTCATTGAAAATATGGTCTTGGCCTATTTTCTTGGAATGTGTTCGTACCTCGCAGTATCAAAAACAGTGAAGACCTCAGTTGGTCTCGGACTAGCGGTAATTTTCGTTTTGTTAATTACAACACCAGTGAATTGGTTGTTACACGAGTATTTGTTAAAGCCAGGTAGCTTGGCTTTTCTCGGTGAAAGCTTCGCCAGTATTGATCTAACCTTTTTGAAGTTCATTGCCTTCATTGCAGTAATTGCCTCAATGGTGCAGTTAGTAGAAATGACCCTTGAGAAATTCTCTCCAGGACTCTATAACTCGCTAGGTATTTTCTTACCCCTGATAACGGTTAACTGTGCTATTCTGGGTACTTCACTTTTTATGATCCAACGTGAGTATGGTTTAGCGAAGTCAACCGCATTCGGGATAGGATCTGGTTTTGGGTTTTTCTTAGCTATAGTAGCCCTGGCTTCAATTCGTGAAAAAATTCGCTACTCAGCAATTCCAGCTCCATTGAGAGGATTGGGTATGGCCTTCATCATTACCGGTTTGATGGGTTTAGCCTTTATGAGTTTTATGGGTATCAAAGTTTAAAAGAAACAGAATGATTTCGTTCTCAATAATAAGTACAATCGTCTTGGGTGTTGCTTCAGCACCAATTATTGGAAGTCTCGCTGCCCTAATGGCTTTGATGATGTTCCTTGTAGGCGTCTTACTTTTCGCAAAATCCTTGTTGATCCCTTCAGGTGCTGTAAAAGTGAGCATCAACGGTGAGAAAACGGTAGAGATTTCTCCGGGTACAACTTTACTTGGAGCACTGTCAACACAAAATATATTCCTGCCTTCCGCTTGCGGAGGTGGAGGAACTTGCGCTATGTGTTTATGTCAAGTAGACGAAGGTGGAGGAGATGTTCTTCCTACCGAAATGAACCACCTTACCCGAAAAGAAGCAAAAGAAAACTGGCGCTTGGCGTGTCAAGTTAAAGTGCGAAACGATATGGAAATCAGAGTACCCGAAGAGGTATTCGGTATCAAAAAATGGGAATGTGAAGTTGTTTCGAATTACAACGTAGCCTCTTTCATTAAGGAGTTTGTCGTACGATTGCCTGAAGGTGAAAGCCTAGACTTCGAAGCCGGCGGTTATATTCAAATCGATGTACCTGAAATAGAAGTCGATTTCAAGAATATAGATATTACAGCTCATCCAGAATTAGGTAAAAAACCTGATGAGTTTCAAACGGAATGGGACAAGTTCAACTTGTGGCCGCTTAAAATGAAAAATGATGAAGAGTTGTTCCGTGCTTATTCAATGGCGAATCACCCAGCAGAAGGAAATATAGTGATGCTCAATATTCGTATCGCTACACCGCCATGGGATCGAGCTAAGAACACTTGGATGGACGTAAACCCAGGGGTTTGTTCTTCATACGTTTTCGATAGAAAACCGGGAGACAAAGTAACCGTATCAGGTCCTTATGGAGAGTTCTTCATTAAGGAGACTAAAAAGGAAATGGTCTACATTGGTGGAGGAGCTGGAATGGCACCGCTGCGTTCGCACCTATTCCATATGTTCCATACGGAAAAAGTAAAAGACCGTAAAGTATCTTATTGGTACGGAGGTCGTTCACCAAGAGAACTATTCTACACGGAGCACTTCCGTAAAATCGAAGAAGAGTTTCCAAACTTTAAATACAATATCGCCCTGTCCGACGCTAAGCCGGAAGACAACTGGGATGGCTATACTGGTTTCATTCACCAAGTCTTAATTGACAACTATTTGAAAAACCACCCAGAGCCTGAAGAAATAGAGTACTACTTCTGCGGCCCGCCATTGATGAATCAAGCAGTTTTGAAAATGCTCGACGATTTTGGCGTCCCCGAAGAAAACGTATCCTTCGACGATTTTGGCGGATAATATCAGTTAAACTTATTCAAAAGGCTTCCATATTGGAAGCCTTTTTCTATTTTGTATAAATGCTGAATCTAAAGCGGCACTAGAATTTTGGATACCGATTTATATAAAGGAACCTGCGTTATCGTTGATGATGAGTTGCGGAGTAGAAACAACATTGCGCTACTCATCAAACAGTATTTGCCAGGCTTAGAAGTACTGGGTATGGCAGACGGTGGTACGCAAGCAAGAGAAATACTCTCTAAAGTGACTCCAGATATTCTCTTCCTAGATGTTCAGATGCCAGGAGAAGATGGCTTCGATTTACTAGAATCATTAGAGACCAAGGACTTCGCCCTCGTTTTCGTAACCGCATTTGAAAAGTACGCCCTACGCGCCATTAAAGTGAGTGCTATCGATTACGTATTGAAACCAATTGAAGTTGCGGCTTTACAGGAAGCGACCCAAAAGGGCTTGGCTTTGAAAAGTCAAAACAACCCCACAGCGAAAGTCGTTTATCAAAAGTCAATTGGTAATTTTCTTGAAACCCTCGAATCCAAAGACTACCCAAAGCGAATTACACTACCTTTTAAAGGAAGCTACATTATAAGGGAACTCGGGGATTTGAAATACTTAGTCGCGGACAGTAACTACACTCAATTCAACTTCTCAAATGAAGAGCCAATTTTAGTGGCCCGAACTATGAAGTATTTCACAGAAGTTTTAGATCCAGAACTGTTTATTCGTTGTAATCGCTCGACTATAGTCAACTTCAAACATTTGAAGGAAGTCAATGGTAATACGGTGTTGCTAATTGGAGGCGAAGCGTTTCCAATTTCTAGAAGAAAGAAGACACTCGTGCTAACTGCTTTTCAAAAGTATTGGAATCACAAGTGAAACATTTAATCGCATTCGCGCTTTTATTTTTATGGCTGGGCGAAGGACAAACGCTAGCCCAGCAGCCCTATCTTCTGACTGTTGAAGATGGATTGCCTAGTAATACAGTATGGCGCGTCGCTCAAGATAGTGAAGGTTATCTGTGGTTTGGTACTAGAAATGGTCTGGTGCGCTACAACGGCAAAGAGTTCAGCGCCCTTACCACTTCAGACAGACTAAGCGGTGAAAGCGTAATGGGCTTAGTATTTGTCAATGACAGTACACTGATTGCTGCCAGTTATAAAGAAGGTCTCAATGTTGTGAATACCAGGTCGCTAAAAGTCACTAGGACATCCAAATCGAAATTTACGGGAGAAAATTTGCTTCAACATAATGGTCTTTTTTATGACCTGTTAGCTGGCTCTGTTCTCCAAATGGGAACTTGGCCAGACTTGGAGATGAGCAAGTACTATGTTTTGGATGGAATGGATCTAAGACCGACAACATTTAAATCCTTTAAAAACGAATTACTTGGAGTAGTCGATGGCCAACTCATTCGCTATAATGAAAAGGGACGCTCGAAATTTTTTGATAGCCAGGACGAGGATCTCATAATAACTTCAATACATATTGCCCCAAATAGAAATTGGGTAGGAGGCGCTGGTTTTATCGCCGAGTTCAACGAGACAGGGTACATTAGGAAGATTACAGATGGCATGCCCGCTGATGGTAAAGTTCATAGAATCATGGAAGCTAAAGATGGGAAAATTTGGCTTTCCATTCTTGGCTACGGCTTGTACTTAATCGAAGGCAATGTCGCTGTACCTTTCGGAGAAAAGTTGGGAATCGGCACCATAGGAATCAACAGCTTTTTTGAAGACCGAGATCAAAATTTCTGGATACTCACACTCGGCAAAGGAGTCATTTGTATACCCAATAACGATATTCAAAACTACGATTCAGAGGACATTTTGCAGTTAGGCGAGGTAAACGACTTCGTATATCAAGACAAACTGGGAATGCTAACCGCGACATCACTGGGAGTTTTGTCTTTGGAGAATGAAGAATTTGAAGTAATGCCTAGAATAAAGGCCAAAAGTTCAGAGACCATTGTCGGACACGGTGCTACTTATGTAAGCAGACTTGAGTTAGATTTCAATGGTGACGTATTAGTCGCTGCCACAAATTATAAGGGGCTAACAGGTACGACTAGTTATAATTCTGTCAATTTGCGTTATATGCTTACTTGGTTCCTGGATGAGTCTCGAAAGAAACTAATAAGCTATGATCGAAGTTATGAAGAGAACGACCCTCGAAGTGATCGTAAGTATTCCTTTGATTCAGAAAGAACTTTTTACCATGTCTGGAGCGAAAATGACGAACCTTTAGACCTAGTATTAAAATTGCCAGCAACCGGTTCTGCTACTTATATTGATGAAAAAGGTAGGTTATGGTCAGGCGTTAAAGGTGGCGGTTTAGTTTGCACAGAATTGGATCGAGAGAACAATAAGGCCGAGTTCAAAACAGTATTGAACGGAGCAAATTTTAATTCTACTTTGACTTATAATGGGTCGCGGCTGTTTGGGACCAACTTGGGCATATACGAATTGCAAGAAGATAGTTTGCATTACTCACCTTGGAATGACCTGCTGCCTAATAAAACAATTAAAGCACTTGAAGAAGATGGTGACGGCAGATTATGGATAGCGACCTTCAAAGGACTCGTTTGTATACAAGATTCCAGCGTTAGACATTGGAACACCTCAGATGGTCTGATTTCCAATCAGTTAAACGCACTTGGATACCATCCCGGAAAAAATCTAATGTACATCGGATATGATGCCGGCATTTCTGTTTTGAATATTGATCAATTACTTGATGAATTCTCAACCGAAATACCACTACGGTTTACCTCTTTTTCAAGCCGGGGAGTCGCATTTGACCAGAATCAAATCATTGACTTAGACCCAGAAAGCAATGATGTAGAAATTTCATATTCTAGTCTCGATTACTCAAAAAAAGAAGGCAAGCGTTTCCAGTACAGGCTAAACGGATATGAAGAAAGAGAGTGGCGTAACACTAGCAACACTTCACTTGAATTTAACTCCCTCGCAAGTGATAACTACACCTTAGAAGTAAGACCGATTTTAAAGAATGGGCGAGTTGGAAAAACAAGCACTCTCAACTTCAGTATAGACAAAGTGCTTTATAAGAAAACCTGGTTCATCTTATTAATGGCTGCACTGGGTTTGTTAGGCACATCCATATACTTCCGTTACAGACTTAAACAGCAGGAAAAAGAACAAGAAAGAGAACGTGCCGTTGAGCAAAAAATAAAATCACTCGAATATCAAGCCCTATCGGCTATGATGAATCCGCACTTTATTTTCAACTCGCTGAACTCCATTCAATACTTCTATAATTCTCGAGACTTAAGAAGTGCCAATGATTATTTAGCACAATTCGCGAAACTCATTAGGATGAACTTAGACATGGCTGACAGAGCAACCGTTGTGTTGGAAGACGAGCTCGAACGTTTAGAGTTGTATTTGGAATTGGAACAAATGCGCTTAGGCGAAATTTTCGATTATAAAATTGATTTAGATCCGGACATTGACCCAGACGGGATTTTAGTACCCTCGATGATCATTCAACCCTATGTCGAAAATTCCATCTTTCACGGCATCCGTATGAACGAAAAGTTTGGTCATATCTCAATTCGTGTTGAACCAAAACCAGAAAACTACATTACCATTTCAATAACCGATAACGGCATCGGAATCAACCAAAGTAAGGCGGACAAATCTAAGCTCAATGCCAACCACGAATCCAAAGCGATGCGCATAAATGAAGAGCGTATTAACATCATTGGGCAAGGCGATCAACAAAGCCAAATCAGCGTCGAAGAGCTTGTTGACCCGAATGGGCAAGTGCAGGGGACTCAAGTAAACATTATCATCCCCGACGAGATAAACTAGACCCAAAACTTCCACATAATGGCCCTTTTCTGAAGAAAAGCACTCCAAATACTCAGAATATCGACCGCTTACTCATTCATGCGACCGCTTAATAGCTTGATTCGCCATATCAACACGCTAGGCGCATCTTTAAACTGTCCATTACACCTCCCTGTAATCGACATCGGTATATTACTTTCTTATTGAAAGGGGCCCTTCATTATACAAGCAACCTCCCGCTTGTACAAGTAAGGGTCTTTTTTTTGTCCCATAGTCTCATGTTGTTTCTATTGATCTGGGCGTGCCCCTTCACCACCTAAGGCTTATTGGTCGGAGACCAACAAGCCTTCGGTGGCTCAAGGTCGGGCTTTCCGCTACTCCGCGTTCGCTCCGGTCTCCATCTTGTTGAGCCAAAGCAAATCCTTCTACCGCAAGCGGTAAGTCTTTACTGGCTCAACAAAGGAGACTGCTCCCTTTGGTCGCATAGCTACTATCCCTCACGCGAA
>CAZZIZ010000066.1:0-1665 GCA_964654535.1 uncultured Chitinophagales bacterium
TCGTAACCGTTATCACAATCGCAACCTTCAGAACCACAATCTCCATTAATGCAAGTACTATCATCACAATTAATGATACATGTCGATCCATCAAAAATATAATCGGGATCGCAGTCACATTCACAGGTTTGAGTATCGATAAAAACTTGGGTGCCATTGTCTCCGCAGTTAATAGGAAGACAAGGATCAGGGACACAAAACTCCGTTGGATCAAGGATAAACCCTGGATTACATTGACAAAAACAAGCGTCGAATTCATCGACTAAAGCTTGGCCATCAGAACCACAATCGACATTGAGACAAGGATCGGGAATACAAAGCCCGTTTTCATCATTGATAAATCCTGGGTTGCAGGAACACAAACAAGCGTCATTTTCATCGATTAAGGCTTGGCCGTTTGGCTCACACTCAACGTCTATACAAGGATTGACAATACATAAGCCGACGAGGTTTTGAACGAATCCAGGATCGCAGGTACAACTACAGGAGCCGTCCATAAGTATTTCTTGTGTTCCATTTTCGCATTCGGTGAGTAGGCAGCTGTCTTGTATGCAGAGACCACTAAAAGGGTCGATGGTGTAACCTGGATCACAAAGACATTCACAATCTTCTATGAGGGGCTCACTTTGAACGACCATTCCATTGTCCCCGCAAGGAAACTCTTGGCAAGCGTCTAGGACACAAATACCATTGGATAGAAAAGATCCTTCGTCACAATCACATTCGCAAGTGCCGCTTGATATTTCTACTGCCGTGCCATTGCCACACTCCACCCCATCACATTCTTCTCCGCAAGAGCTTATGGCTAATAGACAAAGGAATAGGCTCAAGTAAAGTAGATTTTGAAATATTCTCATATTTCAATATACGCCAAGTTTTAGAACATACAATAAGGTATGCGTGAGGGATGGAGGCCTTTGTGGAGCTCCTGTTGTGGGGTTCAAGAAATGAGCTTACCACCCTAGTGGTAGAAGCGATTTTTGAACAACACAGAACAGAGCGACGGCCGAGAGCCCGACCCCGAGCTTACCACGTAGTGGTAGAAGGGAGCGGGGCACGCCCAAGGCACTTCTTCGTGATTTAGATTTTTCAATGGTAAAGCAAATGCTTTGAATTTGTTTAGGTACGAGTTGCTATTCCGTTGCATCGCTGCGCTCGCTCTGAGACCGGGAGATTTCTCGACAATCCTTCGACTTCGCTCAGGACGGGGCTCGAAATGACTTTTGGGTCGTTTCTAATTTACGAGTAGTACGGACTTATCATCAAGTAGACGATGACGCCGCTCGCGCTTACATACAACCACAAGGGCATTACCCAACGCGCTAGCTTTTTGTGGCGCGGGAAGTTGCCGCTGAAGGCGCGTAGGAATGTGAAAAGTATGAATGGTAAAATTACTGCCGACAATACAATGTGGGTGAGCAGTATAAAAAAGTAGACATATCTGATTGCTCCTTCGCCACCGAAACTGGTGGACTCGGTCATAGCATGATAGATGACATAAGACACCAAAAACGCGGCGGAAAAAAGCAATGCTAGAATGTTGCAAGTTTTGTGGGCTTTCATTTTTCCGTTCTTGATGAAGTACCAAGAGCTAAGCAGAAGACAGAAAACACAAGCGTTGAAGGTCGCGTTTAGCTTGGGAAGAATGGTCCAATCGAAATCTGT
>CAZZIZ010000066.1:1765-15947 GCA_964654535.1 uncultured Chitinophagales bacterium
CCCATGTTTTGTGCATAGCGCATAAGCACATCTGGTCGGTCGTAGGACGGGTCTACGCTATGTGAGAGTATCATTAGTTCGTTGTCTCCTCTAAACTCATTTTGCACTCGGGTGAGTTGTAGTGTGAGCCTCGGGCATCGGCCTGCACAGCGCGTAAAGAAAAAGTCGCTGACATAAATTTTGTCCTTGAGCGAATCTTGGGTGAAAACAATACTGTCTTGGTTTAATAAGGCAAATGGGGGTACTTGGTGATAGGCTTTCTCTCCTACTTGCTTGGTGTAGGGAGAATCGAAGGAATCATTGATTTCGAAAAATCGATCTAGTTTTGGCGATTCTGGATTGCCATAAACTCCAGTCAAGCCAACATAAAACAGGTATCCGAAGAAAATTAGTATGGTCGCTAGAAATACCTTTATCAGTGATTTTGGCATTCGTTTATTTATAGGCGACTAGCCAATTATGTTTTGCCAGAAGTCGCGATTGCCCATCCATTCTTTTCCTTCCCATAGGAAAGCAATGATAAACCAAATCAGAAAGAAAAGTGGTCCAAGAATGGTAAGCGCTAACGCTCTGGTTTCATATTTGACGTGCATGAACTCCGCTACTATAAAGTAGGCCTTTAGTAAAGAAGCGCCCGCGAACAGCGCATTCAAGAGCAACTTCGGTCCACCACCTTCTGGATACAATACCCACAGATAAACTAGTGCTAGTCCAACTTCAAAGATGGTAATAATTGACAACCAAAGTGTTGCTTTCCAAACCGCGCGTACTTGCGATCGGTGTTCCTCGTCTGTTAGTATGTGTCCTCCACCCATGGTTAAGCTTTTAGATTAAGTAGAATGCTAAGAATACGAATACCCAAACCAAATCTACGAAGTGCCAATAAAGTCCAACTTTTTCGATCATTTCGTATTGGTTGTTCCTTCTTCCAAACTCACCGTTGGCGGTATTAATGAAGGCCCAAATATTTAAACAGACTCCACTAAAAACGTGGAAGCCGTGAAATCCTGTAATTAAAAAGAAGAACATACCGAACTGCATTGGTCCATAATGATTTTCCCAAAGGTTGTTTCCGTGCTGGATAAGGTGCGTCCACTCCCAGGCTTGACATCCCAGGAACATGGCTCCACCGATGATGCCCGCAAACATCCACTTCATAACTCCTTCTCGATTGTTTCTATGCCCTTCAATAACGGCCAGAACTACAAAAACTGAACTCAGAATAAGGATGAAGGTCATAACCGATACGAATCCTAACGGGAAGGATAAAGCACCTGCTTCATAACCCATCATAGATTCTACGGCTCCCTGAAAGGGCCAGCTTTTGAAAGCTACGTTTGGATCTGCCCATTCTGGCAAACTGAAACGGATGGTTCCGTAGGCTATAAGTAAGGCAGAGAAAGTAAAGGCATCTGAGAGTAAGAAGTACCACATCATCAGTTTACCATAACTGACTTTAAATGGTGACTTACCGCCGCCCCAACTTTGACCCGTATCTACTGTTGTTGTTTCTGCTGACATAAAATCCAATTAAAACGAATTGTACCAAAAGAAGATGAAAAGATATAACCATAACACACCGACGAAGTGCCAGTAGGTGTTCAATAGTTTATAGCCTAGGTTTCTATCTGGATTGAATTCTTCTAATAATTTATCCACTGGGTCTTTCTTAAACATAGACTTCATAAAGAAGATGACTAAGAAAACAACGCCGCCGATTACGTGGAGGGCGTGCAAACCTGAGATGATATATAAAAACGAACCACTTGGGTTTCCTTGTAAACGAACGCCGTAAGAAGTAAGCTCTTGCCAGCCGCTGTATTGAGTGAACACAAAAGCTAGGCCCAACAACAAAGTGATTCCTAATCCCATCTTATGCTGCTGGCGGTTTTCTTTTTTTAAAGCCTGGAAAGACCAGTACAAGGTGACTGAGCTTAAAACAATAATGGCAGTACTTACCAAAAACATATCTGGCAACTTGTACAACATCCAATCGCCTGCACCCATTCTTACAATGTACGCGGAGGTCAAACCTGCAAACATCATAATGATGGTTCCTAGGAAGGACCAAAGCATAAATACTTTGGGGTTCATTGCGCCTTGCTCGTTATTTTCCAATGCTAGGCTTCTCATATTTTATCAATGACCATTATTATTTGCATCAGCGGCAAATAGATTATTGAAGCATACATTACTTTAAGCGCGCTTGGGTTGTCGCATTTTTTATAGAGTATCACTGCGTGATACAAAAAGTACACTCCCAATATTATACTCGCGATTAAAGCGATTGTTCCAGTTAGTCCCATTATGTATGGCATAACTGCCACGAACATTAGTCCAATGATATAGACGATGATTTGCATCGCTGTTTTGCGATTGCGTCCATCGATATCGATACGCAAGAGTTTGAATCCTGCTTTTTTATAGTCTTCGTATCCTAACCAGCCTATGGCCCAGAAGTGAGGAAACTGCCACATAAACTGAATGGCAAAAAGCATATGTGCTTCTATGCTCATTGTCCCAGTAAAAGCAACCCAACCAATAGCTGGTGGCAATGCACCTGGTATGGCACCGACCAAAACGGCAATGGTTGAATATCGTTTTAAGGGCGTATAAATGAATGCGTAGCTTATCAATGATATCGCACCTAAAAGAGCTGCCGTTGGATTAAAGAAGTACCAGAGTATTAATAAACCCGAAACACCACTTATACCTGCAACCAAAAATGCTTCACTAGGATGCATTCTTCCTGTTGCCAGCGGACGGTTAGCGGTTCGCTTCATTAAGCGATCGTAATCTTTCTCGAAAATTTGGTTGAGTGCGTTTGCAGAAGAGGTAACTAAAAAGCCACCCATCATAATTGCAAAAACACCGACTCCAGTAAAACTCATTCCAGAAGCCAATAAGTAACCAAAGAGCGCTGAGAACACGACGGTCAAATTGAGCGTGACTTTTACCAATACGGCATAGTCCTTAGCCTTTTGTATTAGGCTACGTAGAAAGTCTTGACTAAAACTTTTTACTGCTGTATTCATAATCTATCGCGGTAGCAATTCAGGATGTGAAGACAGCTCACCATCGGTTAATACTTGCGGTGTAAAGTCTCTTCCATCTTTACTATAATCATACGGCCAACGGTGCACTTCTGGTATTGCGCCTACCCAATTTCCGTGTCCAGGAACCATTGGGGTGGTCCATTCCAAGGTGTTCGATCTCCAAGGGTTTAAACTTGGTGGCATTTTTCTTCCACGGAAAATGCTGTAGGCGAAATTGAGAACGAATAAGAACTGTGCGAAGAAAACAACAACCGCTGCAGTACTTATTAATATATTCATGTCGTCGTAGACACCAAATGTTTGAAACTCACCAAAGGAATAATAACGACGTGGTACCCCGGTCATACCCAAATAATGCATTGGCCAGAAAATACAGTATGAACCTATGAAGGTGACCCAGAAATGGGCGTAGCCCATTGTTTCGTTCATCATTCGACCATTAAATAATTTCGGAAACCAGTGATAGACTCCCGCAAACAATCCAAAACCAGCGGCTAGTCCCATTACGATATGGAAGTGTGCAATAACAAAATAGGTTTCGTGTAAAGGAATATCTAAAGCGGAGTTCCCAAGATAAATTCCGGTTAATCCTCCCGATATAAACAATGAAACAAATCCAATACTAAACAAAGTGGCGGGCGTAAAGGTGATGTTGCCTCGCCAAATAGTGGTTATCCAGTTAAACACTTTTACAGCGGATGGAACCGCAATCATTAAAGTAAAGAGTACAAATATGGATCCAACGAAAGGATTCATGCCTGATATAAACATGTGGTGAGCCCATACTAAGAATGCAAGAACGGTAATTCCCATAATGGAGATGACCATAGCGCGGTATCCGAAGATTGGTTTTTTACAATTGGTTGCCAGAATTTCTGATACCATGCCCATTGCTGGCAGGATTACAATATACACTTCGGGGTGACCCAAGAACCAGAACAAGTGTTGGAATAGAATTGGGCTTCCACCCGCAACTATTTCTCCTGCTCCGTTAAGCAAAGGTTCACCATTGATAAAAATGTCAGATAAGTAGAAAGAGGTTCCGAAGGAACGATCAAAAATTAAAAGAATACAACCAGATAGCAGTACTGGGAAAGAAAGTACACCCAATACAGCAGTAAAGAAGAACGCCCAAATAGTCAAAGGCATTCTAAACATGGTCATTCCTTTGGTACGCATATTTAGGATGGTCGCTACATAGTTCAAGCCACCCATTAAAGAAGAGACAATAAACATAGTCATACTGGCTAGCCATAAGGTCATACCGACGCCTGATCCAGAGGAAGCGCTTTCCAAGGCGCTAAGTGGAGGATAGGCCGTCCAACCCCCAGAGGCTGGTCCTGTCTGCACGAACAAGGAAATCATCATAATAATACCAGCGAGTAAGAAGAACCAGTAAGAAAGCATATTGATAAACGGACTGGCCATATCTCTTGCCCCGATTTGCAGCGGAATAAGAAGATTACTAAAGGTTCCACTCAGTCCAGCAGTCAAAACAAAGAACACCATAATGGTACCGTGCATGGTAACGAGCGCATAATAAAACTCAGGATCTAACTTTCCTCCTGCACCCCATTTGCCCAGTAATTGTTCAAATATTGGGAACGTCTGGTCTGGCCATCCTAATTGTAAGCGGAACAAGACCGACATGGCGACGCCAATAAATGCCCAGATGATTCCGGTAACAAGGAATTGTCTAGCAATGATCTTGTGATCTTGGCTAAATACATATTTCGATATAAAACCTTGCTCATGGTGTTCATCGTGATGGTGGTCATCATGATGATCGTGCAGGTCGTGATCTAATCCTATTTCCGTGCTCGCCATTATGGGTTCGTTTTTAACTCTGACACAATTACTTCTTCTCCCTCTGTTTCGCCAAGAACCATTTTCGCTTTAGGAAACTTTTCGTAGTCTATTGAACTTGATTCTTGTAACTGTTTAAAATAAGGCACTTGCTCTGCCGTCCAAGCATCGAACTCTTCTTGTGTTTCGATTACTACAACTCTTCTCATATTGAAATGCGCTTTGCCACAGAGTTCCATGCAAGCCAGCTCATACTCAAAGTCTTGACCATACATTTCTTTCATCTCCGCCGTGGTAATCGTCGGAGTAAATTTGAATTGAGTAGGGATACCAGGAACCGCATCCATTTTCACTCTGAAGTGAGGCAATGCAAAACTGTGCAAGACATCTTGTGAATTAATCTTGATTAATACTTCTTTATTGACGGGCAAATGAAGATCTGTGGTCAAGAAATCATCTCGATTGGCAATATCGTTCCAATCCTGACCCATTGCATTGTTGTCGTCTATCAGCGCAATACTCTTATTACCTAATTTATTATCTGCGCCTGAGTACCGCATATCCCATTTGAATTGTTGGGCAGTGGCTTCGACTATAAGAGCATCAGGGCTTGCAGGCCCAGTAATTCTATTCCAATTTATAATACCATCAACAACAAGGCCGACCATGACAACAGCTGGTAGTAAGGTCCAAATGACTTCGAGCTTAGTACTATGTGCGAAGTGCGTTCCTATTTTACCTTTTTCATTTTTGGAATTGTAAGCGAACACAAAAAGCAAAATATGGCAAATGACAAATACTGGTACGGTAGCCCATAAGGTTCTTTGGAACATTGCCCGCAGCACCATACCGTGTTCTGAAGAAGCCTGCGGCAAATAACGTGGGGCGTAATAGAAGGCTGACCAAAATGTCAATATTAAGAATCCAATGAGGAAAATAATCATCATTGTGGCGTTAAAATTATTGGCCGACATACTGGTAGTACGCTCTACGTCACCAGTTTTTGCTCTATCCAAGGATTGCAAAAGGTCGGCAGAGCGGAACACCTGAAACAAGATGATCAGCACCAATAAAACCGCGAGTAAACCTATTGTAGTTACCATAAATTCAATTATTGGACGTGGTGACCCATACTTTCTTTAACAAATGGATGGTGAATTGGAACCAAGGATGCCTTAGTCAGTGAGTTGAAGATGATAAATCCAAATCCTCCGAGATAAGTCAAAAGCAATCCTATTTCCAAAAACCCAATTCCAAAACTAAAAATCTGATGTCCATCTTTCATAATGTGCGCGTGCTTCACAGCACCAGGCATTGTCATCAAGTAAAAATCTAACCAGTGTCCGCATACAATTAAGAAAGCCATACCGACCAAGAGTTTCACAGTTCTCTTATTTCCGGCGGTCATCAAAATCAAGAATGGGAAAATGAAATTGATTACAAAGTTGGCGTAAAACAGCAATTTATAATTCTGGAAGCGATCCATGAAGTATAGCGTCTCCTCTGGAATATTACTATACCAGATTAACATAAACTGTGAAAACCAAAGATATGCCCAGGCCACACTGAAGGCAAACATCCATTTACCAATATCGTGGAAGTGTTCATCGGTGACATATTTCAGATAGCCTCTGCTCTTCAATGCATAAGCAACTATGCAGGTTACTGCCATACTTGAAACGAAAACACTAATGAAACAGTACCAACCGTAAAGAGTGCTATACCAGTGTGGGTCTATTGACATTAACCAGTGCCAAACTGCAGTTGATGAAGAAACACCAAAGACCAATAAGAAAATCATTGAAAGCTTCTTACTGGCTTTGTAATTACCCATAGTAAATCCTTCGTCTTGTTCGTGAGAATTCTTTCTCACCAAGTATGCTAAGCCAGGCCAAAGGATTAAGTAAGCAATTGTAAAACCCCAGAAAACCTTCTTGGTTAACCACGGAAACTTCCCTTCAATAATTGCATCAGGATGATCAGGACCTATGTGTGTCCACTCATAAATATGATCCATCCCAAGAGCAAAAATTATCGCAAAAATTATGCAGCCAGGTAATAGTACAGAGCTTAGCGCTTCGCTGATTCTTTTAATAAGTATGAACCAACCATTATAACCTACAGTTTGAGAGGTAACATAAAACATACCCAATAAACCGATTGCTGTGAAGTAGTAGTTGTTGTACAATAGGGCTGTCCAGATTCTAGTTGGGTAAGCCATGTTTGCAAACACACCAATTAAAAACAACACTAGACCGACACCTAGTAAGATGAAGCAGATTTTTTTCAGCCCACCATCAAATTCAAAATATTCCGCAGTTGGATTTTCCATTAATTCTCGCTGCTTTTAGTGTTGATTATCTTTTTGAGCTTTTTTATCTGCTCGTTTTTCTTTCATATCTCCGATGACCTCTTTTCCTTTCTTCACTACTCTTTTCAAAAGACCATCTTTCTTTTCCCCTTCCATCATCTCACCTGAATGCTCACCCATTTCTCCGTGTCCTTCTCCTTGCATATGGCCTTCAGCACCGTGTCCGTCCATCATCTTCATAGAACCAGTTTTCATACTGCCACCACCGTGACCCATGGATTCTGCACTACCTCGTGTTTTCGCGTATGCTTCATCAATAGAAATTTTATCAGACGCGGCGATACTTTTTGCTTGCATCTCCTTTACGTAAGCGACTACTTTCCATCTTTCGTCAGCACTCATTTGTGAAGCGTAAGATCCCATTAGGTTTTTACCATACTGTAGCGTGTGGTACATTTTCCCTTCTGGCATATTGATATAGGCAGAAGAAAAATAATTCGGGATACTAGCCAAAGGACCACCTGCAGCTACAGATATTTTTCCTTTTCCTTTTCCCTCAGCTCCGTGACACATTGTACAGTAAGTCACGTATAGAGCCTTGCCTTCCGCTAATTGTTCTTTCGTTCCTCTTCCTATTGGATTATGCATACCTGCAGAGGATTCATATCCAGATTCACCAGCCGGATATCCAAATGGCATATAGCCTCTTGGGATAGTTCCTGGGACTGGTTGACGCGCAACTTTACCGTCCGCAAACAGCGGTGCAGAATTAGTTAATGCAGTCATTACATTTTCCGCTTCTCTATTTCCTGGACCCGGAACATAAACTTCATAAGCTTGTGAATGCGCCATATCGGGCATATACTCTCTACCGGTATAATCCCCGTGAGCTTTTGTGCCGCATAGCTTCATTAAGCAAACGAGCACGAGACAAATTATTACAAAACCGTATCCTTTAAACATTCTTTACAGCTTTAGCTTTGTTCGTCAAAACTGAGCACTTTATTACTCATGTCTTTTTGTTTTATTTCTACGACTCCCGTGCTTTCTAATAAACTACGTAGTCGACTCATATCATCAGTTCCAACTTCCGAAGCATCAAACACCACAGCCAGGCGGTCATTAGTAATACGAGGATCAAGTATCTCTGGATCAGCGAAAATGCTGAAACGATTTCTCAAATAAAAAGTAACCACCATTCCAATTGACGCACAAAGAACCGTCAACTCAAACGTAATCGGAATCCAAGCTGGTAAGGAAAGGTCTGGTTTACCACCGAAGTTGTTCGCCCAATCCAATGTGCTTATCCAACCGATACCACCCAATGCAAGCGCAGTTCCAAATGCACCAAAAACGAATCCAGCAGTGTGAATACGCGTTTCTTTTACATTCAATGCCGCTTCCAAACCGTGAACCGGAAATGGAGTTAAAACATCGTGAATCTTGAAACCAGCTTCACGAATCTTCTTGATTCCCTTTAGCATGACTTCTTCGTCATCGAACATCCCAAGTATATAATTGTAAGCCATCCTTAGTCTGTTTTATCTTTTCTATAAACCGCCGACGCACCTGCGCCTCCTAAAGGCACATCTTTCAAGTGATCTAATTCCAATCCTTCTTCTCTCGCTGTCTTCGCTAAATATTGATCTCCTTGTGATTTCAAAATACTCTTCACCTCGGCAATTGCAATTACTGGGAAGAACTTGCAAAAGAGCAAGAACAATGTCATAAAGAGTCCCATCGTTCCTACGAAGATTAACAACTCAACCAAGGTCGGTGAGTAATACAACCAACTTGACGGAAGGTAATCTCTGTGCAATGAGGTAACGATAATTACGAAACGCTCAAACCACATACCGATATTGATGAAGATCGACATGATGAATGTTATCACTACACTCCTTCTAATCTTTTTGAACCAGAATAATTGAGGTGTAATAACATTACAACTCATCATCGCCCAATAAGACCACCAGTAAGGGCCAGAAGTTCTGTTCAGAAACGCATATTGCTCGTAAACTACTCCAGAGTACCAAGCCATGAACAACTCAGTCAAGTAAGCGATACCTACAATAGAACCAGTCATTAAGATGACTTTGTTCATTGACTCAATGTGATTCAATGTAATGTAGTCTTCTAGGTTCATGATTTTTCTAGCGACCAACATTAGCGTCAGTACCATCGCGAATCCTGAGAAGATTGCTCCCGCAACGAAGTACGGCGGGAATATAGTGGTGTGCCATCCAGGAATAACTGAAGTAGCGAAGTCAAAACTTACAATAGAGTGCACCGAAAGTACAAGCGGTGTAGAAAGTCCAGCCAAGATCAATGATAATGACTCAAATCGCTGCCATTCCTTTACGGAACCAGTCCATCCGAAACTAAGCATTGAATAAATCTTACGACGCAATCCTTTTGCTCTATCTCTTACCGTTGCTAAATCTGGTAACAAACCTGTATACCAGAATAAAAGTGAAACGGTGAAATAAGTTGAGATTGCGAAAACGTCCCATAATAATGGCGAGTTAAAGTTTGGCCACAAAGAACTCAAACCTTCACCTCCACGTGAATTTGGATAGGGGAAAATGAAAAAGCCATCCCACAAACGTCCCATGTGAATCAACGGGAACTGACCTGCACAAACAACGGCGAAAATAGTCATCGCCTCCGCGGATCGGTTTACACCTGTTCTCCATTTTTGTCTAAAGAGTAAAAGAATCGCTGAGATTAAGGTACCGGCGTGACCGATTCCTACCCACCAAACGAAGTTGGTAATATCCCAAGCCCATCCAACAGTTTTATTTAATCCCCAAACGCCAATTCCTTTCCAAACGGTATATGCTACAGATAGGACATACACTCCAGCGAGCATAGCACAGAATCCTAAGGCTGCCCAGAATTTTACTCCTCCACGTCCTTCTAGTGGAGCCAATATATCCTCGGTAATGTCGGAGTACGACTTTGACCCAGTTATTAAAGGCTCGCGAATCGGTGATGTATATTGAGACATACTCTTATTCTATTTACTAGTGATGACCTTTATCATCTGAGTGATCGCCGTGGTTCCCTTTTCCGTGGTCGTCGTGGTGTCCTTTTCCGTGACTTTCGTGTCCACCTCCGTGCCCGTCGCCATGTCCCGCACCGTGTCCGTCTCCATGACCTCCACCGTGTCCATCGCCATGTCCGTGTCCGTGATCACCGTGATGTCCTTGACCTCGTCCACGTCCTTCACCATACTTATCTTCAAATGGTCCCTCTACCTCAAATGGTTCGGTCATTTGCTCATCTACATTTCTAATAATCGTCTGATAACTTACCGAAGGCAATACGTGAATTTGCTCTAGCAAGTGATACATACGCTCGTTCGCATTTGCTTTGCGAATTTCACTTTCTGTATCATTCATATCACCGAAGGTAATTGCGTGGGTAGGACAAGCTGTTTGACAAGCAGTTTTAACCGCACCGTCTCTCAGTTTCTCACCCTTCTTTTTTGCATCTAGTTTTCCTTCTTGTATTCTTTGAACACAGAAAGAACATTTCTCCATCACCCCTCTAGAACGTACCGTTACATCAGGGTTTAGGACCATTCTCATCAAATCATCTGCAAGAACCTTTTGGTCATTGCTCGTGATTCCTCTTTTATAAAAACTATCCGCACCTTGGAAGTCGAACCAGTTGAAACGACGTACTTTGTAAGGACAGTTGTTTGCACAATATCTTGTTCCGATACATCTGTTGTAAGCCATTTGGTTCAGACCTTCTGAACTGTGGTTAGAAGCATTAACCGGACAAACATTTTCGCACGGCGCATTGTCACAGTGCTGACACAACATTGGCTGGAACGAAACAGTTGGGTGTTCCATATCCGGATCAGTCTCAGCATCAAATTTGTAATAACGATCAATTCGCATCCAATGCATTTCTTTAGCATCGGCTACTAGATCCTTTCCTACTACTGGAACATTATTTTCTATGTTACAAGCTGTAACGCAAGCTGCACAACCCACACAGGTATTCATGTCGATCGACATACCCCAGTGGTGGCCTTGTTTTAATTCTTTGTCTCGATCAGAAGAATAAATAGAAACCCAATGGTGATCCCAGTAATGCGGATCACGCGCTTTCATTCCCGATTTATTTCCAGCGAATTTATTTTGAGTCCATTCTTTATAAGAAGCTTCGCTTATTATTTCTCTTCTATCGTCAATGGTTTCGTGCGTCTGCGTTTGGGCAATCACATAACCACGTCTTACTTCTTTAACATCAACATTACTCAAGACATTACTATAAGTACCGTTAACCATTTTACGGAATGGGTAAGCATTCGCTCCTACTGTACAGTAATCGTTTCCTGGTTTCGTTCTTCCGTAACCCATTGCTAAAGCAATAGTGTCGTCTTGTAATCCTGGTTGGATAGTAATCGGAACCTCAACGCTGTGGCCATTTGCAGAAATACTTAAAACAGTATTTCCATCATTTTGCTCACCTTCGTACCAGCCCTTTCTATCAGCCAATTTTTTACTTACGATTGCACAGTTGTCCCAACATACTTTAGATATTGGATCAGGTGTTTCTTGTAAGAATGGGTTGTTCGCGTAACGACCATCGCCCATTGTTGGCTTTTCGTAGAGTATCAATTCTACACCACCTCCCGCACCACTAGTCGCAGCGCTAAAAGCAGAAGAAGCATTTCCTGTAAAAACTGTGCCTACTGGTGGAATTGAATCTCCACCTCCACTAGCACCAGCAGAAATAACTCCGTCTTGTAAAGTCTTTTCCCAGTTGCCAGTAATATTGTTCTTCCAGAATTTTTTAATGTAATCATAATCGGTTCCGCCAGCGCCAACCCAGTTCATTAGGGATTGTAATAGCGAACGCGTATTAAACAAAGGCGAAATCGTCGGCTGAATCAAGCTGAACTCACCAGCTTTCGGTTCAGCATCGCCCCAAGATTCTAAATAATGACTTACAGGAGCACAGTAGTTTGCAACTGCAGCCGTTTCATCAGCGCGATCGCTCATTGAAACTACGGTTCCTACTTTACTAGTATCGAAACCAGGTAAATCGTAAGCAGGATTTACTTTATGTACTAGCAAAACACCAACACGTCCTGATGACATATCAGCTTGTAAAGCTGCTACCGCTGTATCATCACCCTGAAGAGTATTATAAGGCTTGCTCAAGTCAATTGTCGAACTGTAATTCCCAAGTTGAGAATTAATCGCATTGACCATTGTTTGAACTCCCGGATCATTAGAACCAGAAACAACCAGTGATTGACCAGCATCTTTTTTCAAATCAGCAACAGCTTTTCCAATTGCTGCAGTAACTTTTCCGCCCAATCCTGAAACATTTCCGCCACCAACAATACCCGCGTAAAGCGCTGCTACGACTAGCTTTTCTTGTGATGGCTTTACAGAAAATCTATAATCTGCGTTCGCACCAGTTTGGGATACTCTTGACTCAAATTGATAGTGACGAGACATTGCCCCCATTCGAGGCATTCTGTTTTTTGCATATTGACCGGCAAACTCAATTGGCGAAACCCAAGCTCCTAAGAAATCACATCCAACCGCAACAATAGTTTTTGCTTTGTCAAAGTGATACGATGGAACCGCTTTTACGCCAAAACCAGCTTCGTTGGCCTTGATCATTCCCGTTTGAGAAATCGGCTCGTAGGTAACTACTTTAAAGTTGGAGTAAGTACCAGCATATTGATCTAATAGCCTTTTTGTACTTGGACTAATAATAGATGAAGTCAACAGAACAATATCGCCACGCGATCCTTGCATTGCCGATTTCACTTTATTATCTAAATCTGCCCAAGAAATGTCATCTGTTCCAGCCTTTGGGCCTTTTAAACGAGCACTATCGTATAAACTAAGCACGGAGGCTTGAGCACGAGCACTAGTACCACCCTTGGTTACAGGTGACATATCGTTACCCTCTATCTTGATAGGACGACCCTCACGAGTCTTAACCAAAACGCTACAATAATCACTGCCATCAACAAAAGTTGAAGCATAGTAATTAGCAATACCCGGAATAATTTCTTCCGGCTTTATAACGTAAGGAATTGCTTTACGAATAGGTGTTTCACAACTAGCAGCAATGGTTGCTGCGCCTAAACTATAACCCAACATCTTCAAGAAATCACGACGCGGAGAACCCGCATTCTTGTTTTCTGCAGTAGTATCAAGTACAGGAAGTTCTTGGGCAAATTCTTTTTTCGCAGAAGCTTTGAAAGCATCCGTTTGCTCCAACTCTTTTATACCCTTCCAATATTTATTCCGACCCATTGTTATCGTTTCAGGCGATATTAATAATGACACTTTTGACACTCGGTTCCCCCAATGTCCTCGACCGTTACACTCGTTCGCTTTCCAGCTTTTAGCTCTTCATGAAACTCGTGATATATGTCGTAGTATTCGTTGTTTGTAAACTGTACTTCCGTCTCGCGGTGGCAATCAATACACCATCCCATTCCCAAAGTGTTTTCTTGTTTCACCACTTCCATAGTCTGGATTTCTCCGTGACAAGTCTGACACTCAATTCCTCCAGCAACGACATGTTGCGAGTGGTTGAAGTAAACGTGATCAGGCAAGTTGTGTATGCGTATCCATTCTACAGGGCCCTCCGTAATGAGTGATTCATTGTACTCTTGCTTTTCTGGATCCCAACCCACGCGGTCGTAGATTTTTTGAATCTCTTCTGTACCATAAGTCGGTCCTTCCGAAATTCCTTTGTGGCAATTCATACAAACGTTGGTCGAAGGAATTACGGCAGACTTACCTTTTGAAGCACCTGAGTGGCAGTACTGGCAGTCTATTTCGTATTGACAAGCGTGTAGTTTATGCGAGAACTTTATTGGTTGCTCCGGAGCATATCCATCTTGGTAGCCCAGAGAATTTGATTCATCTATAGTCGTATTTGCTAGCAAAATGAATGCAGCCAAACCAGCCACAACTTTGAAAGCACGCGAACCCAAAATACGCGCAAAAGTCAATGG
>CAZZIZ010000067.1:0-15891 GCA_964654535.1 uncultured Chitinophagales bacterium
TGGGACTGGTGGGATATGGATTTCTGGTCTAATGTTATTCCATTCTCTGGTGGTCCAGACGTAAACACAGGAATGCTCGCTAACAATCCAGATGCAAGCCTAGAGAAATCTCTAGCCTACTGCGATACAGTAGTCAACTTCTTTTGCCCTCGAGCTATGGTAGCCATGCAAATAGAAGGCTTCGAAATTTTCAACGATCCAGACAACACCGTAGGTGCTGGCGACGGAGTTGGTATTGCGCAGCTCGATGAAAGTCTTATTCAGATTTCACCAAACCCATCTGAAGGCGATGTACAATTTGTTTTCAAGGGCGAAGCCCTTCAAGTTGAAGCAATAGAATTATACGACGCAACTGGAGCGAGGGTTAACCTAAACTACAGTATTGAATCGAATAGACTTGACTTGGGTTATTTACCCACCGGTATATACGCCCTACATTTTAGAACCAGTCAAGGAGTTTTAAATAAAAAGCTCCTGATTAAATAGAACATTAATAAAGCTGTCATACTTGACAGCTTTTTTTCATTATGGAAGAAGAAAAGAAAGACCAACACCTAGAACAAAACGAAGGGGCGGAGTCTAATACCGCTGAAAAGACTGAGGAGAAAGCAGAAGAAAGAAAAACCTTTCGCGACTTTGGACTAGACGATGGCTTAGTGACGGGTTTAGATATTATGGGTTTTAAGAACCCTACCCCCATCCAAGAAAAATCGATGCCGCATATTCTTGCGGGCAAAGATGTTATAGGCTGCGCGCAAACAGGTACCGGTAAGACGGCGGCTTTTGTGCTGCCTATCCTACATAAAATAACTGCGGAGAAACTCAGCGGTACTTTTAACACGCTCATCATTTGTCCTACCCGAGAGTTGGCTAAACAAATTGATCAGCAAGTTGAAGGCTTGAGTTATTACGTTCCAGTAAGCTCCTTCCCGATTTACGGAGGAAGTACGGGCTCGGAGTTTATACGCCAAAAAAACGCGATTACTTCGGGAACAGAAATCATTGTTGGCACACCAGGTAAGCTGAAAGCACATCTAAATCTGGGTTACGTAAAAACCGAAAGCATAAAGCACCTCATCCTCGATGAAGCTGATCGAATGCTCGATATGGGTTTCTTCGAGGACATAATCAGCATTATCAATCACTTACCTAAAGTAAGGCAGACGCTTTTGTTCTCGGCAACTATGCCTAACGACATTCGCAAGCTGGCGCAACAAATTTTGGTTGACCCTGTAAGCGTAACCATCGCGATTTCTAAAATAGCTTCTGGTGTTGATCAGAGTATCTACAGATGCTACGATACGCAGAAGGATCGCTTACTGACCAAAATTCTCTCCGATAAAGAATGGAATTCGGTCATCGTTTTCTGCAGTACCAAAAAAGCTGTTAAAGAACTCTATCAGAAACTACGCAAGAAAAGTCTTTCGGTTGAAATGATTCAATCGGATATGGAACAGGTGGAGCGCGAACGAATAATGCTTGACTTTAGGAACCGTACTTGCAAAATACTAGTTGCCACCGATGTGGTCTCTCGTGGAATCGACGTAACCAATATCGAAATGGTTATCAACCACAGTGTACCGCAAGATGCAGAAGATTACGTACACCGTGTGGGTAGAACCGCACGTGCGGAGACTACTGGTATTGCTATCACCTTGGTCAATCCAGATGACAATCGTCGCTTAGACAAAATAGAGAAACTGATTGGCCTTAAGTTAACCGAGCAAAAACTTCCCGAAGAATTGGGCGAAGGGCCAAAGCCTGGTGAGCGTGGACGTGGTGGACGTGGCGGTCGTGGTGGTGGACACCGCGGTGGCGGTGGTCGCGGCGGCTCTAATCGAGGCAAAGGACGAGGTGGCAGTGGAAACTATCGTGGCAAGAGAGGCAGCGGTGGAAACCGTTCAAGCAATTCATCTGGAGGAGGTAAGAAGAAGTACTATAGTAAAAAGAAAGGTGGTTCTGGCGGTTCTAATTCTGGCGGTGGTCAGAAGAAGACTTGAGTTTAGAGCTTTAGCTAGCGAGGACGCACAGCTAACAAACTTAATGTACTTAATTGTCATAACTAAAATTTTCGATTAGGTTGTTATTGCCTAATTTCGTGTTAAGCGATTCTAGAAATTAATCTGCTTTTATGCCCTCATTTTTCAAAATACATCTTCCGAGTATTACAGCTTTAGTGCTATGCGGCTTCATTTGCTTCTGTTCTAGCTGTTCTGAGTCGGTATTAGATCTCTCGGCAGAACAACCAATAGAACTGGGACCTATAACTTACGATGCCGATATTCAACTAATAATGACCACCCGCTGTAGTGGCTGTCACGGCGGCGCTTCCCCTGATGCTGGCTTGTTTTTAACGTCTTTCGAAACAGTGCTGAGCGCTGCAGAAAATGGGAATCTGTTAGCCCGCGTAGTAAACGCCAGCGATCCTATGCCACCCAGTGGTTTAATTCCTGCCCTCGAGCGTCAAATGATTCAACAATGGGCCGATGATGGCTTTCCTGAAAATTAAACCCTAACTCAGAAAACAGTCTAATTGTTAAAAATCTGAACCATGAATTTCTTCAAAGCGAGCTTCCTTTTATTCACTATTTGTGCGTTGAGCATTAGCACCCAGGCACAAAAATATTTCACCAAAACGGGTCTCACAGATTTCAAAGCCTCTGTCGATACTTTTGAACCAGTCGAAGCGAGCAATAAAAGCACTACCGCAATTTTAAATACCGAAACGGGCGACGTAGCCGCCTTAATGTTTATCAATGCTTTCGAGTTTCGCGTGGCGCTGATGCAGGAGCACTTCAACGAAAACTATATGGACAGCGCCGAGCATCCCAAGGCTTCGTTCAAAGGAACCCTGGCCGACTTTGATTTTGCAGCTTTAAGTGAAGAGAATACGGAATACCGCTTAACGGGCAGCATTACAATAAAAGGTATCGAAAAGGAGCTTGATACTGCCGTAATTTTAAGGAAAGTAGGAGACAAAATTTTAGCCGAGGCCACATTTGATTTACTACCTTCCGATTTCGGAATTGATATACCGAGCATTGTTCGGGAAAAGATTTCCGAAACCATTCACGTAAGTTTCAACTATGAGCTCCAAGAGAAGAAATAGCCTCCTTCTGGCCTCCCTGTTCTTAATCTTAGCAGGCGGATTTTTTTTTAACAACTATTTATTTAAGGCACCAACGCCGATTGAGCAACAGAAAATTGTCTTTGCCGACGTTTCTTCCAAATTCAATTCAGTCATAGCCTCCAATGCCTCGGAATGGCAAAATGCCATCGTCGAAATTTCTGGTACCGTCACCTCTGTAGACGACAAAGGCCTTACCCTCGATAAAACGATATACTGTCAGTTCAAATATGCCGATCAAGTAAATGAGCGCATGCTCAACAACTTCCTTAATATTAAAGGACGTTTCATAGGTTACGACGATCTATTGGAAGAATCAAAACTCGACCAGTGCATTCTTACGCCATAAGTGCCAAATCCGAAATGAAAAAATACTACACCAGCCTTTTCGCCTTACTTTTTTGCCTTTCACTTTTTTCGCAAGACGATTTACTCGGCGAACTCGAAGCCGAAGCCGAACCAGCGCAGTTCGAATACCCAGCCTTCAAGGCAATGAAAATTGCCAATCTACAATCAACTAAGGTTGCGTCAGCGGGCGACTTGTACATGTACGTATCGCATCGCTTTGGCGATTTGTCTGATGGAATCGAAACCTTTTTCGGGCTGGATAATGCCAACACCAAAATCCAAATGGTCCGTGGATTTAAGGGCGGTTTTCAAATAGGTCTCAGTCGTGAGTCTTTTCGTCGTACTTACGCTGGCTCCGTTAAGGTGCTTTTACTCAAACAAACGGATACGACTCCAATAGCAATTACGGCCTACTCCACCATAAACGTAAACACCTTGGTCGATGACGAGGCATTTGAAGGATTCGAGTTTGCCGATCGTTTGAGTTACGCTACTCAACTACTGATTGCCCGACGATTTACCGATAAGTTTTCTTTACTACTTGCACCGTCTTATGTGCGCCAGAATTTGGTTTTCGAAACTGGCCAAGACCATAATCAAATTGCGCTAGGTGTAGGAGGACGCTATAAAGTTTCAAAGCGTTCTTCGATAAACTTTGAGCACATCATTAATTTCAATCGCGTCGATGATTCAGCATTTCAAGATGTTACGAGTATAGGCCTTGATATTGAAACGGGTGGCCACGTTTTTCAACTTCTCTTTACCAACGCACAGTCCACCAACGAACCAAGCTTTATCAGCAACGCCGAAGGCGATTGGGGAGAGGGCGTTTTGTTTTTCGGATTTAATATCGTGCGGGTTTTTTAAGACCGTTTTAAAATTTGTTTTTTATTTGGGCGTGCCCCACTCACTGCTGCCGCACTTCGCAATTTGCCTCTGCCACAGAGTGGCAAGCAACATTGCTGCGTGGGCAAGTTCGGGGTCGGGCTGTCGGCAGTCGCTCTGTGCTGCTCCTTTCACGCTTAGCCCTTCTAGCTCTTGGGAGCTAAGTGCTATGGTTCAGAAGCAACAGGAGCTTCAACAATGCCTCTATCCCTCACGCGATTCTCGGAACTAATTTGCTTATTTTAGGAATGCTATCTAGACAACCTATCCTATGAAATACGGTATCACTCTCCTACTTGCACTATTGTCTATCACCATTATCGGTTCTCGAATAGTAAAAGGAGTCACATTCAATCAAAACGTAAAGGGCATTCTTAAAAGAGCCGCTGATGCGAGTACCATTGAAATTGCCAAGCAAGAGCTAGGCACGGCCATAGACTACTTAGAAACAAACAACCTTACTTCGGGTTATACTTCGATACTATACAAAACGCCAGATGAGGATATAGGATTCTGGTATCAAAACCTAAAAGCAAGTCATAAGGAGTTAGTAGAGTTAAAGTCTGTTAGTGCCTTAGAGCGCACCAACGTACTGATAAAGCTTCGCGAGACTTTACTCGACTCAGGCGAAAACCTAAGTGTAACTTATCCCGAAGGCTTATCGGTTTATCCCAATAATAAATTGTGGACTGCGCTAATGATTTTAGCTTTGATTTGCGGTGCAATTGCCTTTGGCTTACCAATCAAATGGCTCGAAGATGCCTCAAAGCGAAAAAAGCTAGAGGAAGCGCAATCAGCGTAGTCACGATAGCACTCGGCTTATTCATAAAGATGACTTCAAAAAAGTTCTTACTCATTGATGGATTAGGTGCGATACTGACCTGCTTTATGCACGGTGTTGTTTTGCGACGACTTATTGATGTAGTCGGTATGCCTAAGAACATTCTGTTAGCTCTGGCCTTCGTCGCTTTGATCTTTGCCAACTACTCTTTGAGCAGTTACTTCCTACTTCCAAAGAACTGGTGGCGTAACTTAAGAAACATAGCCTATGCGAATTTGCTCTTTTGTGTGGCCAGCATCGTCCTTGTGGTTTTGAATTTCTCATCGCTTAGCAACTGGGGGCTTGCCTACTTTGTTGGAGAAGTTGTTCTCGTTTCTCTTTTGGCTGCATATGAGCTAAAGCTCTCTGCTAAGGAAAGCGCTTCACTTTAAACCTAGTCTCTAAAATATGAGACCAACATCTAGTTCAAAATTTGCTTAATCCCTCCTTCTCGAATCTTGGTATTTTAAACTATGAAACAAAAAGTACTGATTACGGGAGCAAGCAGCGGCATAGGCAAAGCACTTGCAGAAAAATACTTAAGCAATGGCTATCAAGTTTATGGTACCAATAGAAGCGGTAGTATTAAAGACCTCGAACACGACAACTTAGTAGTACTCAAACTTGATTTGGAGAAGCAAGAGGACATCAACAACCTTTCGCAAATGTTTAAGGACAGAGACTTGGACATAGACCTGCTTATAAATAACGCCGGTATTGGTCCCGATCTTGGATTCGACAAGCCAGAGGCATCTTCTTTTCATCAAACCTTTGCGGTTAATACTGTGGGCACAACATTTTTCACGGAGGCTATGCTGCCACATTTAAGTGAAGGTGCTAAAGTCATTCTGATTTCTTCTAAAATGGGTTCTATTGGTGCTTGCGTTAGAACTGGCTCTATAGCCTACTGCATGTCCAAGTCGGCTTTAAATATGTACAGCAAACTGCTGACCAACCGTCTGGCAGGAAAACACAAAGTAGCAACTATACATCCTGGCTGGGTGCGCACCAACATAAGTCCTGGCTCGGATCAGGCTCCCCTCTCGCCAGCAGAATCGGCCGAAGGGATTTATGACTTCGCAGAAAGTGATTTTGATTCAGGTGCTTTTTGGGATGTAGAAGCGAAGCAATTCTGCGAATGGTAGGCTGGCTCTAGGTTTTTGACTACTTTAATAATCCTTTATTAAGCAAAACAAAAATCTATGAAACTAGGATGCTTCTCTGTAAGCCTTGCGGTTAAAGACCTGCAAGCATCGAAAGCCTTTTACGAAAAGTTGGGCTTTAGCCAATTTGCTGGCGATGAAAAAAAGAATTACCTCATTATGCAAAACGGTGAAACGAACATCGGTTTGTTTCAAGGTATGTTCGAAAACAACTTAATGACTTTCAATCCTGGTTGGGATCAAAAGGCACAAGCGCTTGATGAGTTTGTTGATGTGCGGGAGATTCAAAAAAAGTTGAAAACAGATGGGATTGCTATGCTCACCGAAGCAGATGAAAGCACGAGCGGCCCTGCTAGTTGTGTATTCACCGATCCTGACGGTAATCAGATATTGATTGACCAACATAGATAACTCGACTATGAAAATAGAATTGGAAGCTATTGCCTTTGTGGCAAACGAAAGAACAGCACAGGAAGATGATAAATGGGGCTGCGTCGTTTCAACAATACAGCTTGCGGAAAACATTCCAACAGAAGCCTTAGATGGCGTAGACGCTTTTTCGCATCTTGAAGTGCTTTTTTATATGAACAATGTGCCCGATGAAAAGGCGATAGCCAGGACACGTCACCCGCGCAATTTGGAAACGCTACCGCGTATTGGAATTTATGCGCAACGCAACAAGAGCAGACCTAACAAATTGGGTTTGACTACGGTAGAATTTGTGAGTCGTGTAGGCCGTTCACTAATTGTAAAACGACTAGACGCAATAAACGGAACACCCGTTTTAGACATCAAGCCAGTAATGAAAGGTTTTGAACCCAAGAGTGAAATTATCGAACCGGCCTGGACCGAGGTCATTATGGAGAGCTATTGGTATTGCAATGAGGACAAATAAGATTGTGTAAGCGGAATAATAAATCTCACTCCTAAGAGGGTCGCTCTCAGAGCCAGAAGGTTTAGCGTGAGGGATAGTAAGCAGCCGACCAAAGGGAGGCGTCCCCTTTGTTGAGCTAGTAAACACTTACCGCTCGCGGTAGAAGTGTTTGCTTTAGCGCAACAAGAAGGGGACCGGAGCGAACGCGTAGTGCTGAATAGCCCGACCCCAGAAAGAAAAAGCCCAGCTTTGCAGCTGGGCTTTTTCTTTCTGGGGGCACGCCCAAAATATTACTTTCTAAACTATTTATTTAATCACCTCTATCTTTCGAACTGTGCGCGTTTCCAAATCGACAATTTCGATGAAGTAGATGCCAATGCTTAGATCGAACAGATCTATGCGCTGTGATGAGCCTTCTGCTTTTTGTGATTGTACGATTTGTCCTGTACTGTTGATTATGTTGATGCGCGCTACGCTTCTTAGGCTTGGCATTTCGAGCATTATGAAATCGTTGGCAGGGCTTGGATACACGGACACATCTACGCTGTTCGCGTTTATGCCAGTTGTTATCGAACCTAGTTCAGGTGTTAAAGTAAAAGGCACTTCTTCCTCTGCAGCATTTATAATGTCGACGTTGTTTATGTCGATATCAATAGGTATAGGTTCACCTACGTGGTAGCCTTCAACATTCTCAATAAGTATTCCTTGCACGAAACCTATGGTTCCAAATCCTGACCTATTGGATTGGTCGATTCTACTAAAGGCTATCTCGAAACGGGCTTCATTTGGAAAGTGTTTTACAAAGGATCTGGCATCGATTAAATCTGTTCCCAACCAAGACTCGTTAAAAATAATTTCCGGATTGAGTAAAATTGAGGCATCGTATTCTATACTGAATGCATAACCATAGGCACTTTCTACTGGATCTTCAGTTGTTCCATATTTTATCGGAAAACTAAATGCTTGACCGGGGCTTAGTGGGGCATCGGGAATTTCGACAAACAGCGGTGCTTCGTCTTCGGTCCCTTCTTCGCCTTCTGTTTTCCCTTGCAGGCTACCGTAGTTTTGATCGATAGCCAGTTCGTCCTCTCCATTTATAACTCCATCACCATTGCAATCGGCAAACTTAAAGTTGAGACCAGCGACAAAGTTCTGTACCCAGTTTGGACAAAACTGTCCGAACCAACTGGTACTGGCTTGCGGACGCTGCGCACCTTGGTTTCCGTAGGCCAATCCTATGTTTAGAAAATCAAAATTGTTTGCGACTCCATCGTTGTTGGTATCGCCCGGCCACACTTCTCCTTCGGTACAAGGACAAACCGTGGTGCTTACAACGTTGTGCAGACTAATATTTACTTCGTTTACAAATGCTATCTCCCAAATGGTACAGTCCGTACCCGCAAAAGCTACATCGATAAGTACCGGCCCACCGCTGAGTGAGTGAGGTCCATCACTAAAGCCTCCAGGATTTATTGAAACCCAGAAATTATCGGAACCGGCAGCCGTAAATCCAGAAGGGTCGACCGACAATACAACGTTCTGAGCATCGCAACTCACTATTTCAACTGGATTAGTGTCTTCACTACAATTTGGGGCTTCGAAGCCCGCGAAATTCTGACAATCATTCTGCAAACTAGTATCGAAAACCACAAACTCGTTTATGGTTTGATCTGATGTAAATGGACCTAGCAGTATTGGTGCATCCGCGTAGTTCCAAGTTCCATATTGGTTGCCGTTTCCATTGATACCGAACTGCGTTGAGCCATCAGGTAAGTTCTCGAAATCGAAATCTACAAGCACGGAATAGCTGCCGTCGTTGCAACCGAATGCGGTTGCGGTGACGTTGGAGATATTGCAAGAATCATCTTCTTCGCAAGCTTCAATAACTACTTCAAACTCTGCAAAACAAGAAGAGTTATCGTTTTCAGAAACCGTTAAAACATGTGTTCCTGGTGTCAAGTTATCTAGGGTATAGAAAGTTTCCCCAACTTCGGCGAAGCCGGTTTGTCCGTCTATAGCGTAATCGATAAAGTCATTTGTAAAACCGACTGGATCGAATTCGAAATCAATAGCGGGGCTACCGTTTAGGCAATAGGACTCAGCAAACAAGTTGTTAATGCTACAGGGCCCATCGCCACATTGAGGTGGTGTAAAACCAGTATCGCCTTGGCATTGAGTCATCCCATCGCCCGATATGGTCACAACAAATTCATTGATAGTCTGATCGCTGGTAAATGGCCCAAGCATTGCTTCGGTTTGGCCAACAGGGAAGGTGCCGTAGTTCGTGCCGTTTCCATTTATAGTGTATGTCCAACTAGGATCGACGTCAGGAAGGTTAAGACCCGTCCAAGCAAGGTCAACAAAGTACACTTCGCCATCGCATTCCCCAAGAGCAGATATTGCTAATTCGCAATTTTCTGGCACTGCGGAGCATTCCGGAATAGTTACACTAATCGTAGCGCTACACGTTGGGACGCTCGAGTCCCAAACTGTTAGCGGATAGACTCCCGGAGCCAAGTCGACATTCTCAATAGTATAAAAGGTTTGCCCCACTTCTTGGCCGCCGGTTATACCAGCCAGAAAATATTGTATTGAGTTGTAACCAAAAACAGCATTATCAACTTCTAGAAAGACGGAGACGTTCTCGCCATCACAAGAAGCCTGCGCAAATAGTCCCGGCACTACGCAAGGTTCGACTTCACACTCCGTAATATTCACCGCAATTTCGGCATAGCAGTCGGAGTTATCGTTTTCGGAAATAGTTAAGACATGGATTCCAAGACTAAGATTGGCTACTATTGTATAAAAAGATTCTCCCGTTTCTAAAAAACCAGTAATACCACTAATACTGTAGTCAAAGAAGTTGTTCTCAAAACCGATCGCGTCAAATTCAAAATCTATAAGCGTATCTTGACCATCACAGTAGGTCTCTGCAAAGAGGTTGGCAACATTACACTCCTCGTCGATGCATTCCTGCAAATCTAACTCCATAATCACTCCACATTCAGTACCAGGTACGAAGAAACTCACTTCCACAGATACACCGTCAACAGGAATTGGCACAGGTGTTATCTCTTGAGATAAAACGGTTTTAAAATAAACACCATCTAGATAAATATCAAAATCTTGACCTGCTGTAGCGGGTATGTTCAACTCGTAGCCTTGCGGAGAACAAGTGATTGTAGGCGATTCTATATCGAACCACAAAAAGCCGCTGTCACATTCCGCTGCAGGGCAAGTTGGTGCAGTAAAAGGTATTTGCAATCCGCAGGTCGAGTAATCCGTTCCCAAAATCGATACTAAAAATCCGTTTACACCATCAGCAGCCGTAAATGGTCCGAGCATAGCAGAGTTTTCATTAAACCCGTAGGTGCCCTCAATGGTCAAGAAACTAAAATTCAAGGTTTCAACAACAAAAACGGAAGACGCATCAAAATTACTCGGCAGACTTACTGCAGACCAGTTAAGTTCAACAAAGTAACTAGGCGGCACAGCAGTATCGTCGCTACAAATTGGAATTGCCGTAACCGCAATATCGCATTGCTGAAAAATGTTGTTACAATCTGGTAACTCTATATCTGTAAAAAATCCACAATCGGTACCGCTCGCATAGAATCCGAGAACTACAGATACGGCATTATCAAAGGCAACAGTACTGCCAGCTTGATTAGCAACCGTCTGCACAAAAACGCCATTGACAAATACATCAACAAAATCTGGGCTCGGGCTAAGCACCGGATCGCTAAGCTGAATTTCGTTGCCCTGTGCTGTACAATCTATACCGAAGGATACAAAGTTGCATTGATCAAAGGCCCCACACTCAGTTCCATCTAAAGTACATTCGGTAGAAACGTTGTTGAGCGTAGCAGTACAAGACGGATCATCTTGGTCTCTAAGTTGAATATCGATGTCTGCATTGTTGAATTGATTCACCCGAATTGCTAGGTGCGTTGGTTCAACAAGCAACTCTTCAAAAATTCCATTTATCCAAAGCTCATAAGTTTGCAGTGATGCTGCGTTGCTTACGGGGACTATCACACTCGGATTAAAAAAGCAAGAACCACTGCAGTCCAGAACCGGTGTTCCTAGATCTACGTCACATTGCGCAAAACCCGAAAAGCTACCAAAGACCAGGGCAAAGCCCACAATCCATTTAGTCAAAAAACACGCGCTCCTTTTTATTGATTTAGTCATAATCCTTGGTATTAAAATAAGCTTGTTTGTCATTCTGTATTCAAGATCACACAAAGGCTAGCATTTTACAGGTACTTATTTGCCTAGTAATCGGTTTTTTCTTCAGTCCATAATCAACATTATCGTTGTTTATCAACACTTTACAGCATATATTAGTCGGATATTACTATGCACAAAAGTCGACTAATTTTAGCCTGCAAGACACTTAACCGTAAAGAGATGACCCGCTTCAAAGATTTGGCGCTGTCTCCCTACCACAATCGTCATACAGATGTCATCAATCTGGTCGAATACTTGGCAATCTGCTACCCCAACTTCAAGCAAAAAAAGCTCGACCAAGAACACCTAGCGAAACAGCTTTGGCCAGACAAAACATTTAACAAAGCAAAGCTGAAACATGTCTTCAGCTACGCAACGCGCTTACTCGATGAGTTTCTAAAATTAGAAGAAGCGAACCACGAAGATTTTCTTTACAAAACCGGTATTCTAAAATCCTACAGAAAAAGAAAGTTGGACCAACGCTATGAGTCAACCATCAACAAACTGGATCAATCGCTAAAGGCAAACCCCTTACGCAACTCGGACTATCACTTCAATATGCTCGGACTCAAAACCGAAGCAGATAAATTCTATCTAAACCAACAAAAGTATCAACGCGACGAAAGTTTGCAGGAGCGCGTAAATCACCTTGACCTATATTTTCTATCCGAAAAACTAAAAAGTAGTTGCGAGATGATAAACCGCGAGCAGTTTTTCAAAATGAATTACGAGCATCGCTTTTTAGATGAAGCCATTGCGCATATTGAAAAAGACAAAGAATACTACTCGGTCTACCCTTCCATTTCGTTTTATTATCAAGTTTACCTCACCCTCACCGATACTGAAAACACCAAGCACTATTTCGAGTTGAGAGATATGATAGAAAAGGAAGGTGCAGTATTTCCGCCTGACGAGCGAAAAGATCTTTACTACTACGCCTACAACTACTGCCTCCGAAAACTCAACAAGGGCAACGCTAAATTCCTAGCAGAAGCTTTTGCCCTAATGAAAAACCTCCTAGAACAAGGACTGCTACTGGAAAACGAAACACTCTCCGAATGGCATTATAAAAACATGTGCACACTGGGTATACGCAGCGGCGAAAGCGAATGGACCTATAAGTTTCTTGAGGAATATCGCGAGCTGTTACCAGAAGACGTTGCCGAAAACGCCTACACTTTTAATCTCGCCTCTTACTACTACGGCACGCAGCAGTATGACAAGGCGCTTATGCTCCTCAACGAAGTAGAATACACCGACATTGTTTACAACCTCGACGCGAAATCACTACTGCTAAGAACCTACTACGACCTCGACGAAAGTGACTCACTTCAATCCCACATCGAGGCTTTCAAAAAATATCTGAGTCGCAACAAAATTATTGCCGAAAACAAATATGCGCGTTACCTCAACTTATTCAACTATGCGAACCAAGCCTTCAAATTGAAATTGCAAGTGCCTTATCAGCAAAAAGAGAAAAGTAGAAAAGAGCTCGAGGCCCTGCGCGGCAAACTAGAAAGTGGTGAGAGTATTGCAAATAAACGTTGGCTGAAACTGAAGTTGGAGGATATAGAAAAAGCAATTTAGTATTTGGGCGTGCCCCACTCACATCTGCTCCTACGGAGCAAGTTCGAAGGGTCGGGCTTTCGGGAGTCGCTCTGTTCTGCCGTCTGCACGCATCGCCCCTCCAGCACTTAGGTGCTGAGGGCTCGGCGCTTGTCAGCAACAGGAGCTTCAACAATCCCTCTATCCCTCACGCGGCCTCTCTCTGCCTCTCTAGCCATTTGAAATGGCGAGGAAAATTAAGAACGCGTAGGAGACGTGCTCAAGTAAATAAAGTAGGATCGATTCTGTAATTCGCTAAATCTCTTTTTCAAAAATCAATTCGTAGTATTTACAATAACCGTGCGATAGCATCGGTGCGAAAATTTGCATAAATCTCCAGCCCTGTTGTGCGTGAGATATAATTTCCATTTGATAGTCACTTTCTGCTATTCTTTTAGTTAGGCTTTGTTTAAAATTTATGCGCACAAACTTGTACTTGTATTTAGCTTCCATTCTCTGTGATTTTAAATCGAGACAAAGCTAAAGTACGAATTAGCCTTCATCAAAGTCCACAAGCAATCCAATTGAAGTACTCCGTTTATTCTTTCGCAACCTTTACCCGCACTCCCTTCGAGTGACTACTAAACTCAGGAGCATACATACATTGAATCGTAGAAATTCCATTGCTAAAGTCACCATTATGAAAGACCCGCAGCGGATACTCAAATACATAAACGCCTTTGGGTAAGTAGTCGAAGAAGAAATTGGTATTCGCATCTCGGACCATTTGGTAATAACCTAGGCCATCTTGGTATTTGTATTGCGAGATAACATCAACTGGTTCAAAGCCGCTAGAGCGTTGGTCTTTTAAATGCACAAACTCCATATCGCGATCAACTCTAATCTCAATACGCACTTTAACTAGGTCTCCGCGCACTAGCTTCGCCTCAGGAGTGAGCGGAATCAACTGCGGTCCTTGATCGGTGTTTATCTCTTTGAACAAATCTTTCTTAATGGACAGCGGCGTTTCTGCTTGCTCAACCTTTTCCATCTTCTCGAAATACTGCCAATACAAAGCTCCCCAACTGACGCCATCGGTTTTCTTCTCTACATTAACTGTTCCCATTTCGGGAACAACTTCTTCAGCTGACCAATTTTGTTTTATGTAGCCAGTTCCAGCACTTGCTCCGTCAAATGAAATCGCTTCTTGACCGACAGAAATGTCAACTTGCTCTCTGCGTCCTAAGTCGTCTCCACCAGTCAAAATAAGCGCATAACAGGCATCAGCTGTGGCTTTCGTGGTACGCCAGTCCTGTACTTGCTTTTGTTTTAGCAACCAGGTTTTTAACCCATCAACCGTTTCTTGGTCGTCGTTTATTTCTTCAAACGCTTCGATAAGTAAAGCGTGTCTTTCTATCGGTGCCTCTGCCCAGTAATATCCTTGACTGATATTCTTGAAATATCGTCCCAGCTCTTCGCTTTCAACCGTGTTTTCTTTTAGGCTTTCTAAAACCTTATACGCGAAGGCCGAATCTCCTGAGCGATTGCTCGCTAAAGCAATCATTCCTTGTAAGAAATAGTTTTGCTTTATCCAATGCTCTTGTGCTTTGGCGTAGAAATAGTCGTAGGCGACTCTGTTTCGTTTGCTAATTACTTTTCCGTGGTAAAAACTACGAGCGTATAAATATTGATAAACGAATCGCCCGGGAACGTACTTTTTGAGATCACCATGTCTTTTCAGATTCGAGTATCGCTCGTACATTTCTTGATCCATATATCCCAAGGCCCCGTCGAGCATTTCATCAGTTCCCTTAACCGACTTCACATTCAAATGATCCAAGTGTCCAAAGCCGGTAACTATATACTGCGTAACAAACAGATTTGCGGTGAGGCCACCAAACCACGGCCAGCCGCCGTCGGGTAGTTGTCTCTGTTGCAATTCGCTAACTGCCCTTTCCGTAGATTCTTTAACTCGCTTTTTATCAAAGAGCTGTGCAATCATTCTCTTCTGTTCGGATTCGCTTTTCGCATCTCTCAACCAAGGTGTCTCTTCTAGTATGGCCGACTTTAGCTCTTCATTCTTTTCCAAATTTGAGAGCAAGTCTTCGCCACCTTGTTCAGCGCTTGCTTCCCATTCCCTAAAGACTTTTTCAATGGCAGGATACTCTTCAGTAATGTGCGCTGCCAAGGCATTGGCATACATTCTATTGAAAATTTGCTCGCTGCATTTGTAGGGATACTCCATTAGGGAAGGCAGCGCTTGCACAGCATACCAACTCGGGTTGCTGGAATACTCCAAGGTAACTCTGTGGTGCTTTATAGTGCTTGAACTATTGCTCTCCAACAATTTATCCAAAGCGAAAGTTTTCTTTCCTGCTTTGCGCTGAGGCATCGGTAAGGTTTCCGTTACTAAAACGCGATCGGTTAGAACAGGCACCGTAGTCGCCTCGCCATCGGAAAATTCTCCTGAGTCAGCAATGACGGTACAAGTAATTGCTGAGATGCCTTCTGGTATTTCTAAGTACCAATCGCAAGATGAACTCTCATCTGGATCAAGATTAAAATCTTGACTTAACTGTTCGTGATTAAACAAATGGTTCACCGACTTCTCCGTGAGCGGATCAATCAACTCCAGATAGATCTTACCACTTAGTGCCTTGTCGCTCGTGTTACTCACTTTGGCACTGTAGACCAAATCGTCTCCTTGTCTCAAAAAACGCGGCGCGTTCGGCGTAACCATCAATTCTTTCTTGGTAACGACTTCCTCCTCCCAAAAAACGCTGTCGAGGTCTTTGCTGTGTGCGAAGTTCATCCACTTCCATTTAGTAAGTGCCTCAGGAGCTTCGAATTCCAAAACGATTTCGCCCTTTTCGTTGGTGCGGAGGTCGGGGAAGAA
>CAZZIZ010000068.1:0-15552 GCA_964654535.1 uncultured Chitinophagales bacterium
CTAATTTAGTGAGGCAAAAACGCATCTATGATTTTTCTGGAATTTGAAAAGCCGATTGAAGATCTCTACGATCAAATTGAAAAGGTCAAGAAACTTGGTTCGAAAAAGAACATAGACGTAAGCTCTTCTATTGAGGATTTGGAAACGAAAATTCAAGAGACTAAAAAGAAGCTTTACCAAAACTTGACGGACTGGCAGAAGGTGCAATTGTCTCGTCACCCCAACCGACCGCATACGCTTTTCTATCTCAATGAAATATTTGAGGACTTTACCGAATTGCACGGCGATCGCAATTTTGGAGATGACAAGGCCATCGTTGGTGGCTTTGCTTCTTTGGAGGGTCAGACGGTTATGTGCATCGGTCATCAAAAAGGATCGACGACAAAAATGCGTCAGTATCGAAACTTCGGGATGCCTAATCCTGAGGGCTACCGTAAGGCGCTGCGCCTAATGAAGCTCGCCGAGAAGTTTAACAAGCCGGTTATTTGTTTCATTGATACGCCGGGTGCATATCCTGGCTTGGAAGCGGAAGAGCGCGGACAGGCGGAAGCCATAGCGCGCAACTTGTTGGAGATGAGTCAACTTAAGGTGCCAATACTTTGTGTGGTTATTGGTGAAGGTGCTTCTGGTGGTGCTTTGGGCATTGGATTGGGCGATAAGATTCTTATGCTGGAAAACACTTGGTACTCGGTGATTTCGCCAGAGTCTTGCTCATCTATTTTGTGGAGGTCTTGGGACTTTAAAGAAACTGCGGCTGAACAACTGAAACTGACACCAGCAAATATGAAGTCCTTTGGAATCGTGGATGAAATAATTCGCGAACCTATCGGTGGCGCGCACGCGGAACGTGAAGCGGCTGCTCAACAAGTGAAGCTTAGCATTCTTAAAAACCTAAGCGCGATTAGTGAGATGAGTGTTGAGACAATGATTGACCAACGTATTAAAAAATATGAAAACATCGGCGCCTATGCCGATGCATAGAACATTTTCAATAGGCATACGTTGTAGTTTATAACGCTCAGGCTTTATTAACTTTGTCTTATGAAAACGAACCACAATTCCTTACGCGGTACTGGCGTTGCGCTTGTTACCCCATTTTTCGAAAACGGTGAAATTGATTTTGAGTCTCTAGGTAAACTTATAGAGCATCAGATTAATGGTGGAATAGACTATCTGGTCGTATTGGGTACGACTGGTGAAACCGCGAGCATTAGTGACGAGGAACGTTTTAAGATTTTGGATTTTGTTATTGACCAAAACAAGGGCCGACTTCCTTTAGTAGCTGGCTTTGGTGGCAATGACACACAACACGTGGTGGAATCATTGGCGAAGTACAATCGCTTAAACGAGTATCAGGCGATACTATCAGTTTGTCCTTATTACAACCGTCCAAACCAAGAAGGTTTGTACTTGCATTACAAAGCGATTGCAGAAGCCTCTACCCTTCCGATTATACTTTATAACGTGCCTTCCAGAACGGGATGCAATATGGAAGCCAGTACTACTTTGCGTTTGGCAAAAGAGTTCGGCAACATCATAGCGATAAAAGAAGCTTCTGGAGACCTTAACCAGATTATGGAAATATGTCGCGATCGCGAGGATGGTTTTTTAGTGATTTCTGGCGACGACATTTTGACTTTACCGATGATGTCGGTGGGTATTGATGGATTGATTTCGGTATTGGCTAATGCCCTGCCAGGTGAAGTTAGTTCTATGGTTCGTGCGGCAATGGACAACAAGTTCCCGGAAGCACTAGCGCTTCATTTTCAAATGTTGCAGATGATGCACCTAATTTTCGAAGAAGGAAATCCTGTTGGTGTAAAATCTTTGATGGCCTCTTTGGGCATTTGCTCTATGCACGTACGACTGCCGCTGGCGCCAGCCAGCAAGGCATTACAAGATAAAATCCACTTTGAAGCGGATACGGTTTTAAATAAACCGGTACTTAGCTAATCTTATTAAAGCTTAGGCTAAACTAGGAACAGCCACATCGTACTTACCCGACTTCAATTTTTCTGATATCGCAGAAAAAGCTTTTAGGGTTTGTTCAATGTCTTCCTTAGTATGCGCACTGGTCGGAATCAAACGCAACAATAGCTGCCCTTTTGGAATAACCGGATAGATTACCGCAGAACAGAATATGCCATAGTTGGTTCTAAGGTCACCCATTAAGTTCATTGCTTCGTTTGGAGAACCGCTTAGATAAACCGGCGTAACACAAGAGTTACTTTCACCTAAGTTGAATCCTCTTTCCTTCAAACCATTTTGAAGCATGGTTACATTTTCCCAAAGCTTTTGCTTCATTTCGGGTCTAGACCTCAACAGCTCAAGGCGTTTTCTTGCACCAACTACCAATGCCATAGGTAGAGACTTAGCAAATATCTGTGAGCGAATATTGTACTGTAAGTACTGCACAACATCTTTGTCTCCAGAAATGAATGCACCTACGCTGGCCATTGATTTTGCAAAAGTTGAGAAGTATACATCTATGCCGTCTTGACAACCTTGCTCTTCACCTGCACCGGCACCAGTAGCACCTAAGGTTCCAAAGCCGTGGGCATCGTCAACGAGTAAACGGAACTCAAATTTTTCTTTAAGCGCTATGATTTCTTTAAGCTTTCCTTGATCGCCGCCCATACCGAAAACGCCTTCGCTTATCACGAGAATAGCACCCTCGTCACTAAGTTGTTTGGTTGCTCTCTCCAATTGTTTTTCAAGGCTTTCCATATCGTTGTGTTGGAAAACCAAACGACGTCCCATATGCAAACGCACTCCGTCCAAAATACATGCATGAGATTCTGCATCGTAAACAATGATATCGTTACGACCAACGAGCGCGTCAATAGCGCTCATTATTCCTTGGTAGCCAAAATTTAATAGCAGCGAGGCTTCCTTTCCAACGAAGTCCGAGAGCTCTTCCTCAAGCTTATTATGCAGATCTGTGTTTCCAGACATCATACGTGAACCCATAGGATATGCCATACCCCAATCTTTGGCTGCTTGAGCGTCAACATCTCTGATTTCTGGCATGTTTGCCATTCCCAGATAGTTGTTTATGCTCCACATAATCATCTCTTTGCCATTGAATGACATTCTATTTCCGAGCTCGCCTGTAAATTTAGGGAATATGTAATTTTCGTGGGCAGTAGAAAATTGGCCGAGAGGCCCTCTATTTTCCCTTATTTTCTCAAATAAATCCATTTTGTTGGTTTGATAAATTGACTTTTGTCAAGTGAGGCAAAAATAGCTATAACGGGCATTTTTTCGCCAATAAAGCCCAATATTGAGCGTTTGAGATATAAACATTAACTTTGCGGACTTATGGCTTCACGTATAGGCTTTTTAGGGGTCTTTTTACTCTTTTTTGTACTTTCTTCGGGCTGTTCTGACAGCTACCAGAAGGTGTTGAAATCTACCGATTTCGACTATAAACTGTCCAAAGCCAAGGAATATTATAATAGTGGTCAATATGTAAAAGCCTTACCGCTCTTTGAGGAGCTCATGAGCGTATATAAGGGAACCAAAGATGTAGAACAATTGTACTATATCTACCCATACTGTCACTACGGCTTAGGTGACTATCTGATCTCTGCTTTTTACTTCGAGAACTTTTTGGATTACTACCCTAGAAGTCGCTTTGCTGAGGAGGCGCGTTTTATGCACGCTTATTGCCATTATAAAATGTCTCCAACAGCTAGTCTAGAGCAGACCTATACAAAAAGAGCGATCGATGGCTTTCAAACCTTTGCCAATAGTTATCCTGAAAGTGAGAAAATTGCGGAGTGCAATGAGCTTATGGATGAAATGCGGAAAAAGCTAGAAGCCAAGGCAATTTTGTCTGCGAGGCTTTATTACGACATGAAAGATTACCGCGCATCTGCCGTGGCTTTTAATAATGTGTTGACGGAATTTCCGGAGACTAAAGATCGTGAGGAACTTGAACATTTGGTGCTCGATTCTTATTTCCGATTAGCGGAAAATAGTATTCCATCAAAAGAATTAGAAAGATATAACCAGGTTGTTGAGACCTACATTTTATTTATAGACCGATACCCAGAAAGTCAATACTCGAGAAATGCAGAAAAAATGTACAATCGAAGTCTTGCACAAATTGAAAAACTTAACCAGTCATGACCACATTTAACAAGACTCTGTTACAAACCATAAACCCAAGTGCTCAAACGCGAAGCTTAAAGGATATCGCCGAGAAAACGGGTAACATTTATGAATCGATTTCAATCTGCGGAAAACGTGCGGCTCAAATCAATGCACAAATGAAAGAAGAACTACACGCTAAACTTCAAGAGTTTGCAAGTACGACTGACAACCTAGAAGAGGTTTTTGAAAACCGAGAGCAGATAGAAATTTCTCGCTTCTACGAAAAGCTTCCACACCAAACTATTTTGGCTTTGGAAGAGTTTTTGGAAGACAAAGTTTATCATCGCAATAGAGACGAAGAATAGTTCTTTTTCTACCCCAATTATTCGTCACATTGCCTGATAGAAAAATCTTAAATGATTAAAGGCAAGAAAATACTTCTAGGCGTATGTGGCAGCATCGCTGCATACAAATCGGCTTTCCTGGTAAGACTACTGGTAAAAGCGGGCGCTGAGGTTAAAGTCGTCAGCACCCCTGCGGCAGAAACTTTCATTACTGCACTTACCCTTTCTACTCTCTCTAAAAACAAAGTTTACTCGAGCTTCATCAATGAAGAAGGAGAGGTCTGGAATAACCACGTTGAACTTGGCTTGTGGGCGGACATATTTCTTATAGCTCCTGCATCTGCAAACACACTTGCTAAAATGGCGCACGGATTATGCGACAATCTTTTGCTCGCAACTTATCTATCTGCCAGATGCCCAGTTATTGCCGCACCCGCAATGGATTTGGATATGTGGGCTCATCCATCAACTCAGGAAAACATTAAGCGCTTGAAAAAACACGAGGTACAAATCCTTGACGTTGAAGATGGCGAATTAGCTAGCGGTCTAGTTGGAAAAGGTAGAATGGCAGAGCCTGAGCAGATTCTTAAAGATGTAAATGCGCATTTTTCAAAATCGCTGCCCTTAAAGAGTAAACGAATTCTTATTAGTGGTGGTCCAACATACGAAGCCATTGACCCGGTTCGTTTCATTGGCAATAGATCTACAGGAAAAATGGGCGTGGCATTGGCAGTTCAAGCAGCAAATCAAGGAGCTAAGGTTACACTGGTCTTAGGGCCCAGCGCACTTGAGGTGGAGCACAGCAATATAAAACTAATTCGTGTGGAGTCAACTGCCGAAATGAAAGCCGCAATGGAAAAGCACTTTGCGAAACACCACTGGTGCATTATGTCTGCTGCTGTAAGTGATTATCGTCCTGTGAAGGCGGCGAAGGAAAAGATCAAAAAGAAAGACTCTACGCTTTCTTTAAATTTGAAAAAAAACGATGACATTCTGAAGGGTCTGGGCAAGAAGAAAAAGAAGAACCAATTATTGATTGGTTTTGCACTGGAAACAGAGAAAGAGCTAACGTATGCTCAGGGCAAACTCAAATCAAAAAAACTCGACTTTATCGTTATGAATAGTTTGCGCGTAAAGGGTGCAGGCTTCGGGCACGATACTAATAAAATAACTATTTTAGACCGCAACGATGAACGCAAGGATTTTTCGTTAAAGTCAAAAGACGAAGTGGCAAAAGATATTTTAAATTACGCCTTGAAATTAAGTGCTAAAAAATGATGCGACTCATTCCTCTCTTCCTACTTCTAATTGGTTCGAGCTTAACTGCGCAAGAACTGAATTGCAATGTGCGCGTTCAAACCACGCAAGTGCAAATTGCCGATCCGGCCATTTTTGAAAACCTGGAAACAGACATCTTTGAATTTATGAACAATCGTCGTTGGACAAATGACGAATTCACAGAAGAGGAAAAAATTATTTGCAATATCAATATCAATATTGTTGAGGAAATATCGAGTACACGTTTCCGCGCTGAGGTAATTATCAATGCGACTCGTCCGGTTTACAACTCTTCATACTCGACTCAAATATTCCGTCACCAAGACAATGAAATGGAATTTAATTATGCTCCATTTACGCCTTTGGAATATGACCCAAATGCCTTTTTATCTAACCTAACTCATGTACTCGCTTTTTATGCGAACATAATTTTGGCACTGGATTATGACTCTTTTTCTGAAGAAGGCGGAACAGTTTACTTGACTAAAGCCAAGCAACTTGTTGACATAGCTCAGAACAGTGGATTTGCAGGTTGGATAACTACGAAAACCGTTGAGCGAAACCGTTTCAGACTGATAGACGATTTGCTGAACAACAGGTTTTTGGACATTAGAAAAGCCTTTTACCAGTATCACCGCCAAGGCTTAGACCTAATGTTTGACGATACGGAAGCTGGACGAACCAACATCGTCAGTGCTCTGGAAATGGTTGGTAAGGTCAGCAAGAATAATCCGAATACTATGTTACCCAGAGTATTTGCGAACACAAAGTCCGAAGAGGTGATCAATATTTTTAAGGATGTCAGTGTGAGCGGAAGAGAAAAAGCACAGGTGCTAAGTATTTTGGCAAACCTCGATCCGGCAGCCTCTCGAAAACTTTCGACCCAAAGTGCTGCGGCAAGACAAGGAGCAAACTCTGGACGGACCAATCCGAACAACGCGACCAGACAACCGAATATTCGAAAACCTTAGATTGCGAAAGCCATCAATTTACGCTAAGAATTCCTGACCACAAATGAGTGCTGAAACTTCGTACTTGCAACACTTAAAGAGCCTCGTAGTTGTAAAAAAGAATGTCTTCGTTGCCGAAAATGCTACCGTACTAGGTCAAGTTGAACTCAATCAAAATGTTTCGATATGGTATGGCGCGGTTGTGCGTGGCGACAACGACAGCATTGTAATAGGCGCTTTCACGAATATTCAAGACAATTGCATAATACATGTTGACGAGGGCGTACCGGTTAAAATCGGGGAGCAATGCGTGGTTGGCCATAGAGCTATTCTACACGGCTGTACCGTGGGTAATACTTGCCTCATAGGAATGGGAGCAATCATAATGAATAATGCTGTAATAGGAGATAATTGCGTAATTGGAGCCAATGCTCTTGTCACGGAAAACACAGTAATTCCTCCTGGGTCACTGGTTCTAGGTTCTCCTGGCAAAGTTGTTCGACAGGTGAATCCGAATCAAATAGAACGCATAAAAAAGGGTGCGCTGCATTATGCTGAAGAAGCTCAAAAATATCTAGTAGGCAATTTTAATACCACCTAAGAATCGAGCACTATTAGCGCGCCTAGCAAAATACTCATCCTTCGATTTAGCTCTATAGGCGATATAGTTCTGACTACGCCTGTAGTGCGCTGCGTAAAAAATCAAATGCAGGATGTGCAGCTACACTATGCTACTAAAAAGGCATATGCCTTTATGCTGCACAACAATCCCCACGTCGACAAGGTGCACGAACTTGTAGATGATTACCCCACATTAATTGAAGAATTGCGGCAGGAAAATTTTGACCTAGTTATTGATTTACATCACAACTTACGCACCAGGAAAATAAAGAAAGCACTGGGCGTAAAGAGTCATTCCTTTTTTAAAAGCAACATTGCGAAATGGCTTAAAGTCAATTTAAAAATCGACCGATTGCCAAAAATGCACCTAGTGGATAGATATATGGCTACGGTTGAGGAGTACGGTGTTGTAAATGATGGCCATGGTCTTGACTACTTTATTCCCACGAAAGACGAAGTGGATATTAAAGAACTTTTTCCAGCTATAAGCCAAGCCTACATTGCCTTTGCGATAGGTGGTCAACACGCCACAAAACAAATGCCGAAGGAAAGGATTAAGGAACTGTGTAGCGTCATTAAGCAACCGGTAGTACTCTTGGGCGGCAAGGAAGATCGAGCAAGTGGAGATTTTATTGCGCAGGGTTTGTCACACGTTTACAATGCTTGTGGCAGCATAAACCTAAATCAATCGGCGAGCGTTTGCAAACAAGCCGATGCGGTTGTAACGCACGATACTGGGATGATGCACATTTCTGCAGCCTTGAAAAAGAAAATTGTTTCGCTTTGGGGAAACACTATTCCCGAGTTTGGTATGTACCCTTATATGCCGCTAAACCCTGAAAAGAGTTTAGTTTTCGAGGTTCAAAATTTGTCTTGTCGGCCATGTTCCAAAATTGGATATGATCGCTGTCCGAAGGGTCATCACAAGTGCATGACTCTGCATAATCACGAAGAAATAGTACGAAGTCTTTAGCGCCTACGTTAAGGATATGCGTTAAGGATAGAGGCGGAGCGCAGCGGTTGTCTGAGCTCCTGTTGCTGACGAACGCCGAGCCCTCAGCACCCTAGTGCTGGAGGGGCGATGCGTGAAGAAAGCAGAACAGAGCGAGCGCCGAAAGCCTGACCCTTGACCTCGTTGTGTAAGGCCTTTTCCCTTTGGGAAAGAGGGCCTTCTACAATGAGGTCAGAAGGGTAACGCCCATATTTAAAAGATACTCAGAAAGCGCCTTCGAAATAGAATGCAACATGGTCATGAAAGCAACAGAATCAGGTGATTTTGAGGAAAATTAGAGAGGCTTTTGGCTTGATTTTGGGCTAACTTTATTTTGGGCTAAGGCAATAACAATCAGAGACTTGCGTTCGTATTGACTTCTGAAAATAAACTCTGCTTTTTTGTACCATTTTTGCAACCCATCTTATTACTAAATCATCTATTTGTCAAACTATCTAATGTTGAGAATAATAAAAATAAGCGCCTTGATATTGGCACTGGTGGGAGCCAGTTTCCAGATAGCAAATGCACAGTCTAGGACTTTTAGTAATGAGTTCCTCTCATTGGGTGTTGGAGCACGAGCTTTAGGAATGGGCAACACTCAGGTTGCTGCCGTAAAAGACGTGACTTCTGGTTATTGGAATCCAGCTGGTCTTACACAAATAGAAAACTTTCAGGTTTCGTTTATGCACTCGGAAATTTTTTCGGGTCAAGGAAAATATGATTACTTGGGTTTGGCTGCTCCAATTATTGATGATAAGCACGCCTTCGGTTTAACGATACTTCGTTTTGGCGTAGATGATATTCCAAACACTCTTTTTATCGTAGAGCCGGATGGCAGTATTAACTATGACAACTTAAGTACATTTTCCGCTGCCGACTACGCCTTTATACTTTCGTACGCGCAACATTATAAACAACTGCAAGTTGGTGGAAACTTAAAATTGATTCACAGACAAGTTGGATCCTTTGCCAATTCTTGGGGATTTGGAATTGACCTTGCTGCTCAGTATCTAACATCGAACAACATACGACTCGGTGCGATTGTAAGAAACGTTACCACAACTGTAAATGCTTGGTCTTTTAACTTTACTGATCGCGAACAAGATGTTTTGGCTGCGACCAATAACGAAATTCCAGTTAACTCTGTTGAGATAACTCGACCAGAAATAGTTTTAGGTGGAGCCTATGTTTTTACAATTAATCAAGACTTAAACTTGTTGGCAGAACTTGATATTCAAGTTACGACGGACGGCAAGAGAAACACTTTACTTTCAGGAAACCCAATTAGTGCCGATCCACGCTTGGGAGCAGAACTTGCTTACAAAGGGCTAGTCTTTCTGCGCACGGGCTTCAACAATATTCAACGCATAACGGGAGATGATTTTGAGGCTGATGAGTCTTGGAGTATTCAGCCAAACATTGGTGTAGGGATAAACGTAAAAGCGGTTACGATTGACTATGCTTTTACAGGATTGAACAATACCGACACCGGATTCTTCTCGCATGTTTTTTCGATTAAACTAGACTGGAACTCTCTTAAGCAAGGGGTACAATAAACTAAGAGGTATAATGAGAATGAGTCACTACAAGTTATTACTAACTGTTTTTATACTTTCAAGCCTAAGTATTTTTTCTGTGTCTCTAGTGGCGCAGAATAATATGACTTACTCCAACGAGTGGATTGATCATTCAAAGGAGTATTACGCAATTGAAATTGAGAAAGATGGTTTAAGCAGAATCTCTTTTCAGGCATTGAGCACAACTGATATGCCTTTGGAGGCATCTGGGTTTCGTTTGTATAATCGCGGAGAGGAAGTGCCTATTTATGTAAGCACAACTGGAACCCTTGGGGCAAATGATTATATAGAATTTGTTGGCAGAAAAAATGACGGCTATTTTGATACGCAACTTTATCAAGAGCCTTTTCATCAACCCAATATTGAAACCAGCCTTTTCTCTCCGAATGGATTGTACTATTTGACTTGGGACACAAATGGCTCGCCGCCTTTGCGTTTTAACGATACTCCGAACAACATAAGTAACCCCCCCGCAGCTGAGTCAGGCTTTATGTACAAACATAAAGAACTCCTGCAACAAGCCTTCTTTCAAGGATTGCCTGACCACTCTCTTGGATCTGTAAACAACTACACAGGAGACTATGAACAAGGCGAGGGTTTCGTGAGTACGATTCACCCCGGAGGAAATGATGTATCTACCTTTAACGGATTTATGCTCGACGTTAATTTAAACTTAGAGTTTGTAGACTTCAACGGCCCTGAAGATGAAGCGGTTTGCGAGGCAAAAATAATGGGACGAAACAATAACTTTTTCGTTATCCCAGATCACAGATTGCGCTTGCACGTGAACGATACCGAATATGTTGACGATCAGTTTGAAGCCTATGCTACAAACGACTATGAATTTGAAGTGCCCGTGAGCACACTTTCTCCAAATTCAAAGTTTACGTTGGAAGGTGTTTACAATGTTTCATCGGCTGGTGATGTGTCGAAGTTTTCTATTGCTTCAGTATGCATGACTTACCCGCGTCTATTTAACTTTTCGAATGAGCGTTCGTTTGATTTCACTTTAAGAAACAACGACAGCAAGTACATAGAGATTAGCAATTTTGATGGTGGCAGTCAGGCGGTCCTATATGACCTAACCGAAAACAGAAGATACTTGCCCGTTTTAGAAAACGGTTTGTACAAGTTCTTCATACCACAACTTGGCTCTATGGGCAGACGTGACTTTTTCATAAGCACGACAACCAACGTCAATGCAATGAACGAAGTCTCGAGTTTGAATCCAATAACTTTTAGAGACTTTTCTTCTGCTGCGAACAGTGGTGATTTTATACTACTATACCATAAATCTTTAACTACTGGTCCGGTGGACGAGGTTCAGCGATATGCTGACTACAGAAGATCGGAAGCAGGCGGAAGCCATCAGGTTCTAATGGTAGAGATAGACGAATTGTACCATCAATTTGCGCATGGTATTTCAAAGCATCCTTTATCGATTAGAAACTTTTCAAATTTCATCGTAGATCAATTTGCTGCGGGCAATTGGAATGTAGAACCCAACTTTCTTTTTCTAGTCGGCCGATCCTTCGTTTATAGCAAGGCCTTTACCGATGAAATGTATCGAGAAGATAACCTTATACCGACTTATGGTCACAAGGGCTCGGACAACATTCTGTCTTCGAGAAATATTGATGATTACAGATTTCAATTAGCTACAGGTAGATTAAGCGCGAGTCAGCCATCTCATGTGAAGGCGTATTTGGACAAGGTGATTACTTATGAGAACTCCATGGCCAATGTCGGATGTGATATTGATTCAAGAATTTGGATGAAGCACCTGATACATATTGGAGGAGGAGCAACATTGGCCGAAGTCGATTTCATTGATGGGTACTTGAATGATTATAAAAAAACTACAGAAGATTCTATTACTGGAAACAACGTAGTCATAACCATTGCCAAACAAGATGACGCGGCAATGATCCCGCTCCCAGGGGAAGTTGAAGAAACCATAGAAGACGGAATAGGCTTACTTACGTTTTTTGGACATTCAAGTGGTCAGGATTGGGCTTTCGACTTACCGGCAGTACAGTTCATTGATAACGCGGGGCGTTACCCATTGTTTTTATCGCTCTCTTGTTTTATTGGGAACATACATGAAGATACTTTTGGGCTTCCCTTAGAATGGACGCTTGCTGAAGAGAGAGGTTCAATCGGTTTCCTGGCAAGTGTTGGATTGGGCTTCCCAATATTCTTAGACTTCTTTACAGAAGCATTTTATCAAAACATCTCCTTAGATAATTATGGCGAGTCTTATGGTGTTTGTATTCGCGAAGCTGTTAATGATATTTACGACCCGAACCAGTTTGGTACCAAGGTCACCTGCCACGAGTTTACCTTACAGGGAGATCCTGCAGTTGAACCATATCACTTTGATAACCCAGAGTTTTTACTGGAAACTGAAGATGTCTTTTTCGAGCCACCTGTGATTTCTGAAGCGGTAGAATTCTTTGATGTGAAACTGGCGATTACAAATGCGGGTAAAGCGGATGTAGATTCTTTAGAGCTCTTGGTAGAAAGAACATTACCAGATGGCAACGTAGAAATCGCCTTTGATGGAATGATCAGAGCGCCACTTTACAAGGATACTGTTTCCCTAACACTGCCAAATGAAGCGGCAAGTAATTTTGGACTTAGTAGCTTTAAGGTTCAACTTGATCCCAACAATCTGATCCAAGAAGATTGTGAATCGAATAACGTCACCACTAAAGAACTATTGGTTCTTCCGTCTTCTGCTATTCCAATAGAACCTTGCAGATATGCAATTGTAAGCGATCCTGACGTCACTTTGAAAGCTTCGACAGCGGTTTCTATTTTAGATGCTCCGTCCACATTCGTATTGCAGATTGATAACACAGATAGTTTTGACAGCCCTTTTATGGTCCAAACGGAAATAACTCAACTGGGAGGTGTAATAGAATGGATGCCAAACGTAAGCTATGAAGAGGATCAAACCTACTTCTGGCGCGTCGGCAATTCCGATGGATCGGGTGGAGGAAACGAATGGCAAAGCTCTTCGTTTATTTATTCTCCTGGCGGAGATGCAGGTTGGTGTCAATCGCATCCTGCCCAATTAGCAGAGAACATTTTTAACGATGGAATGACTATCAATTCAATTGGCTCTTTTGACTTTGGTAATTCCGTAAACGCAGTTAGAGCGGTAACCGGATTGGCACCTTATACTTCGGCCATGACCATTAGCGATATTGGTTATTACCTAAATGGAACAAGACTGGTTGCCGAAACTTGTCTGAAGCTTTCAGATGCTCCCTGTACTGGAGGTATAGGGTTCGCGGTGTTTACACCGAAGCAAATATTAGAACCATGGTTGAGTGTGAAGCAAGCTCCACCATTTCAAGAAGAATGTCAGAACTCAGGAATTTATGGCGAGAACTTTTGCGGTGGGTTTACTGGAAGCACGAAAGAAATTTTTGAGTTCTTCACTGGCGACCTAGACTGGGTAGGTCCTGGTGCCCCACCATTGAATCATAAATGGCAGATGATTGAAAACTTCCTCAACGATATTCCTGATGGCCACTACATAATGGCATACAGTTTACTAGAGCACCGAGTAAGTAGCAACAATCCCGATTATGCACCTTACCAAAATAATGTGGTTCAAATCTTAGAAGAGCTTGGTGCAGAAGGAATTGGTGATTTGACAAAAGTCGTTGACAATAATGGGAGTGATCTTCACGACAGACCCTTCATTCTATTTGGTAGAAAAGGCGATCCCGATTTTGAATCAACATACCTAACTGCTGAAACAGTTAATGATGTTTTGAACCTCGACATTTTAGTAGCAGGAAAAGTCAAAGAAGGTAGTTATGAAACACAATTGATTGGACCTTCCAAGGCATGGGACAGATTAGAATTTGACGTTGATCAAGATGCAGATGAAGCTTTTGATATTGAACTGTATGGTTTCAACAACAACTTTGAGGAAACATTTATTCTTAATTCCAGCGGTAGTAACAGCGTAGATATTAGTTGGGTGAATGCAGAGAACTTCCCTTTCTTAAAATTGCGCGCTATAAACCGCGATTCGATAAACTTTACACCGCCACGCCTAAACAGCTGGAAGGTTCATATGCAACGAGCAGGAGAACTAGCCCTAGACCAAAATGTATTCTTAGATTTCCAGTCGGATACTTTGAGGTCAGGCGAGAACATAAGTTTCGAAATGGCTGTAACCAACGCTTCAAGCTGCGTTTTTGATGATGTGCGGGTAGAATACACATTCATAAATGCTGACAACCAAGAAATCATTGTTGGCGAATCGGTTACAGGAGAATTGACTACGGGTACAGAAGCACCGGCTCCATTGGATGCATTTGCGGAAGGAGAAACCCAAAATGCTGTCTTTACATTCCCATCGCAAGAATTACCAGGTGGCAGTTATTTCTTAGAAGTAAACGTGAATCCTAATAGAGAACAAGCCGAGAAATTCAACTTCAACAATATTGTTCGCTTTCCGTTTTTCATTATCAATGACAACATTAACCCATTGGTTGATGTAACTTTTGACGGCGTGCATATTTTGAATGGTGATATCGTAAGCGCATCACCAGAGATCATAGTGAAAATAAAAGACGAGAACGCTCAGACGGCTTTGACCGATTCGACTATTGCAGACTTGTATTTGATTTATCCTGACGGGACTAACGAACGCGTTAATTATAGCGATTTAGAATTCTCTCCTTCTGATCCAAGTCAGTTACCCGATTTAAATGAAGCGCACATAAGTCTAAAAAGAGATTTTGAGGAAAGCGGCACTTATCAATTGAAAGTAGTTGGTAGAGATATGGCTGGTAACGAATCGGGCAGCTACGACTACGAAGTAGATTTCGAAGTGATTCTTGAATCACTAGTTTCAAATTTACTGAACTATCCGAATCCATTTACCACTTCAACCCAGTTCATCTTTACACTTACGGGAAGAGAGTTCCCAGATGTGTTTAAGATTCAGGTAATGAATATTTCAGGACGAGTCGTGCGTGAGTTTGACAAATCGGAATTAGGAAACGTACATATCGGTAGAAACATAACCGATTTCAGATGGGATGGATATGATAAGTTCGGCAACGAGTTAGCTAATGGCGTTTACTTCTATAGAGTAATTGTTAGTGACGCCGATGGTTCGGAATGGGATAAGTACTCAAATGTAACAACAAGGAACTTGGACAAACTTTTCGGGAAGCATGCTATCGGAAAGATGTACAAGGTTAGATAACCCTCAACAAATTATCTATGCTAAATAGCAAACTACGCCCAATCGTAGTTCTTCTTCTCGTATCGATTTCAATGCTGACCTATGCTCAGCAATATGGAAACGAATGGATAGACTATTCCAAAACGTACTATTCATTTGATGTAGCGGAGGACGGTCTATATCGTATTCCTTTCGAAACACTTAATGCGAGCGGAATCGAAATGCAGCCAGATGCATTTAGACTTTATTCTAAGGGAGAGCTGGTTCCGATTTACGTTTCCGACGTAAACAATTTTGGGCCTGGAGACTATATAGAATTCGTTGGGGAAAGAAACACAGGATATTTTGATACGCAACTTTATGCCAATCCTAACTGGCAACCCAACGACGACGTTAGTTTGTTTAGTGATAAGTCACGTTACTTCTTAATTTCGGATGCGAGCGTTTCTGGTGGTCAATACACAACTTTAGA
>CAZZIZ010000069.1:0-15234 GCA_964654535.1 uncultured Chitinophagales bacterium
ATTCATTACGTCTTGCTGCTGGCGAATACTTTCATCGTGAATAGCTTGCAAGTACTTCACGATAAACTGCTCGCTAATTCCAAGGTCTGCAGCTTTACCTTTTGCCTTATCCAAAATTTTGTTCCATTGCTTTTGCTGTAGAATGGTAATGTTGTTTGCTTTTTTATAGGCGCCAATTTTTTGCGCCACCTGCATACGACTGGCTAGTAGTTCAAATAAATCTTCATCTATTAGCGAGATTTCGTCTCTAAGATTCCCTAACTCACTTTGCAGTCCAACGTCACCTTGTTTATCTCGCCGAAGAACTAGGTCGCCAATCATCTTTTCTAATACTGCCGGGGTTATTTGTTGTTTGGCATCGCTCCAAGCGTCGTCTGGGCTGGTATGCGTTTCAATCATTAGGCCGTCGAAGTCAAGGTCAAGCGCTTTCTGTGCCACTTCTTGCAAGATATCGCGACGGCCGCAAATGTGGCTCGGATCACTTATGATTGGAATATCTGGCTTCTGTCTTTTGAACTCAATTGGCAATTGCCATTGCGGACGATTGCGATAGTACTTCTCACCCAAGTGAGAAAAGCCTCTATGAATAACACCCAAGTCGGTGATACCGACTTTCTGCAAACGCTCGACTCCACCCAACCAAAGCGCGAGATCAGGGTTTATTGGATTCTTCAACAAAACGGGTACATCTACTCCTTTTAATACGTCGGCAATTTCTTGCACGGCAAAAGGGTTAACAGAAGTACGTGCACCAATCCATAACACATCGATATCGAATTCTAGGCAAAGCTCTACGTGACGCGCGTTAGCTACTTCTGTGGTAACAGCCAGCCCCGTTTCTTCTTTAACTGCTTGCAACCAAGCGAGACCTTTCGCCCCCACCCCTTCAAAGGTTCCCGGACGAGTCCGGGGTTTCCAAATACCCGCTCGATAGCAATGCACTTTTTTGTTCTCTTTCAAATGATGTGCAATACCCAAGACCTGTTCGCGTGTCTCTGCACTGCAGGGGCCCGCAATCAAGTAAGGAATATCTCCTTTTGCAAAGGTCGATTGCTTTTCTTCACTATTCATAATAATGTTACTTTCTCTTTGTTAGATGCCATCTAAAACTCGACGCATTTCATTGGCGCTCTCCATCATTCTTGTAATCTCTAGAAGATCGCGATCGTCGATTGCTTTTTTAAAGGCAGTTATGTAGTCTATATATTTTTCTAATGCTTCAGATAAGTAGTCTGCATTATCTGTAAAAATGCTTCCCCAAGTTACTGGAGAACTTTTCGCCAAACGCACGGTAGATTCCAAACCAGTACTAGCGAGATTAAATATTTGCTTTTCGTCCTTCTCAATATCTAAGACCGTTAGCCCTAGAGTAAAAGAGGTAACGTGCGACAAGTGCGACACATAAGCCATATGCTTGTCGTGATCGCTCGCAGGCATGAATAAATTTTCCATACCCATATCCGCAAATAGCCCAGTCACACTTTTTAAAGCGTCTGGGGCAGACAATTTTCTTTCGCAAATGATGTTTCTCTTACCAAAAAACAAATCACGCAATGCGGCATTAGGGCCTGAAAACTCAGTACCCGCCAAGGGATGTGCCGCCACAAAGCGATTCCGTTTTGGATGCTCAGCAACAGCCTTGCAAATATTTTCCTTGTTAGAGCCAACGTCGAATACTGTTTGCTCCGTAGTAATTTTATCTAGGACTCTTGAAAGTAAATCTCGAATACTACCGACTGGAATACAGAGTCCAACAAGGTCTGCGCCAATTAGGGCTTCGTCTAATCCTTCTATTGAATCGACCAGCCCCAGATCTAGCGCTTGATTGGCGTGGTACGAATTGGATTCTACGCCCACAACATGGTAGCCCTTCGACTTGCATTCCATTGCAATTGAACCACCGATTAAACCCATACCTATAACTGTAACTTTCACGAAATCTTTTTCCAGTTTGCAATTAGTTCATGTGCAGCTTCTAAGGTTTCTTTTGGAGAGCATAAAGCTATACGCACAAAGGCTTTGCCCTGGGTTCCAAAAATGAAACCAGGCGTAATAAATACGCCGGTAGCATTCAAAAGCGATTCTACAAAAGTTTCCGAATCTACGCTTTCATCTGGAAGCTGCCCCCAGACAAAGAGGCCACTCGCTTCTTTATCATATGTACAAGCTAGTGTATCCATTATTTCCCAAACTATTTTTCTGCGCTCGCGGTATATTTTGTTTTGCGACGCATACCAATCGTCACCCAATTCCAAGGCCTTAACCGCTGCCATTTGAACAGCCTTGTACATACCAGAATCCATATTGCTTTTGAACTTCATTACTTCATTGAGGTATGACGCCTTTCCTAAGAGCGCACCTACGCGCCAGCCTGCCATATTGAAACACTTGCTCAAAGAGTTAAGCTCTAGAGCAACATCCTTCGCTCCGTCTATCGACAACAAGCTTAAACCAGTTTCATTGAGAATAAATGCATAAGGATTATCGTGACAGAGAAGAATACTGTGCTCACGCGCAAAAGCCACAAGCTCTTCAAAGTATTCTCGTGAAGCACTCGCACCAGTTGGCATATTTGGGTAATTCAGCCACATAATTTTAACCGATGAAAGATCTTGCTGAGCCAATGCTTTTAAATCGGGAATCCAATTGCCATCAGCGGTCAAAGCATAGTAACGCACCCGTGCACCAGCCAATTTCGTAGCACTTGCATAGGCTGGGTAACCAGGGTTTGGAACTAAGGCTTCATCGCCTTCATTTAAAAAACTCATCGAAATATGTACGATACCCTCTTTCGAACCGATTAAAGGAAGCACTTCGTCCGCAGCATCTAGGGAAACTGAAAATTTAGTTTGATACCAGTTTGCAAAAGCTTCTCTCAGTACGAGCAAGCCTCTGTAGGATTGGTACTTGTTTGCGTCGGGCGCGGCAGCTGCTTCGTTTAAAGCCTCCAATACTGCAGGAGCAGGACGCAAGTCGGGACTACCTATCGCCAAATTGATAATCTTCTTACCAGACTTTTCCAAACCTGCTATGGCTCGAAGCTTTCTTGCGAAGTAGTACTCCTGAATGTCGGCGATTCTTTTACTGGGACTAATAATCATCGACTTCGGCTTTAGTATAGACACCCAAAACTTCGATTAAGGTGGTTACCTCGTGTAAATCGTGAATGGCTTTTTCGTAATCCTCCATTGACTCAAACTCCAAATCGAGATGAAAGTAGTATTTGTTCACCTCTCCCAGAATTGGGAAGGACTGTAACTTGCTGAGGTTAATATTGTGGGCGTATATCTTTTCTAAAACACCAAGCAGAGCGCCTTTCTGGTGCGCGGTACGCAAATAGATTGAAGCTTTGTTAAAAGCAGTATCTGGCAACGGCTGATCAGGATGTTGAACGATAAAAAATCTAGTGTAATTGGTTTTAGAAGTTTCGATACCTGCTTGCAATATTTCCAGATCATACAAATCTGCAGCACGGCTACTAGCAATAGCTCCAACAGCAGCCGTAGCACCTTCACGAATAAGTTTAGCACTTAGAGCGGTATCATCGGACTCAACCAAATTTATAGATGGATACTTTTTAAAATAGTCCAGGCATTGATTAATGGCCATTGGGTGAGAACTAACCCTTTCAAGTGTTGTAACCTTTTCTCCAGGCAAAGCCATTAGGTTGTGAACGATACGTAGGTAGACCTCGCCAACAACTCTGAACCCCTGTTCACGCAAAATGCGATAGTTCTGTAAAATTGTTCCAGCAATAGAATTTTCGATGGCAATAATCGACAAGTGGTCGCTTCTATTTTCTTGTAGCGCTTGCGCTTGCAACTCAAAGGTGCGCGCATTGACAAAGTTCAATTCCGTCTGCCCGAAAAACTTCATGGCCGCTTCCTCGTGGAAACAGCCGGGAAAACCTTGAACGATTATTTTTTGCTCAGCCATAGACATAAAAAAAAGAGCCCTATAAAATAGGACTCCATTATCATTTTTGAAACAACAATAAAAGCCTATTCCTCAGCAAAGAAGAAAAAGAATGAGCTAAAATATGTGTTCCAACAAGTTGTGTTCATAATTCGATTCAAAGCTAAGTTTAAAAATCTGGAACTGCAAACATTGGTTGTTGTGACATTTAGTTGAGATGGGTTTGCATGTTTTGGGCGTGCCCTTGAGCAATTTCTTTCTTCCGCAAGCGGAAAAGGAATTGCTCAAGGTCAGGCTATCCAGGACTCCGCGTTCGCTTCGGTACTTTTTGGTGTCGCCTCTATCACTTCTTCTAGCGCTAGGGCGCTAAGAAGAGCTAGGCGCCACAACAAAAAGTACTGGTCGTACCTCCCATCCTTCCTATCCCTCACGCTTAAGAAGGTGCCAGGGTTAATATTAGGCTTTCATCAAATTGATATTTCTTATTTTATGATCGCTAAGATCCGAGGTCTCTATGAAAGTAAAGTACATTATTGCCCTACTCTTGATTGGTTGGATTGTTATGATTGTGGGTGCCTTGTATAAACTAACGCACAAACCAGGTGCAGATTTGGTGCTTACAATTGGAACGGGTATTAAGGTAGTGGCAATCTTCTTGGGTATAGTTAAACTCTTTACTAGTAAGAAGTTTCGAAATTTTTTGGACAGCTAATTCAATTAAAGGCGTACACTTTAGAGCAACAAATAAAACCTACGCAATGAACAATCAAAACCTAAACAGTGTCATCTACACAATGAGTGATACCATTGATGGGCGTGAAGGCCATTGGCGTTTTGTGATAAATGGCGTTACGTTTATCTGCATAACCGATGAGCTTCATAATAGAATGAGGGTAATAGCGCCAGTGATAGAAGCAAATAAAGTTTCTGACGAACAACTAATGCGTTGTATGCAAGCACATTTTCATACCGCATTGGATGTTAAGTACGCGGTTTCGGATGAGCTGCTTTGGTCGGTATTTATTCACCCACTAAAGGAACTCACCAAAGAGCAGTTCATTGACGCAGTATCGCAGGTCTATTCATGCGTAAGAACTTTTGGTCAGACCTATAGCAGTGGCGCTTTGAGTTTTCCTACGAGGGAAGAAAGAGATGCAAATCGTAACTAAGGGGTGCTACAAATCCCTTAAGCGCTTGAGGTCTTTGGGGAAATCGATATCCAGGTGACCTAACGGAAATTTTACTTGAACCACTTTTGATTTATTGTCTTTGATAATCGGTTTAGCACCTTGTGCTCCGCTCAGCTTGCACAAGGCGGGCAAGTAGGATTTATGAAAGAATGAAGGTGGCCCCGATCCCTCCTGATATTGGCAGACAAGAATCTCGCCATCACTTTTCTTGCGCTCCGTTTCAATTTTCTTTAATACATTTTTTGAAAAATGCACTTGGTCAACTAAGACTACATAAACCCCTTCAACACTTTCTTCATCTATGCTTTGCGCTGCGCAGGCTATGGAGCTAGCCTGACCACTTTCCCAATTGTCGTTGACGATGATCATACAATTTAAGGTGTCGATTTCTGCGCGCATTTTTTCTTCCTCGGCACCAAGTACGACCAGCACTTCGCCCAGTTTACTTGCCAAGCATTCTTTCACAACATAGCTGAGCAAACTTTCTTCTCCCCTTTTAAGTAGCTGTTTGGGTTCGCCCAAGCGTGAAGAATTTCCGGCAGCAAGTACGATGATTGGCGTATTCATTTCTTTACAAGTATAATGATTCTCGCGAAGCTCAACATGTGTGAGCGCTGTGAGAAGTACGACCGAATGGGAGCAGTCGCTGTTTGTGGATGTAGTGAAAACTTACCGCTTGCGGTAGAAGTTTTTAAGCACAGCCACAAGATCAGGGACCGAGCGCCTAGCGAGCTTCGAAACATAGCGACCCTATATGCTGCTTCAGCAAAGCATATAGGGGCACACCCAAATTTCATCTTCTAAACTTGCAAACCGAAAAGCTTTTTGTTTAAGCTGACTGGCATAAGTTGCGCTTTTTTAAAAACAGAATTGACACCTCGCGACGTGTATAAGCGTCATTACTAAGTGCTGTTAATCAATGATTTACAAATTGCACTTCTACCCCTTGTTGACCATCAATTTGCGGAGGCTGCTCGTGGACTAGTTTTTGAAGCTATCTAATCGAGATAGGATAAACGATGGTCGGCGCTAAAGGCCGGTCGAAAACATACCCCAAGTATGAAAATATTAATTGTAGAAAAGGAACCAATTCTATTGGCTGTCCTTGACAATCAATTTCGCAAAATGGGATTCGAAGTGCTCGGAGCCGTAGACGGTGAACAAGCGCTGGACTTTGTACGATCCGAAAGGGTTGACTTAGTTATCAGCAATCTTCTAATGCCATTTTCGAATGGATTTGAATTGCTCTATGAAATACGAGAGATTCAAGAAAGTAAAATGCCGGTGATAATCCTCGAGGATATGTCTACAGAAAAAGTAATTGTAGAAGTGTTCCAACAGGGAGCCTCAGACTTTGTCGCTAAACCGGTTCAATTGCAAGCGCTTGCCGCACGTGTAATGAGATACTTACCAATGATTGTTGAGCAAAACAACCGATTGAAAGTGGCTTAGAAAAAAAGTGTTTCCATGCCAACCCACCTATGTTTGGTAAACGTTGCAAGTCGTCTGGTTACGGAACATCCTATATTGATGTTTCTGAGCTTCATCTTGTTTGTTGCCTTCTTAGGATTAATGGCTGTCGCAGTACTCCACAACTTATACTTAAGTAGAGCAGAAATTAAACGCAGTAAATATGCTGCTGAAGTTCAGAGCTACTTAAGTGAGCTGATATCGAGTACCATTGATAGTTCTACCCTCAGGCTTGAAACCCAGGTCGCTCTTAACAGCCAACCAGAACTTAAAAAGAAACTACTCTTCGATCCCTTAGCGCGCGCTATGCTCCGCTCGGAAATTAAGACTCTACACAATTCCTTAGAGGGTTTATCAGCTAAAACTCTACGCACCACATATCTTTCTCTTGGATTTCTTGAAGAATGTATTGCGCAATTGCGCAATGGCGATTGGGTGCAACGCGCCGAGGCCATTAATGAGTTTGCAGAAATGGAAATTTATACGGTTAAGGATGAATTGAAGCCCTTTCTGGTTTCTCCGCAATCTGAATTGCGCATACTGGCTCAAACTTTCTACGCCAAAATCAGCGAGGAACCTTTGGCATTTTTGAAGGACTATCCTTTTACGCTGAGCAAATGGGATAAAATAGAACTGATAAATGTATTGCGAAAAAGGAAAATGGATAAGTTTCCCGGTTTGCGCGAACTCTTTGGATCAGAAAATGAAACCGTACGTTCTTTTGCTTTGCTGATGACTACAGAGCTGCAGCTGACTTCCTATTATTCGGCACTAATTCCGGCTCTTGAAGATGCTCAAGACGAAGTAAGGTTACAAGCCATAAAACAAATTAAAAAGTGGCATCACCCGGCTGCGCTTAGCGCGGTCGAGGCTTTGGACTTGAACACAAAAAGCAACAAGGAAAAGAAACTCATTACTCAAAGTGTAGAACACTTAAAGAAGAGAATTGTTGGTGACAACCTTTCTGAGCTCTTGCTGAAAAGTGGTATAAAACTTAAGCCGTGATCGATTTCTTAACTTCACACTTCATTGAAATCTTCGAGCTAGGCTTTTTGGCCTTCGCGGCGATAATATTTGGTGCCTATTTTATTCAGGCGGCATATTCTACATACATTATTTGGAAAACGAAGCGCAACGAATCTGTTACCCGCTTTAACAATTTGCTATCAAGTGAGGCAACGCCGACCTTATCGATTATTGCTCCGGCTTATAACGAGTCGGCAACCATAGTAGATAATATTCGCAGTATGCTCGCCATACAATACCCCGATTTAAAACTGATCATTGTAAATGACGGGAGCAAGGACAACACCTTGCAATTGGTGATAGACAATTACAACATGGAGTTGGATGAGTCTTGTGAAGTAGATATCGAAATTGATTGCAAACCCATAAGAGGGATATATCGCTCGAAAACGGTGGCCTATCGAAACTTAATTTTGGTTGACAAGGAAAATGGTAGAAAGGCCGATGCCCTGAATGCGGGCATAAACGTATGCGACACCGAGTACTTCGCTGGTGTAGATGTGGATTGTCTAATTGTAGAGCACACTTTCCTGACTATGATACATCGGGTAATGCGCAACAATAAAGAACGCGTAGTTGCGGTTGGTGGGATGATTGGTTTGACCAATGGTTCCGTTTTCAAAAAAGGGCGGCTAATGCAGCTCAAGTTTCCGAAATCGAACATAGCACGTTTTCAAGTGCTGGAGTACTTCCGCGCTTTTCTTTTTGGTAGAACTGCTTGGAATGAAGCTAATGGTTTACTAATAATTTCTGGAGCCCTCGGCCTTTTCGATCGCGACGCGATTGTTGAAGTTGGAGGCTATGACCATTCTAGCGTTGGAGAAGATATGGAACTGGTTATGCGATTGCACGCTCATTTCAAAAAGAAAAAGGAGGCTTACAAAATTGACTACGTCCCAGATTTCTTCTGCTGGACTGAAGCTCCAGAAGATTATAAAGTGTTGAAGAGTCAAAGAAAACGCTGGGCGCGAGGTACGATTGATACCTTACTCGTGCACAAGCAAATGAACTTCAAATACAAGTATGGTTTGGTGGGCTTATTAAGCGCGCCTTTTTGGTTTCTTTCAGAACGTTGTACGCCATTGATTGAAGTGTTTGGAATAGTCTTCGTGACAATATTATTTGCGACTGGCGGCGGAAACGCCATTTTTTGCTTAGCACTATTGCTATTTTGTTTTAGCCTCGCGATTTTTCTTACGGGCACTAGTATTTTTGTTCAACAGGTTTTTTATCGCAAGTACACCAACAGCAAGGACATAATGACGATGTTCTTATACGCGATGTTGGAACCCTTTATTCATCATCCGAAAGTGGTGTATTGGGGCTTGCTAGGAAATATCGATTATTTCAAACAGCAAGATACTGGCTGGGGAAATATGGTACGAAAAGGTTTCAACACGAAGTGATTAGCCAGCTGAGCCATATCGCCCCAATACTTTTTTTCATTTGCTTTGCTATTTGTTCGCAAGCGCAGGAACGCAACGCCGATGAATGCGTCACGCAATCAATGGAACTAGTTTCCGCGGGCAAGTTAAACGAAGCTTCTGAAAGCTTTGCGCAATGCCACGCTGACTTTCCAGAGCGATTGGAAATTACAATTTCTTACGCCCGCTCCCTTGCTTGGAATGGAAAGTATGATCAGGCGCGTGAACTATTACGAAAGGTTTATGTAGTCGAGGCTGAAAATATTGAGGCCTTGCTTTTAGAATCAGACATCGCCTTTTGGGAAAGTAAGCCTAAAAAAAGTATCCGCACCATTAACAAAGGGCTCGACCTAGATCCAGACAACCAAGATTTCTTATTTAGAAAAGCACGTCTGTCGAACGATTTACAAAGACACCGAACGGCTTGGGAGAACCTTGAAACGCTGCTCAACATAAATCCCGATCACGAAGCAGCTAAGGGACTTTTGTCACGCATGAATAAACGCAAGCCTTTTGCTGCAGGCATAAACTTTATTTCAGAACAATACGATAAGTTTTTTTCTTCGCGTTTTACAGTCAATGCTTTCGTTAAGGTTCCAACCAGAAGAGTCATTTATTTGGCAAACGTAAATCTGACCGAAATAAATAGTAGACAAGGTGCTCAAATTGAATTGACCGCCTACCCTAGCCTTGGAAAGTTCGGCTATGCGTACCTCAACTTTGGTTATTCAAAAAGTGCATTTTATCCGAGATACAAAATAGGTGCTGAGCTATTTAAGGATTTCAATTCCATCTCGCTCTCCGCTGGTTTACGTCAGAACTATGTAAACGATTTCACGAGAAGTACGATCTACACTGCCTCAATAGCAAAATATGTGCGCAAGCTTTATTGGAGCTACAGGGTTTTCGCCTTACCGCTAGGCGACCAACTCGCTCTTTCGCACGTATTTGATGCACGAATTACCTCTAAACGAAACAACAAACTTCACCTCTTCATCGGTATTGGTAGCTACACAGAACTGAAACCGAATCTCTTTCAAGATGAGCTGAGTTACTGGGATCCAAGAATATTTCAGAGCTTTGGCGCGGATTATAGCCACGACTTCGACTTTGTAATTCTTACAGCTGGCGCAATTTTCACCCGTCAACAATTCCATCAAGTTCCTTTTCCTTTCTTCAGAAAAATGACTTATACCCTTGGTTTGGAAGTTAGATTTTGAGTTTTAAATCAACCCAGCCCCTTCTTTGCTTTCTGAATTCCATTTCAGGCCAAAATTTCTGCGAGCTTTTTCCAAAATAATATTGAATTGACTAGCTTCAAGTCTCAAATCTATAAGAGACTGTGCTCAAGTTTAGTCAAATCGCCATTTTAATTTTCTTAATCATTTTTGCCCTAGGTCTTATCACCTTGGGATTGAAAATGGGTGCCAACCAGGCTATTGCTATGGTTAAGGAAGAAACGAGCGTTGTAGACTCAACTGAAAACCAGGCGGATAGTGAATCCGAAGAATCAAACCCTGAACCCGAGGAAGAAGTAGCTGCAGTAGATGAAAACGAAGAAGCTGTAGCCAGCGATGAAGAGAATGCAGATTCAGCTGACCAAACCCAAGAAACAGAACAAGCCGCGCCAGAAACAGAAGAACCAGAGGAGTCTGTAGCTGAATCAGAAACCGATACGCAAGAAGAGCGAAGCATAGCAGAGAACAAGTACAAAGTTATAGCGGGTTGTTTTCAGAATTACCAAAATTCTGATAGACGGGTTGCACTTTTACAGAGTTTGGGATACCCAGCGGTATCCAAACAACTCAATAGCAATTACCACACGGCGCAAGGCTTAAACTCTGTAATCGTAAATCGATACCCTGCTTATGATGACGCGCTCAGTGACATCACCGCCTTGAGAGATGATCATTCCATAGATTCTTATCTCATAAAAAGAGGAAGAAAAAGGTACGACGGCAAAACGGCCTACATCTCTATGGACATCTCAGATCCAACCTCTCCAAAAGAGACAAACATCATACAGTGGATTTTGGAATAAATCCCCGCGCAAACAATAGACGAATTCCGTCTACTTGCCTCTAGCCATATTAATTTCCTTGACCAATTTCATGGTCGCGTCAGGACTTAAACCTTCTTCCTTTGCAGCCCCAATAGCTTTGTTCGCAACCTTCAACGCTTTCTTGTGCTTACCCATTTTGTAAAGCAATGAAGCCTGTGTATCCAGATTGTAGGAGTTGGAATCAAACTTCACAGATTGCTCAGCCCAGCCGAGTGCATTTTTAAGATTAGACTCACCATCAACGTGCAAGAAGAAATTCCATGCCACTGTGTTAAGCTCATTCCAGCTTAGTTCGTTAGTTGGTACTGTATCATAGTACTTTGTTGCCGACTTAGTATAAAGATCCCAGTCCTCGGTTCTTTCTGCGTAGAGCATATCTAGCTGCTGATTGAACTGACCTAAATCGCTGCCTAGGGCGCGACTCGCAAATGATTTAGCATCTTCTAAAGCCAGCACATCTTTATCTCTAGCCGCATATAACGTTCCTTGCGCTGCTAAACGTTTGAATTTTGTATTGAACTCATCCTTACCAAAAAGCTCGATAACTTTGTCCTTATTGTTAAGAAGCAGTTGCGCAGGATAAGCCTTAGGAGATTGTGTTGTTTTCAGTAAAAACGCAAGTGCTTCTTTTCCTTGAATCTCTTCTTTACTCAGGCCGTTAATATACTCGGCAGAAACTTTATCAACAGCTTTTGGTTCTGCGCCAGAATCGTACAAAGCCAAGGCAAGGTTTCTTAGAAGGTCAGCTTCTCTGTTGCCCGCAGCATATCGATTTTCTAGCGTAACCAATTGAGTACTTTCATTTAAAGCATTTTCGCCGTCACCAATAAAAGCCTTAACTGGCTTTTGACCGAGCGCACGATGTACTAACTCGCCCTTGGTATTAAAGTACAAGTAAGTCGGGAAAGCAACTACAGCGAACTCCTCGCTCAGAGCAATACCCTCACCTTTCTCCATATCAATCTTTACATTAATAAAGTTGTCGTTGTAAAACTCGCCAACCGAGCCTTCAGTAAAAATGTGCTTAGCCATGTTTTTACAAGGACCACACCAGCTAGCGTAAGCATCCAGAAAAATTGACTTGTTTTCTTTTTTAGCGGTGGCTTTTGCTTCTTCCCAAGTGCCATCAAAAAACTCCATGCCTTGTGCATTGGCAAATTGGAAATTGAATAAGGTGACTGCGACCAGCGCTAGGACCATTGTTGTTGCACGAAACTTCATATGTATTGATTTATTGAATTACTATTTGTTTTTAGACTTCTTGGATTTTTTGGACTTTTTTCTGCTTTTCTTTTCTTCGTCTTCCATAGAAGTCTCACTACGCCCATTTTTCTTATTTTTTTTATCGTATTCCAATTGCAGACCGCGGTCTTTCACCAATTTGGATACTTCGATAACGCGGGTATCGTAAGAATCTTTTACCTCAAACAAGACTTCTTTTTTACCCTTGTATTTAAAGTAGACCTTTTGTCCAATTCTTAGGCCAACGCCACTACTAGACTTCGGCGATAAGTTTGGATTCATCACCCCAGGAATCCACAAAGGAATACTCTTCAAAGATTCATTACGCAGGGTAAATTCTATAGGCCCATCCGAGATTCTTTCCGCTTTCTTTAGCTCATTGGGGTTTACTCTTACCGCCTTCTGATTTTGGGCTTGCCCTAAGACACAGATGCCCAACAAAACAATCATTAAAACGCTTTTCATAAGCTCAATTTGATAGGGACTAAATTAACTGAAAAAGAGAGATTCCGATGCCTCCAATACTCATTGACCTCTATTCTTCGACAAATAGTCCAAGCTAAAGCGTCCAGGGCCCGTAAAGGCTATACATACGTAGCCCAACAAGTATAACAAAGCCATTTCTTTCTTCCCAAAAGGATCTGGGCCGTGCGCCACGAAAGCGGCTACGCCCATTACGAAAATCAAGGGAAGCGTAGCCCAGCGAGTAAACAATCCGATTAGAATTAAAAAAGCACAGCCCAATTCCGCAAAAACAGTTAAGCCAAGAGAAATCTCTGAGCCCAAGCCCAGAAAGTTCATAAACTTAGCCGACTTCGCTTCGAAGTTCATAAACTTCGGTATTCCGTGGGTCATCATAAAGCCACCCACCGCAATCCGCAACAAGAGTAGTCCAACGCTGCTCAATGGTTCCTTAAAGGTTTCTTTCATAATTATTCGTTCATAGTTACAGTGGTAATTCCAGGCTTATACTCTTTTTCCAGCAAAGAATAAATCCACTCCAAGTGCGCGTCATTCTCCACGAAATCAATATCGCTGGCATTAATGACCAAGACACGCAAATCACTCTCTTCTTTAAAGTAACGGAAATAAATATCCTCCACGTCCTGCAAATACTGACGACGCACCTCCTGTTCGTAGCCACGACCGCGCTTCTGAATATTCTGCACCAAACGATCTACGGTAGAATGCACATAAACCAACAACTCAGGCTGTGGCAACTGCTCAAAAAATATTGTAAACACCTCTTTGAACAATTCGTATTCCTTAGCACCAAGGTTTACCTCGGCGTAAAGCAATGTTTTCACGAATAAGTAATCCGAAAAATGAGTCGAGCCATATAAATCGTAGTCCGTTATCGTTTCTTGAATCTGGTGATAGCGCTTTACCAAGAAATAAAGCTCATTGGGAAAACCATAACGCTCCGGATCATTAAAGGCCAGCGGAAGAAAGGGATTGTCCACGTGCTCCTCCAAAATAATTCTACCGCCAAACTTTTCCTGCAACTTTTTGGTTAAAGTCGTCTTCCCCGCCCCGGTATTTCCATCTACGGTAATGAAATTGTACTTCATATTTTCCAAAGCTAATAAAAGCTTATAGCTTTAAGACCAGAGTCAACAATATGTATAAAAACCTCAAAGCCCTGGTCGAAATCGATTCGCCCAGTGGATTCACTGAACAAGCAGAAAAGTTCTGCCTCAAATTGCTCAAAGGCTACGGTTACAAACCCTACCAAAGCAACAAAAATGCGGTCATCGTGCAAACCGCCCCCAAACCAAAACTGGCCATAGCCGCACACTTAGATACCCTAGGCGCCATCGTCAGTGGCATCAATGCCAATGGAACATTGGCATTTTCAAAACTCGGTGGACCAAAACTGGCTAGCTTCGAAGGCCATTACTGCCGCATTTATACCCTAAAAGGCAAAGTACTAACCGGAACCCTACTACTAAACAACCCATCCACCCACGTACACGGAGTTTCGACCGACAAAACCAATCGAAACACAGAGACCATGCACGTGCGCCTGGACGAGTTAGTCGAAACCAAAAAGGATGTAGAAAAACTAGGCATACAAAACGGCGATATCATCTGCTTTGACACCCACTACCAAGAAACCAAAAGTGGATTTATCAAATCGCGCTTTATGGACAACAAAGCCGGCTGCTACGTGCTCTTCGAAATAGCCCGCCGACTCGCCAAGAAGAAAAAGAAACCAGCCGTAGAGTTGTTCTTCAGCAACTACGAAGAAGTCGGACACGGAGCCGCCGCAGGTTACAGCGACAAGATCGAAGAACTACTAGTTATCGATATGGGTGTGCTAGGCGATCCCTGCGAAGGACGAGAAACCCACTGCAGCATTTGCGCCAAAGACTCCACCGGCCCCTACGATTACAATTTTAGAAAACGACTCGTACAACTCGCCGACAAAAAGAAAATACCCTACAAACTCGACGTCTATCCATTTTACGGTTCCGACGGATCAGCCGCCCTAAGAGCAGGCAACGACTTCCGCGTCGCCCTCATCGGCCCCGGCGTAGCGGCATCACACGGTATGGAGCGCGCTCATAAGAAAGGTATTGAAGCGACTATTGATTTGTGTATGGCTTATATTGATAAGTATGCGTAATTAGGATCTTGTTATGGGCGTGTCCTCGAGCCAGATTTAAACAATCGTGTTCCACGAAATTTAAATCTGTCTCGAGGTCGGGCTATCCAGCACTTCGCGTTCGCTCCGGTCCCCATCTTGTTCGGCTAATTTGTTGCTTCTACCTCTACGAGGTAAGCCCCAACTAGCCGAACAAAGGCGACTACTCCCTTTGGTCGTCTGCTTCCTATCCCTCACGCGGATTTTCACTCGAATAACTGCGCATGCAAATTAGAAATTGACTACTCGTAAAAATTA
>CAZZIZ010000070.1:0-15214 GCA_964654535.1 uncultured Chitinophagales bacterium
TTACCGATATAGAAAAGCGATTTTATCTTTTGCGCTTGGGACTTTTCCTTGCTAGCCGTCTCGTAAATTTTGTTAGCGACTTCTAGAGCAGATTTGGTCAATCCATCTTTTTCAAACTTTTCTATTTCATTCCACATACTTTTGTACTCCGTATCGGTTTGGGCGCTGAGCTTCCCACTAAACAGACTAAGTAGGAAGATAATTAAACAACTAGTTTTTAAGGACTTATGCATTTCGTATTGCTTTAGCTTGAGCTTATACTATAACGATGCAAAAAAGGTAGAGATGGTTTGCTCGCTTCGGGCTAGCTTTCAATATATGACATTAAAAATGCATTTCGACTGTGGTCTGGAAACTTAGGTATAGCCATTCTCTCTGTTGTTGACAAGTCCGAAGGATTAACTTGTAGCTTGAACTCTATTTGCTTCAAAGCAGTCCAAGGGGTCACAAAAACCACTATTGTCGCAATCCTCGGTATAATCGCATTTCCCATTGCCATTCACATCCCAGCAATTTGTTTGACCTATATTTTTTAAAGTAGAATGGCTTTCCAATCCAGGAGTCATTTTGACATTTTCAAAACAATCCAAGTTGTCGCAAGAGCCACTGCGGTTTGTATCCTCGCCGCTATCACATACACCATTGCCATTTGTGTCCCAACAGGCTACGAAAACAAGTTTTGTAGAACTTGCAGAAATCTCCTTATAATTTTCTTTAGCCTTTAGTTTAATCGAAACCTCTTCGACTTCTATTTCTTCCGTCGCTTCTGCATCTTCCGTCTTTTCTAAGTTTTTCATTACTGGCTCAGAAAGTTGCTTATGTATAACTTGGATATTTTTTATTACTTGTTCGGATTCTTTTTCCCAATTGCCAAAGGGATACTTATCATTGGCTGGTACCAATACTGCAAGTATTATGAGAAGTATTACGATCGGACTATTACGGCTTTCTTTTTTGTCTACAACCTGAAAGCCATTGATATTTATGCCACCAAAACTTACAATTACCTGATATATCAGCACCGCAACAAAACAAAAACTAATAGCAATGGCACCATATGAATCGAATTGATCTAAAGGGCCTTTAAGAATGTAAGTGAGAAGAACGCTGCATAAAATGGTGGTGTAGAGATCAATTCTTGCGGGTGTTTTATTCATCGTAATAGTAAGTACGAGAGAAAGAAAGAGTTTAACAAAAGGATGGTTAAATATTAACTTATTATAAATTTCATTAACAGAATTTTTAGAATTCATCGCCCTGATTTAACTTTTGTTTTTAAAACGCGTGAGCGCTGCGAGTGGTGCGACCGAAGGGGAGTAGTCTTGTTTGTTGCTGTAGTTTTTGCTTACCGCTTGCGGTAGAAGCAAACACTTTGCAGCAACAAGCCCAAGACCGGAGCGAACGCGGAGCTACGGAGCATAGCGACCCCAAGCAAATGGAGCTCAGCGGAATTTGCTTGGGGGCACGCCCAACACACCAAACTAAGTGCTTTACTCTCAAGGTGTAAAGGCGTGGACACTCCCCTATCCCCTCTCAAGAGGGTAACCTCGGAGATTGCCTGCGGCAATCGCAAATCCAGTAAATACTACGAATCTGGAATTGTAATTTAAAGTACTCAATGATCCTACTCTTAAACATAGGAAGCGAAATTCATTGGCCGGGTTTGTTGTCGGTGTTGTTTTTCTACTTGCTGTTTTTCTTTATCGGTTGGCGGGCCTCGAAAAAGAAAAAGGGCAACTCGGCAGAAGAAGTTTTACTCGCGGGCCGGCGCTTACCACTTTGGATTGCAGTATTGACTATGAGTGCCACCTGGGTGGGTGGCGGCTACATAAACGGTACCGCCGAATCGACGAGCGCATTCGGTTTGGCTTGGGTGCAGGCACCTTGGGGATACGCGCTAAGTTTAATTATTGGTGGCTTGTTTTTTGCGCGACGCATGCGGGAACGCGAATACACCACGCTGCTGGACCCCTTAGCCGAACGTTTTGGTTTAAAAATGGGTGCCATATTGAGTTTGCCTGCGGTGACGGGCGAGATATTTTGGTCGGCGGCTATCTTGACTGCACTGGGTACAACCTTCGGGGTTATACTCAATATCGATTTTTCGCTGGCTATAGTTTTATCAGCCGCGGTTGCGATTTTATACACGGTAATTGGCGGACTCTGGTCGGTGGCTATGACGGACACGATTCAGATGTGCATTCTCTTGGTGGGGATGCTTATAATTCCTTTTACAATTAGTACTGTTGATTCTTGGAGTGGCGTTTGGACTGCTTATCAATTGAAACATGGTGCATTGGCAAGTTTCGCTCCTCCCTGGGGCGGCTGGAATGACCCGGCTTGGGGGAACAGTTATTGGCAGTGGTGGGACTATGCCTTACTGCTTGTCTTTGGCGGTATTCCTTGGCAGGTATATTTTCAGCGTGTTTTAGCGAGTAAAAGCCCGAGCGTTGCGGTGCGACTTTCGGTGTTGGCTGGTTTCGTTTGTTTGCTCGCCGCTATTCCACCAATTATGATTGGTATGGCAGGCAGTGTTACCGACTGGGCGGCGCTCGGTTTGGCTGGACCCGAAAATGCTGCGCTTACTTTGCCTTATGTCGTTCGCCATTTAACCAATCCATGGGTGGCTAGTATTGGTTTGGGCGCTATTGCGGCTGCGGTCATGTCCTCGGTAGACTCTTCGATTCTTTCGGCTTCTTCGCTTACTACTTGGAACGTGGTGCGACCTTTGTTTAAACCAGATTTGTCCGGCGATAAGTTGGCGATACTACTCAAAAAAATAATTGTAATCATAGGCGTTTGCGCTACCATTTTGGCCTTGAAGGTTGAAAGCGTATATGCGCTATGGTTTTTATGTAGCGACTTTGTTTACTGCATTTTGTTTCCGCAGTTGGTCTGTGCGCTTTTTGATAAAAAGGCCAATCGTTATGGCAGTATTGCGGGTTTGATTGTGTCTTTTGTATTTCGCTTTGGAGGCGGGGAGTCTGTCTTGGGGATTCCACAAATTATTCCCTACCCGATGGTCGAAGAAGGCGTTGTGCTGTTTCCTTTTCGAACCTTGGCAATGGTTTCTGGATTGATAACAATATTGTTGGTCAGCCGTTTGTTTCGTGAGAAGAAAAGATCAAGTCTCGATTGACTTCTTCGAATGTCTCATAGCAAACGCTTCAAATTAAAGAATCGTATTTGGTTTCTGAAACCGACAATTCAAGGAAAACTAGACGCTAAAACAGTAGGCAGTTTTGCTTAACTTTAAACAAATGCAAGGCTTAATAAAACACCTACTATTAATTGCCATCGCGCTGAGTTTATATCAATGTGGCACCTATAAAGAGTCCTACGTTATTCAGGGCGATGAAAAGGGCATCTTTGAAGCCCTTCCCACTGTCGGTAAAATTGAGACCTTATTTCTTCTAGGAGATGCAGGGCACGTCAACGAGAACTTTTTGGTACAAGAGAAACTGTACAAAAACATGCGCCTCGACATTGAAAAATGCGGTGCGGAAAGTTCATTGGTTTTTCTAGGTGACAATATATATCCCAGTGGGTTACCAAAAAAGCACGAGCCTGATCGCGAAACAGCTGAAACGCTCTTAAATATGCAGCTCGATATTGTCAAGGGCCTTCAAAACGAAACTTATTTTATTCCTGGTAACCACGATTGGAATAAAGGGCATGCCGGTGGCCTTAAGGCTATTCAACGTCAGGAAAAGTATGTTCAAAATTATTTTGAAGATCAGAAGGTTCGCATGTACCCAAATAATGGTTGCGGCGACCCGGTAGTCAAGAAAGTCGAAAAGGATTTATACTACGTTTTCTTAGATTCGCAATGGTGGATCCAAAATTGGCATAAAGAAAAAAACATAAACGACGGCTGCCACGTAAAATCTCGTCAAGAATTTCTCCAAGAATTGGAGAGTATTTTTCTCAAACACAAAAACGATCAGGTAGTTGTTTTTGTTCATCACCCTTTTTATTCTCTCGGCGAACATGGTGGAAAGTTTGATCCGAAATATCACCTCTTCCCACTAACCTATGTTGCTCCAAACTTATGGATTCCTCTTCCAATTTTAGGTTCTATTATGCCTTTGCATCGCGCAACTGTAGGCCATAAACAAGATATACCGCACGCTAATTATCAGCTTCTTAAAAACAGCATCCTTGAACTCTTGTCACAAAACAAAAATGTAATCTTTGCTTCTGGTCACGAACATAGTTTACAATACTTTGACCAAGGGAATTCTCATTTCGTGATTAGCGGTGCGGGTAGTAAAAGTGTTTATGCACGTAACGGCCCGCAGGCACGTTTCGTAAGATCCACATTGGGATACTCCACCCTTCATTTTTATAAAAATGGAGCGGTCTGGTTAGACTTCACCGGGCAAGACAAAGGAGAAATACGTTTACTATACCGAAAAGAAATCGTTGCACCGAAGCAAGGCACTACACCAATATCACTCGACTATCCTGAAGGAAAAGAACTTCCCCTTTTCAAGACGGTAGCGGCAAACAAAGAATTTGCTGCCAAAGGTTTTAAGCAGCTTATGTTGGGCAAACAGTATCGCGATATGTGGACCACACCCGTGGAAGCGCCGGTGATCAATTTTGAAACTGAAAAAGGCGGACTGGTTCCAATAAAGAAAGGTGGTGGCATGGCGTCGAATTCACTTCGAGTGGAAACATCTGATGGCAGACAATATGCTCTTCGCTCTGTCATAAAAGACTATCGTAAACTTGTAGGACCTGAGTTGAGGAACCTTAAACTCATCGACTTATTAGCCGATACCAATTCGGCCAGTCATCCCTATGGTGCGCTTATCATACCAACACTTTCAAAAGCAGCTAATATTTATTACACAATTCCTAAACTGGTTTATTTAAAGCATCAAAAAGGCTTAGGCTATTATAATGAGCTTTTTAATGAGGAACTGTACTTGTTGGAAGATAGACCTGCAGGTGACAGATCCGACGCAGACCATTTAGGAAACTCAGAAGAGATAATAAGTTACCTCGACTTAATTGCGCGGCTAAAAGAAAATCCTAAACTCAAGGTAGACGAAGAGTGGACTTTGCGTTCCAGAATATTTGACTTGTTCATTCACGACTGGGATAGACACGATGATCAGTGGAGATGGGCCAAAGTGGATGTGGATGGAAAGGAAGTCTACCGCCCTATTCCTCGAGACCGAGACCAAGCCTTCTATAAGTTTGAAGGTTTGGCACTTCGTTTTGCGAGCGCAATCGCAGTGCGAAAGTTCAAGACATTTAAGGACGACCTCAAAGATGTGAAGTGGCAAAGCTTTAATGCCCGCTATTTCGACAGATATTTTTTGCATCAACTCGAATGGGAAGATTGGGAAAAAGAAATTGCTTACTTAAAAGAAAACCTTACCGATGAAGTAATCGAGCAGGCTGCGTTGCAGCTTCCACCGGAGGTATATGAAAACAACCACAAGGAACTGATTTACAATTTAAAATCGAGGCGTGACAACCTAGAAAGAATTGCCAAAAAACTGTACCGGTATATCTCAAAAAAAGTCTCTATCCCTGGCTCAGACGATGATGAACGATTTGAAATAGAACGCTTGTCAAACGGAGATCTCTTCGTGCAAGTTTTTCGCTTGAAGAAAAACGGTAAAAAAGGAAAGAAGATATATGAGCGCAAATTCATCCATGGAGAAACGAAAGAAGTAAGGCTTTATGGTCTAGCAGGTAAAGACGAATTCGAAATTGATGGCGAGGCTAGAAAATCAATCAAGGTTCGTGTAATTGGAGGTTTTGGTAAGGATAAAATCGACGACGACTCCAAGGTTTCAAGTCTAAGAAAGCGAACCATATTGTATGATGAGAAGAAGGGCATTAAACAAAAGGGACACAAAGAAATTCGCGACTTAACCGGTCCAGCGTTGTCTGAAAACGACTACGATCGTAAAGATCACGTTTACGATCGCCAGACTATCTTACCAATACTAGGGTTCACGCAAGACGATCGCTTTTGGTTTGGTGCTCAAGGCACTTATATACAGCATGGTTTTCGGAAAGTGCCTTATAGAGACAGACAGGATTTTGCATTTTCCTTTTCTCCCACCAGTAGGAACGCTTTGCAATTTACTTATCAAGGAGATTTTCGTCAGTGGTTTTTCAATACGGTTGATTTTCAACCAAGCGTTTTCATTAGAAGGCCATTCTACGAGAACTATTTCGGTTTAGGTAACCAAAGCATAAAAACAAACGACGATCTTGATTTCAATTGGGTACGCATGCAGGTTTACGAAGCACATGCGAACTTAAAAAAGTCCTTAGTTAATAATCGCTATCAGATATTCTTGGGTCCTAGATTCAAGAGCTGGGGGATTGACGAGGTTCCAGGTCGTTTTATTAGTCTTCCTGAAAGTGGATTGACTACAGCCGATTTTGATAGAAGAAATTATTTAGGCTATTCATTTGGTTTTAAAACTGAAAGTTTAGATGAACCTGTTTTCCCCCACAATGGTGTTGTCACGGACGTTGGTTTCGATCAACTATACGACCTGGCGAGTAGTGATGAGATTCGAACTTTTCGCGCTTCACAGACCTTTATATTGACCATTGGTACCCATATTGGCTGTACGTTTGCTTCCAGGACCGGTTTTAATCGTACAATTGGTGACTTGCAGTTTTATCACTTTCCTTCTTTAGGCAATGGTAACTTTCTCCGTGGTTTTAGGAATGAGCGATTTAGGGGAAACACAATTTTCTACCAAAATTTTGATTTACGTGTTAAACTAGCGAACTCAAGAAATCAAATCTTACCTTTCGATATGGGATTGTTAGGCGGATTTGACTTAGGTCGCGTGTGGCTATCTGATGAAGAGGAGACCAGTGGTAATTTCCATCGCAGCTATACCGCAGGAGTGTGGTTCAATGTTTTAAACCTAATCTTGTTAAACCCTCACGTTTCATTTTCGGAAGAAGAAACGCAAATAAATTTTAGACTGGGCTTCAATTTTTAAGTATGAGCGAATTGTCATCAGCGCTAGCTGCGGCTAGGAAATTTGGAACAGAAAGAATAATGTCCTATCCCGATAGTATAATTTATCATGACCTCGGGTTTGCAAGTCGGTTTCAGCAATATATCGACAAGATTGTAGCGGACAACGAAATAGATTCCGAAACCCATCAATTAAGTAAAATCGCTGGTTGGATTTTTGCTGCGTCGTGGGAAAACATTGTACCTGAATTTTCCAAAAAGGAATTCAAGTCAAATCGTGAAGAAGTCTCTCTCGAAACACTTGAGGTTTTCCTGGCCGAACACCCATTAGACGATGTTTTCGTCGAGAAGCTCAAAGCTGGTCTTTCGGATTTTAGCTTTGGCTCACACCCTAAAACCATGATAGGCAAGATTCTTCATGACGGTACCACAGCCGATTTGGTCATGGGAAACAGTAAAAAGGTGCTTAAAAAAATACACGAAGAGCTGCTGCTTAAGGACGTTACTTTAAGTAAAAAGAAGTGGTACGATGTGTCTTCAGAAATTCTCTCAGAGTTGTCTTTTAATTTGCCGCATTGCAAAGCACATTATGATCCGCTCTTAGATGACTTACTTTTAGAAATTCAAAAAGACAAGAAGAAGCTAGGGCGAAGTGCGGACTTGGCGCTTAAGAAAGAGCTCGACATTAGTGATGCAGAGTTAAAACAACTCAAAAAAAATCTGGCCAATAGCAAAGGTAGAGATGACCGAGGCATCCAAACTTTGTTTAGAACCACATCAAAAAACCATTACACATTGAATGAAATGGTAGATCGCAAGGCGAGTATTATGATAACAGTCAATTCAATAATACTTTCGCTGGTCCTTGGTGGAATTCTAAGGTCTACGGTAGAGCATGGACACCCACATTTCAGTGTTCAGAATTTGGCCATTCTCGCCTTAACGCTAACCTCTATTTTCTCGATTATTTTTGCGATTCTCTCTATACGACCCGCCGCTACACATGGTGAGTTTACCGAGGAAGAAATACGAAACCAAGAAGGGAACCTACTTTTCTATGGTAATTTTCATCAAATGCAGCAAAGGGATTATGAGTGGGCATTTTTAAGAATGACCAACGACCAGGATTATCTCTACAGTAGTATGGTCAGAGACATCTTTTTCCTTGGCAAATTACTCGCAAAGAAATACAAGCTAATTAGAATGAGCTTGACCATTTTCCTGGTGGGATTGGTTATTGCCGTGCTGATTTCTATTGTCGGTCAATACTGCATGTAAAAGTCGATTCACATTTTGCCACGGATTACTTTACATTAGCCAAATGATCCAAACCTCGCTCTTTGAGCTTTTCAAAATCGGGCCAGGACCATCGAGTTCACATACCGTTGGCCCTATGATTGCCACCAGAGACTTTCGTCAACAAATGGAGCATTGGATTGCGAATAATCCAAGCCGAACCGATTTAAAAGTTCGAGTAGAGCTCTATGGAGCACTAGCTTCCACCGGCAAGGGTCACGGTACCGATCGCGCGGTGGTCGCCGGACTGCTTAATGAGATTCCCGAAACCGTCGATATCCATCGACTCAATCGCGTTTTTCAACACAAAGATTATATGGCTTACACCATAGACATTGGCGATCTCAAAATTCCCTTTAGCGAAGCGGACATATTTTTCGACTATGATTTAAATCCTAAATGGCACCCTAACACTTTGCGCTGCGTATTACAAGATGAAGGTAAAACCGCACTCGAAGAAACTTACTTCTCTGTCGGCGGTGGCTTTATAGAAACCGAAGGCAGTACTAAGACTGCTAAAGATGAAATCGAGTTACCTTATCCCTATGGGGATATGGACTCGCTGGTAACTATGGTTAAGCAAAAAGAAATTTCTATTGCACGCTTGCTTTTGAAAAACGAAATGGCCATTTCTGGATTATCTAAACAGGAGATCTACAATAGGATAGAGCGAATACTAGAAGTGATGCACAATAGCGTACTCAGTGGTTTAAAAAATGAAGGCATTCTTCCGGGCGGTCTTAATGTTCAGCGTCGTGCGAAGCAAATGATAAGCAGTGCAGAATCCATGGAGCGCAAAGGTCAAGCAGGTAATGCATTGTTTGCGCGCCTAAATGCATATGCACTTGCCACGAGCGAAGAAAACGCTGCGGGGCAAATGGTCGTAACGGCGCCAACCAATGGCGCAGCCGGAGTTATACCAGCTTGTTTGGAGTACTTGCGCAACGATTGCTCAATTCCAGAAAAGAAGCTAAAAAAAGGATTACTCGTCGCTGGGATGATTGGCTTTATCATAAAAGACAAAGCTTCTATTTCGGGAGCTGCATTAGGTTGTCAAGCAGAAGTTGGCTCCGCTGCTTCTATGGCCGCTGCACTTTTTGCTTATTGCTTTGATCAAAATATTGATACCATCGCCGAGGCTGCTGAAATTGCTTTAGAGCATCACTTGGGTATGACCTGCGATCCGATAAAAGGTCTCGTGCAAGTGCCTTGCATTGAGCGCAATGCCAACGGTGCCGTAAAAGCCTACAACGCCTATTTACTTTCGCTGGGTAAAGCCGAAAAACCCATCATTTCATTTGACCAAGTCGTACGCGTTATGAAAGAAACGGGAGAAGATTTAAGCGCGAAGTACAAAGAGACATCCACAGGTGGTTTAGCCACCTCATTCGGCTGGGGAAATATGCCCGGCAGTTGAAATCCGATCCCAAATACGATTCTTCCGATCCTATGGGTCAGGCCATCTTGGAATACTATCATGGAGAACGCGACAAAGAACTTTTCATAGGCAGCAGTGTTGAAGACGAAGGCCCAATGGATGCAGCCCATTTCTTTCGAAGCGAAAAAAAGCTTCCGGAACTAGAAAAAATAGCCTTAGATAACTGTGTAGACAAAGTCCTAGATGTAGGTGCTGGTGCGGGCTGCCACAGCCTTATCTTACAAGAACGAGGTTTTGAAGTCTACCCCATCGAGCTTTCTAGTGGAGCCTACGAAACAATGCAACTAAGAAAGATTCAAAACGCGAGGCTGATAGACTTCTTTGATCTTGAACAAGAAAACTACGATACCATACTATTTCTAATGAACGGCTTTGGCATTGCTGAAACACTGGAGGGCCTCGAAAAACTATTGCTCAAGGCAAAGAAACTACTGAAGCCAGGTGGGCAAATCATTGCCGATTCAGCTGACATTATATACGCCTATCAAGACGACGAAAATGCGGTCTGGCTAAACCTAAATTCCGCGTATTACGGAGAAGTAAACTACACCGTACGATATGGCGAAAAAACTAAATCCTTTCCCTGGCTGTTTGTAGATTACTTTACCGTTAATGATATTGCCAATAAAGTAGGCTTACAATTCGAATTACTAGCGGAAGGTGAGTTCTACAATTACCTTTGTCGGCTAAAAAAAGGTTGAGCAGATTCTTTAGTCAAAATTATTTCATTGTTCAAAAAGCCTCTTCAAAATAGACCGGAATAAGTCTTTGTAATTATCTTGTCTAGGAAATGATTATTAGATTCTTATTCGTTGTTTTTACCGTTGCGAGCTTAGCTTCGTGTGCCACCACCAATTATGGCGTTTACAATAACGTACTCGATAAAAAAGACATAAGTAGCGACATCAATTTCATTAAACGTAAATTGATCACTCAACATTACAGTCTCAACTGGGAAGGGCGACAGGTAAAAGTATTCCAGGCCTTAGATAGTCTGGCTCAGGTTTCTGAAAAGCTCACCGTCAAGCGTTTCAAGAATTCACTAAAACCAATTCTGGCCTTTGTAGACGACGGACATACCGATGTTATGTCCGAAATTGAGCTCGATCTGCGCAAAGCGAAAAGTAGCAAACCATTTAACTGCCTATTGCTAGAAAAGAATACAGTCTACTTAAAAGTGCCTCATTTCGTAGACCCTGCCGCGCTCAACAAAGCCCTGGACACCTTCGACCATTTTCTCACCGCCCACGAAGCGGAAAGAGTGGTCATAGACCTAAGGAGCAATCCTGGGGGAAGTGTCAATCTGGTGCGCCAATTTTTGAGTCGCATCTTGGAATCACCAACACAATACTGTTTGGGTCAAAAGACCAAAATGGTTAGTGGCTTGCACCTTTCACGCAAATTGATTTTACTTTTGCGTGGTAAAAAAAGCCAAGAATCTAAGGTGTATATATTGAGCGAAGAACAACAGGTGCAGTCCTTTAACGACTATGAAGTGGCCCACAAATATGTGCTGGTCGATTCTACAATGATATCTGGCAGTATGATTGCGGCTTACCACTTACGCGAAGATGGCTATAAAGTCATTGGCAGTGCGCCCACGGCTTTGTTCAATTCGTTTATGAATCCCATATTTTTCAACCTGCCAAAAAGCAAACTGTACTTGGCTATCAGTACGGGTAGATTTCATCTAGACGAAAACCTCAACAATAGAGCAGACGACCAATTGCAGCCCGATTTCGAAACCAAGCTCGACTTTAGTTTAAAAGGACTAATGAATGGGATAAGGCAGATCGAAGCTCTACCCTAGGTTTTCTTTTTCCTCGGCATTTATAGCAATATACTCGTCGAGTATTTCTTCCAAATTTGGTTTAGGTACCAAACCGTTGAAACGCTCCATAAGCATTCCTTTATTAATGAACATAATGCAAGGAATAGATTTGATGGCAAACTTCTGACTCAACATTGGGTTGTGCTCAGTGTTTACTTTCGCCACCAGTGCCCTACCTGAGTAGTCTCTAGACATTTCGTCAATTATGGGTCCAAGTACTTTACAAGGGCCACACCAATCAGCGTAGAAGTCGAGTAATACAGGAATTTCAGACTTGCGCACCATCGCGTCGAAATTATCGTCGGTAACTTGTGGAGTCGGTACTTTAGGTTTCTTTTTCCAGAACATTCATTGCAATTTCTGACACCAATATAAACGAACTTATCCTATTGAATCGTCATTTTGTAAACACACAAAAGGAAAGACCTATCCTTGTAAGCAATCACTTCAAGCTAAAGCTATTGAGCATTTGAGCGGCAGTCTCTTTGTAAAACTCAAAATGATCCTGCTCGCCACTAAAGGTCAAGACGTATGCTTGATCATTGACTACCCAACAGTACTGCTCAAATATCAAATCGAACTGACCTTGCTTACCACTATACATCAGCTTCTGATACTCGCGACCGTCCTTTTCCATTAGGTCATTCGAGAGCACCAAACCATCGGTTATCATTTTTTTCACCTGTTCTAAAGTTAGCTCGACAAATTGTTCAAGGTTCACATCATAGCCTCGTAAATCTTGAATCATCAAATTCACGTTTTCCTTAAACAAATCATCCTCCGCCATCAATGGGCTAAACAAAAAGAAAGTCGAACCCATCAAGCCACTATTATCTAAAGTCCAATCGCTGGGATAACTTATTTGGTACTCCATCTCGCTTATGCTCAGCCAGTCCTGTGAAACAACGAGTGAGCCCTCCACTTTTTCGGAAAGCACCTCGGAACTGTTTTGAGACAAAATCGAAAAGTTCAATAAAAGGCAGCAAAAGGTTAGTACTAGGTTCGATCTCATAAAACGAATATAGCAAAAACTAAAAAGCAGGTGCCCTAATGGAACACCTGCTCGTTAAAAATTTCTTAGTTACTTATGATTGCTCTGCCCCAGGAGGAACGTTGTAGTAAAAGCGCTCAGAAATAATCTGACCGTCCTTCCATTGTTGCACCCCTACTTCTTCTAGTTTCCATCTTGCACCATTTTTAAAAGTTGCGTCTACCCACGATTCTACCATAGTAGTTTGCGACTCTTCGTTGGCAGTAATTGAACCAACGCCGCCATCGTGGCGTTCTTGAATACTCTCTTCCCATCCTTTGAGCGCAGTGCGTTGCGCCTCCTTACCCTCGCGGACTTCCCCCGTTGGTTCGTAGACTTTCACATCCTCGTGATAATATTTTTCAAACGCTTCATGCATTTGTCCTTGACCCATTTTTTCGTAGAGGTCAGTAATCCAAGCTTTACAACTCATAATTCAATTTATTTGTTTGGCTTAAGTTATAAAAGCTTTTTAAAACGCACAGTTTTTGAGCGTATAAATCGATGAGAATTAATGTTAATTTGAGTTTATAGAATGTTGGGCGCGTCCCTTCTTTTGCTTTCCTTGGCTCAGCAAATCCTTCTACCGCAAGCGGTAAGGATTCGCTAACCGGCGTAAAGCAAAAAGGGTCGGGCTATCCTAGACTCCGCTTCGCTTCGGTACTTTGTGGTTCCGCCTACACGGTTGCTTCTACCGCTAAGGCGGTAAGCAACAGTAGGCTGCACAACACAAAGTACTCCTCGTACCTCGGCTCTATCCTATCCCTCGCGCTGTTAATCCTCGCAATATTGCCCCAAGTACTATTGGAGATATTCGTTTACTATACGAACCATAAGGTCATTGAGAAATTCTACTTCTATCGCATCAACAGATGGATCTAAGTGCTCGTTTCCAATACCACTGTCGTCGGTAATGTAGGTATAAGTACCGTTGGTGAGCAATGCGCAGAAGCGCATGAGGTACTCGGTATTTTTATCTATACCCGATGCAGTAATCGGGATAATCTTGATTCCTTTTCTCGCCGATTCATTGACCAGCACGCGCATACGCTCCACCGTACACTCATCACCGTGCGGAGGAGCGTCGAGTATTAAGAACATAATTCTTGTACGGGCAGGTGCCTGCCAATCCATATCTACTACCGACAAATGCAACGCACGATGAACCGCTTCTGGGAAGTCGCCCCCACCATTAGCGGACTGACTATTAATAAAGTCTATCACGGTTGCTTCTGACGCAGTCATAGGTTCTGCTACTTCTAAGTACTCATCGCCATAGTCTCTATAAAAGACCGATGCAAATTTGAAATCGATACTCGGATTGTTCGTTTTTACACGTTCGAAAATATCGGTTGTTTCTACTTTAATGTATTCGAGCTCATCACCCATAGAACCTGTTGCATCAAAGGCAATGGTAATTTCCGCAGCCTTCGCCTCTTGAGCAGATTCCTCTGTTGTGTATACTTGTGTACCAGTAGTCTCGTAGGAATCGTATTCATAAACAAGCACTTCTCCATCTATAACCGCACCAACTCTTACGTTTTCAAATACCCCAGTCTCTGGATTAATCCATAACTCTGCTGATCCACTATTGTCTGTACGACTGGTCCAAATAGGTTCATCGCTATCGTTCAATAAAAAGATTGGTAAATCTATATGCGGATTACCTTCGCCATCGCGCATAACTATACTCACCCGATTTCTCGGGAACATTGTCCAATTTTCTTGAAACTCGCTGAACTCGTCTGACAAATCAGACCAAAAATCCCACTCTTCTAGGTCATTGGTTTCACCAGCAGTTAAAACTCCAGGCTCCAGTTCTTGTCCATCACCTCCTACAATTACATATTCGGGACTATCCGAACTGACATCGCCAGATGAACCACCATCAGTTCCTCCTCCGGTTCCTCCTGTGGGTACATCTACGCCTCCAGTGGTTCCTGTAGCTCCGCCTGTCGTCCCTGCTCCTCCAGCACCTGGAGCACCAGCTGGTCCACCCAAAGCACCATCGTAATCAAAGCCGCCGCCATTATTAATGCTATTGTCTATCGACTGCTGATGACAAGGGTCAAAAGAGATTGCCTCATCCGTCCTTGTGATATCAATAAGTGCTTCCATTTCTGTGCTCAGCTTAAGCGTAGTAGGCTGATCTTCGTTAACGCTTCCATTTTCTACTGTTGCACCATCTATTACAATATCATCTCCGCCACAAGAGGCGAAAAGTAGTGCTGCAAAGAAAAAGGCGAGGAAGTAATTTAATCGTTTCATAGTTCTAATCGTTTAAATCGAATGGTTTAAAATGTTTAGTAGAACCCAGTATCAATTATAATATTTTTACATCATATTTAAAAGCGGCAATTTCAAAGAATGACTGAACCTGAGGCTAACAAATCAACATTTGCACGTCTGCGCCATTGCATGCCAGCTTGAAGCAGAGCGGCAGCACTGTTCAAACGTTAAACTCGGCGATTTGGTTGCCTATGCTTAAACAGAATTTTCGTGCGAGGGATAGTATAGATGCGACCAAAGGGAGCAGTCGCCTTTGTTGAGCTAGTTTAGACTTACCGCTTGCGGTAGAAGTATAAACTTTAGCGAGACAAGATGGGGACCGAAGCGAACGCGGAGTCTAGGATAGCCCGACCCTTTTTG
>CAZZIZ010000071.1:0-15163 GCA_964654535.1 uncultured Chitinophagales bacterium
CAGCATTCATGCCAGTAAGGTTCGTACTCGTAAACTCAATGAGTCCAAATCCAGAGCCGTCAGGCAAGTAGTAAACTACAAGCTCATAAACACCAGGTGACACTTCTGTCGCAGTAACCGTACCGTTGGTCGGCAGTGGATTACCCGTCGCGTCTAACACTGGTGGGGTTCCATTTGCAGTTAAGGTCCAGATATCACCAGGAGGTCCAGTAATAGTTACAAGGTCGTCTATGATGTCAAAGAATCCGTCACCGTTAAGATCAAGGTTACCAGGACTTGCACAATCACAAGGATCACCGATACTAGTTTCATCATCAATAGTTGGAACTGTACAATCGTCAACTTGGATATCTGCAGTAGATTGTCCAGTACATCCGTTCGCGTCGGTATAATCGTAAGTAACCGTAATTACTTGACCAGCCAACATCATAGGATTGAAGGTCGCGGTTCCATCTCCGTTATCCGTAACCTGAGTACCAGACCAAACTCCTCCTGCATCAGTCGGAGTTCCGGTTAGGGTAATAGGACCGTCTTGCATACAGATTGGACCGTAAGTTCCAGCATCTACAATTGGATCAGGATTAACTGTATAAGTCACTGTTTCAGTAACAGGGCAGCCATCCATATCAGCAAAAGAATAAGTAAATGGCCCGTTGTTCGCATCAACCATAGTTGCGTCAGCAACTGCAGCACCTGCTCCATCGGTCCAAGCTCCACCCATTGCTGGTTCGAATCCAGTAATGTCAATAGGACTTGCTGCAGATGCACAAACATCTAGAGCGTTGTCGTTTGTTACTGGCGCAGCAGGAGTACAAATACTCAATGAGATATTAGAAATATCAACTATAATATCTGTTGCAACTGGCGTATCGCTGAAATCAGCTAATGCCGCAACAATTGTAAACGTAGGATCTCCAGGATTCGGCATGCTGAAGAAATCAGCCACAGATGCTGTACCCTGGTTTCCAGGATTCAGTGAACCATCTGCTAAACTTCCTCCTATAGAGCATATACCCGAACCATCTACAGTCGCATTGAATTCTAGTGCGGAACCACCGTTTCCAGGAGCTCCAAAACCATTTTCAATTCTAAACTCTAAAACAAATGGAGTATCTCCAGACACAACATTAATATCTGCCGTGAAACAAAGGTCATTGACAATTGACGGTAGCGTTAATCCGCTTACTCCACCAGCAGCGAAAGCATTCGCTGAACCTGCTGGAATCGTCCAGGTACCAGTATTTGTTGCTGGGTCATAAGTTGGATTGAAGTTTCCAAAGGTCGGATTACCAAAGCCAACATCAAAGTTTCCAGAGTCACTAACCGTTCCACCAGCTGTTAAGTCGACTGAAACAGATTCGTCACATACAGCACAAGCATTACAAGCACCAGATGTAAGTGTACAAGGCATTGCTGCGCAATCAATTCTATCAACCGTAATCGGATTTGAAAGTTCAGCACATGCAGCAGCAACTGTTGCAGCAAGATCATCGCCAGCAGCAAGCATAAAAGCAGCATCTGTAGAATTAACCCAATAGATTGCACATACGCCGATTCCGGCTCCATCTAAATCGAATGGTGGTGCTGCAGGTAGGGCTAAAACAAGTCCAGTAGCAACATCAGTAATCGCCCATTGTCCGTTCATACCAACTCCCGCATCGTCAATTGAAACGTTAATTGGATCAGGTACTCCATCAACACAAATCGTGGTTGCATCCATTGTAGATATCGATGCTGGTAGTACTTCATTTCTTGTAACCGTAATCGGGCTAGACAATGCTGCACAAGTCGAAGACCCTTGCGTACCAATATTATCTCCTACAGTTGGCATAAAGCTACCATCTGAATCGACCAAATAAATTTGGCAAATTCCTGGTCCAGCACCATCAAGATCAAAAGGCGGTGCAGGAGGTAAAGCCAATATTGTTCCGATATCATCAGTAATAACCCAAGTTGAAGTACCACCAATTCCTGGTGCATCAATTGTTACGTCAATCGGATCAGGAGTTCCATCAACACAAATTGTAGTTGGATCCGTTGTTGATATAACTGGACTTGAAATTATTGGAGAACAAGTTCCATCTGTTGCAAAGAAGTTAGAGTACTCAATAACTAGATCAGTTACAGATGAGCTATTGAATGTATTAACTGCCACAATTAAACTAGGAGCTGCAGCATTTGGATCGAAGAATCCGGCTGCAGATGGAGTACCTGAACCCACATTTCCACCCAAAGTAAATGAACCCGGTCCATTAATAACCATATCATAAGCACTCCATTGAGAAGGGAATCCTCCTGGAACACCAGTGTTTTCAATTCTCCACTCTAATGTTAGCGGGAATGCAACAGGATCACCAGTAACAACGAAGTCAGCAAATATGCAGATATCATCGTTCATTAAGGCACTCACCTCGGTCGGATCTAGCTCAAATCCGTGTCCACCAAAACTTCCGATACCAACACCATACGTAATAGTACCTACGCCAGTAGCGGCGTCATAAGTCTCAGTAGGACCTCCACTAAATCCAAAATCATTGACAATAGTAAGTTCATTCGGAGCTTCGCAAGCTGCGCACATTGGACAAGAACCTGGTGGGCAATCGTCTACTTGAACATCAGCAGTTGAAACTACTGTCGGGCAACCTGATACTGGATCAGTATAGCTATAAGTTAAAGTAATTGTTTGTCCTGCCAACATCATTGGATTGAAGGTTGCTGTTCCGTCACCATTATCAGTTACTTGAGTTCCTGTCCAAACGCCATTCGCATCGGCAGGGCTTCCCGTAACCGTTATTGGTCCATCTTGCATACAAATCGGTCCATACATTCCTGCATCAACTACAGGTGGTTCCAATCTGTCGACTACAATAGGATTAGATAAGGCTGCACAAGCTGCGGCCACAGTTGCAACTAGATCATCTCCAGCGGCAAGTGCAAAGTTCGCATCTGAGTAGTTAACCCAGTATATATTACATACTCCCGGTCCTGCTCCATCTAAATCGAAAGGTGGTGCAGCTGGTAAAGCAAGTACAAGTCCTGTAGCAGCATCGGTTATCGCCCAGCCGCCATTCATTCCAGATCCAGCATCATCAATGCTCACATCAATTGGATCACCAATACCATCAACACAAATCGTCGTTGGATCCATAGTTGAAATAGTTGCTGGCAATACTTCGTTTCTAACAACAACAATTGGATTAGATAATTCAGCACAAGCAGATGCTACTACACCGATATTATCCCCAACGCTTATTGCAAAGTTTGCATCGGTAGCATTTAAAAGATAGATAGAACAAATTCCTGGGCCAGCACCATCTAAATCGAATGGTGGGCTTGGTGGAAGCGCGAGTACAGTTCCAGTTGCATCATCGGTAATAACCCAAGTTGCAGTAGCTCCTACGCCTACATCATCAATAGTAACATTTATTGGATCTCCTACACCATCTACACAAATGGTGGTTGGGTCTGTAGTTGATATTACAGGAGGTAGAACTTCGTTTCTGATTACAGTAATAGGATTAGATAGTTCTGCACAAGCAGCTGAGACTGTTGCAGCCAAATCATCTCCAACTGCCAACATAAAGGCAGCATCTGTATCATTTACCCAGTAAATATCACATACACCTGGTCCGGCACCATCTAAATCAAAAGGTGGTGCTGCTGGTAAGGCTAAAACTAAACCAGTTGCAGCATCGGTAATAGCCCACTGACCATTCATTCCTGCTCCTGGATCATCAATCGTAACATTAATCGGATCGCCAACACCATCTACACAGATAGTAGTAGGATCCATTGTAGATATAACTGCTGGAAGCACTTCATTTCTCGTCACCACTATCGGGTTAGATAGATTCGCACAAGTCGAAGCCGCTATAATTGCAGCTAAATCATCACCCACAGCAGGCATGAAATTCATATCATTAGAATTCACTTGATATATATTACATACACCAGGACCCGCACCATCTAAATCAAATGGTGGTCCTGCAGGTAAGCCTAAAATAAGTCCGGTTGCTGCGTCTGTAATTACCCAAATGTCATCTGGGGCTGTACCAGCTACATCTACAGTAACGTTTATTGGATCACCTATACCATCAACGCATATCGTTGTTGGGTCAGTTGTAGAAATGGTCGGACCAGTGAATGGCGTACAAATACTCAACATAATATTCGAAACATCAACAATGATATCGGTAGGAACAGGTCCATTACTGAAATCAGCAAGAGCGAAAACCACAGAGTATGGCGCACCCGGCGTGAAAGTGAATCCATTAACTGGAGTACCATCTGCTAGTCCACCTCCGATAGAACAAGCTCCTGTTCCGTCGACAACTGCGTCGAAGACCAATGCTTGACCACCGTTTCCTGGCGCACCAGTTCCATTTTCTATTCTAAACTCAACAGTAAAGGGAGTTGTACCAGAAATCACATCAATATCCGCTGTAAAGCAAAGGTCACTTACTACATCTGGTAGGGTAAGCGTATTCACACCTCCAGCAGCAAACGCATTCACTAGTCCAGCTGGAATAGTCCAAGTACCAGTATTGGTCGCAGGATCATATGTAGGATTGTTCGCGCCGAAGTTTCCTCCAGTGAAATCAACACCAAAATCTCCAGAATCGTTGAATACCATTCCAGAGGTTAAGTCGATCATAACCGATTCTTCACAAGCAGCACAAGCGTTGCAAGTTCCAGATGTTAAAGTACACGGTACAATGGTACAATCGTAAGCAACATCTTCTGTGAAAGAACAAGCTTCAAACAATGACAAGGTTCCCGAATTCAGAACTGAGCCAGTTGGAAGAGCATCACCAAAAGCACAATCTGCTTCTAATATTCTCAAATTCAAATCTGTAAAGTTAGACCCAATAAAGAGGCCATCTAAAGGAGCTCCTGTTACATCATTAGTAAAGCATTGAACAATTGACATTGCACCTGTAGAACTCGCACCTCCGTAGGTGGTACCTGTGAAGACAAATGCTTCGGTTCCGGTAACAGGATCAATTATCGAAATGGCAATGTTTTCATCATTTAGACCACCTGCAGAAGCTACTATAGATAAATCAACGCATAGCTCCTCTAGTGCACCATCAACACCAGCAGCTTGTACAGTTGCAGAAGCTGCAGGCGCAGCAGCAAATAGCGGGAAAAGGTCCTCTGCGCCAGTTGCTGGATTACAAGCTCCAGCATTAACGTCATCATCTAATGGACCAGTAACAGTATCTGAAAGTGACGTACAACAAGGGCTTGCTGCACCAACATAATCAATTGTATAAGAAGCTGTACCTGTCGTATCATCAACTGGAGCAGTTACTTCTGTAACAACAACTGAAGTTGCATCACATCCAGCAGTAAATACGATATCAGCCATACACCCTGTGGCTGGGTCAATAGTTATAGTAACTAAGTCAGCAGCTGAAGTTGGAATTGGCGGGAATACATTTACATCTAATCCACCTGCACTTATTACTGAGCCATCTGAATCGCAGATCACTTCGTACATAACCGTTTGAACTTCGGCAGCACAGAAACTCGCACCACTATGAACAAATGCATGAGAAAAGTCGAATGCGCCAGTTGCGTCATTCCAGTCCAAACCGCTGGTAGCGGTAACTCCGCCTGTAGGGTCGGTCCAGTTTATTGAAACCGTGCTATTGGCAATCGAAATTGCACAAGATTCGAAATCCTCAAAGTAGACCTGTACACCATCAACGGTAACCCCAATGTCATCCATACTGAATCCATGAGCAGCACCACCAGTAGAAGTGAAGGTTGTTCTGATATGGAAATCCATAACGTTTAAGAAGCTCACGCCTGTTCCTTGACCAGTAGTAACACCGCCCAGCGTTAATGCGCAATCCGTTAATTCTACAAATGGATCAGCCAAATCAATAGAAACTGGATTCACACCAGTCCATCCAATTCCTGCATCATCATCGGTATTACAGAAGACAGGTACATAAGCTGTACCATCCCAGAATTCTACTAAGAAGTCACCATTTCCAGCGAAATCTTGGAAATTGTAAATCAAATCTAATGTACCAGTAGCACCTGTAGTATTGCTTGGAGTTGTTACAAATTGAACAGTTTCAGCATTAGTATCATCTGAGTTAAATGAAATATTACAAGTTCCGTTAGTTGCGTCTCCTGCAGGATTGACATTTGGACCAACAACCAAGTCATTAGTACTTCCAGTAACAACCACATCGTCAATTTGAGGACTTAATATAGAACCCATCGGATCCGTCAATAAAACGCTAAAGTTTCCAGGTTCTCCATCGCACACATCCATAACATCTTGAGTCGCTGAATCAAAACCAGCACAACTCAATACCGGACAAGCGTAAGTATAAGAACCTATAGTTACACAGCCCATTGGAGCATTAGGATTACTGATTTCATAGTTGACAGTAACATCAGAATCGCCAGCCATACTTGCTGCAGGCGGTGCCATATTTGTTACCGCTCCTCCAGCGCCATCGTCATACAAAACAACTAGGTCAGGACAAACAGTAGTTATTGGATCACCACCGCAGAAACCGGATGGAACCATAAAGTCAACCCCAACCACTGGAGCAGCAAAAACAGTTACATCCAAAGTTGCAGTTCCCTCAGGACAAGCCATACAAGTTGCAGGATCAATAAGGTTTGTTATCTCATAAGTTATTGTGGTAAGTGTACCACAGGCATCAGCAGTTGTTGCTGCTGGATCGAAAGTACCAGTAGCACCGTCACCTCCGTCAGTAACTCCATCACCGCTAAATGTATATTGACCAGTAGTAACCGAAACCACAACTGGTATGGTACAAGAAACTCCGCCGCCACCAGGGTTAGCAGGATCAGCAGGATCAGGTACAGCACTTGCAGTTGCCAATGGAGTTCCATTCGTCGGATCACCATCAGCTACCCAAGGATCACAAGCTGCATCATATAATTCTATATCGAAAGAAGAATCTCCGCAGAAGTTTCCGTCAAGAGCACTTATAGAATATGGTCCACCTGCACCGGGCAAAGTGGTTAGTAAGGTCTGTGCAGGAACAGCTGCGCCTGCAGGGAAAGACCCTGCTGGGAAAGATTGAACTATAGCACCAGTACCATCTAAAATATCTACTACCATTTCTTCAGCCCATACGTGGTTTAAAGTAACCACTTGAAGGTCAGGAGAAAGCAAAGAATTATCATTAACTCCTGTCAATCCAACAGCAGCATCTGTACTACAGAAAACATCGCCGTCGAGGATGGTACCAGTAATAATCGTACCGGCGTCAGTTGGACAAGTACCTGAAACAACTGGACATGTCGCACCTACCACACAAACTGGCGCATCAAAATCATAGCAAAACGGTGAAAGATCTACAGTTAATATTCCAGCAGGCAATCCGAGTGCCGCGCCTAAATCAACGTTACCTCCAGCACCATTAGCAATAAGCGTTTCAATGGTAGCCAAATCAACAACTGCTCCACCTGCTAAAGTCTGGACAGCAGCGTATACAGCTGCTAAATCGTTTCCGGTTGCCGGTAGCCCTAAACTTAATCCTAATCCGGCTAGGGCACCTTCAATTTCAGAAACAATAACATCTAATTCTGCTTGAACATGTGTGATTGCGGTTACGCAAATTTCATCCCCATCAGCCAATGCATCTACTGCTGCTTGAGCAGCTGCTAGTGTACCAATTGAGATAATACCGTCAGGCGTTCCAGTAGCAGTACCTGCAGCGTCATCTATCACTAAGTATTCAGTGATTTCTCCAGCATTGGTACTTCCATCTCCCGCATCCGTTACTGTAAACGGTGCACCAGTTGTTCCATCTCCACAATCTGTACCAGGGATGCTCATAGTTGGAGCATCAGCCACGCACATTCCTGCTGGGCAAGTAATCGTATAACTTCCTGTTGCTTCACAACCAGCAGGAGCATTTGGATTAGAAACGGTAAAGTTCACCGTTGCATCTGGATCTCCTGGATTCAAAGTAGGTGGAGCCATATTCGTTATTGCACCACCCATTCCATCATCATAAAGAACAACTAAAGCATCAGGTGTACAGTTGCCAAGATCAGCAATTGCTTCACCACCACATTCCATAGTTGGTAAAGTAAAGTCTACATCTACAACTGGTGGAGCGTAAACCGTAACGTTTGCCGTAACAGTTTGAGAGCAGTCCGCACAAGTTGCTGCGTCATTTACTGTTACACTATAATCAACTGCGATAGCAGTTCCACAAACATCTCCCTGTCCAGTCGGGTCGAAAGTACCCGCAGCACCGTCGCCACCATCAGTAACCCCTGTTCCAGAGAAAATCGGAACACCAGGAACTGGTAATGGAATATTAACTGGAATCGTACAAGAGGCTCCAGTTCCTATTGCAGGGTCGGCAGGATCTGCCCAAGCTGCTGGATCTGAGAAAATAATAACCGGAGTCCCGTTTCCAGGATCAGCATCTGCGATAAAGGCGCCACAAGTCTCATCATAAATTTCAATATCAGTGGATGAATCACCACAGAATGCTGCATCTAAAGCAGTAACTGTAAACGGACCATCTGCTCCACAAAGTGTCGCAATCAATTGTTGTGTTGGATCAGGAGCACCTTGTTGAGATAAAGTTCCTTGAGGAATTATCGTTTGGTTACCCGCACCATCCGTAATAGTAATTTCAATTTCAGCTCCCCAGATTGCATTTACTGCAACCAACTGGAAGCTTGTTTGGTAGGATCCATCCGTAGCACCGGTTAAAGCCACCGCAGCATCTCCTTCACAGAAGGCATCACCATCGGCAACACCCATTAAGGTTGTACCAGCCGCAGTTGGACACATACCCATTGGTGCGCAACTTGCAGGGCAGGTTATATCATAACTTCCTGTAAACTCACATCCAGCCGGAGCACCCGGACCCGAAATCGTATAGTTCACAGTCATCGTTTGCGTCATCAGACCCGGTATCAAAGCAGCTGGAGGAGTAGGACTGTTGATCATTCCTCCTGCTCCATCATCATATAAAATTGTAAGCGCATCTACACCACAAGTACCTAAGTCTATAATAGGATCTCCACCACATTCTACGGTTGGAACCGTAAAATCAGTATCCAATACCGGTAGTGCAAAGACGGTTACGTTAATTGTTTCAGAAACATCAGTACAAGGCATACAAGTCGCAGGGTCAATTAAGCCCGGCATCTGATAAGTGATTGGTATAGCTGTTCCACAAGCAGTACTTGTAGTAGCTGCGGGATCGAACATTCCATTCATTCCATCTCCACCGTCTGTTACACCGTCGCCCATAAAGGCAAAGTCTACTGATGGTAAAGCTATGTTAGTTGGGCCTGGACAAGCTCCTGGATCAGGAGGAATAGAACCAACAACAATCGGCGTTCCGTTTGCAGGATCCATATCGCCCACCCAAGGAGCACAAACAGCATCGTAAAAAGCAATATCTAATCCAGAATCTCCACAGAATGCGGCATCAGTCACGTCTGCTGAGTACGGTCCGCCGGCAGCAGGTAAGGTTACCAATAGAGTCTCCGGTCCGATCGGTCCATTACCAGCAGGTAATTGACCGTCTCCATTAACAACTTGGAAAACTATGTTACCCGCGTTATCTAGAATATCAATATCCATTTCTTCAGCCCAAATGTGATTAAGCGTTACTACCTGTACATCTGGTGTAACTGCATTGTCATTCACACCCGTTAGGCTTACTGCTACATCAGTAAAACAGAATACATCTCCTTCTGCAATTGTACCAGTGAAGTTTGAACCGGCATCAGTTGGACAACCTGTAGCAGGAGCACAGCCTGCACAAGTAGCAGTCGCTTCAGGAACTGCGCAAGCAGCAGGGGCCATAGCTAAAGCCATACCTGTTGCCGTTGTTGCAAAAGCCGTTGATAAAGGACCATCTGCGGCACAGGTAACTGTTTCGGTTTCACAGACCGTGCCATCTACGGCAACTAAGTCGGCAACAAGATTTCCGCAAGTCGCGGTGTCATCTGTTGTAATAGCTGCCATTGGAGCAGGATAAACTGTAACAGCTATTGTTCCTGCATCTTGGAAAAATGGGGCACATCCTTCCCAAGCTTCTAAGTTGACTATTATCGGTGCGCAAGTTTCATTTACAAAGTTAGCTGCGTCTAGTTCAGCGCCCGTATTAGACAAATCGGCTAATGGCGGATTTGCTCCACCAGTTCCTAATGTCCAGAACACAGAGTTGTTCAGATTCGTTATACATGTTGGTGTAGTAACCACGAGTCCTGTTATCGCATCTGTTACGTCAGGTAGGCCATCGGCACAAACATCTTGAGGATTTGAGGCTGGTGTAGTAATCTCATGAACGACAACTATATCCCAGTCGAAACCATCAGCTGACCAACGGTCATCCCATTCGATCACATAATCATTCCCACCCGTAAGTAATGTCGGAGGTAATTGTGATGTGAATCCAGGACCTCCATCATCATCAGAATCTATACAAACCAAGTTATTACAGTTAGCTGCTGGGCTAGGGCCCGCATCATATAGTTGCAGTCGTGTATCAGTTTGAGCTGGATCGTTTCCAGAATGAATAATAACATTCACGTCACATCCGGTGGGGAAACTAACTAAATGAGCACCGGCAAACGTCGCACCACCTAAAACACACCCATCCAAAGCTGGATCTACAAGAGGTCCTTGAGTAATAGTATTGCAACATGCATCTACAACTAGAGGAGCAGGGCAAAGGACTAAACAACTCGCACAGTCATAACTTAAATCAGCTGTTATATCTATTCCACAAGTAAATGATCCAGCACCATTTATGGAACTTAAAAGCGGGTCTGCAATCGGGTTAAACTGTATAGGTTCGGCAGCATTTCCACCTGCGACATCACATCCTGGAGTCTCTCCTGTAATAGTAGAACAAACGGTTCCGTCTGGTGCAGTTATCTCTACAAATCCTGCAATAGCATCACTCCCATCTAGTTCAGCCGGACATACAGCTCCCGTTACATTCGCTGTTACGGCTGGATAAAAAGCCTGACCTCCTGCAATACCAAAAACAGTATCAATGATATCAACTGCGGTAAGGGTAGTTCCATTAAATACACCTTCAGTACCATCAGGGCAAATCAACGTCACAAGATTAGGAGAAGCTACGGGATCACATCCTTGCACATCAAATACGTAATCTATACAGTATCCAGTTGCGTCAGCTGCACCATCCCCATCGGTGTCCATCGGTGCTATTCCATTCGTATTAAATGTACCACCTCCAGCAGCACCAAAATCAACTGTCATAGTTGTGCCAGTCGGATTCTCTCCATTATCTCCAATTCCATCTTGATCAGTATCAATGTAGCCGATACATAACTGGAAACCATTACAAGTGGCTCCAGTAGATATAGCATTATATTCAGGGCACACTGCGTCAGAAGTGGTCGTAAAAGTGACGCAACTTGGTGCAGGAATAGATTCTGGATTATCAGTTCCGGTATATCCACAAAGACCTGATTGGTCATCACCAAAAGGATCACAGGTCGTGTAACATACTTCATATTCGGTTTGCGGCATTAATCCAGTTATAGTGCCACCTGTAGGGTCTGTTCCCATTCCTGTTGGTGTAAATGGTGTCGGTCCAAACTCGACCATGCAGGATCCAGAGGAAGTCGCTGCTCCTATATCCGCCGTAGTAGTTGTGATATTTGAAACCGATAAAATAGGAATTTCAATGAATCTAACATCCATATTTTCAGGTGCACCATTCCAGCCGTCAGTCCATTCAATCCAGTATTGCGTACCGGATACAATGGGTGTACCCATTGCAGCAGAGGTGAAACCATTTCCTCCATCGTCGTCGGAAAATACACAGGTCTGGGCTCCACAGCCACCTGTTTCAAGTTGTACTTGAGTATCAGGTGTGCCAGGATCTAGTGTATTGGTAACATCCAAAAGACCATCAAATGGAGCAGTAAATGTAAACCAGATACCATCAGTCGGTGCTGAACCTTCTCCGCACGCGTTTTCAAGACCATTAGGATTTCCAGCAAATGCAAAAGGACCAGGAATTGTATTACAAGTTGCCGTTAAGGAACCAGTAATATCAACAGCCGTAGCACATTCATCTTGTGCATGTACCGCTTGCATTGTGCAAAGGCAGAACAGCACCGAAAGCAGTGTTAAAATATTTTTCATAATAGTTTTTTTACCAAGCATTGGTGTTCATACTGCAAAACATTCTCATATGTATCATAGTATAAACGTGACAAATTCAGTTATTTCTAACTGTTCCAAAATTTGTCTAATAAATTAATCTCAAAAGGGCGTTCTACGCCTCAACCAGCGTTAAATCCGATTCTCTTTTCCTCACATATATCGTAATCACAGAAAGAAGTGAAATTGCCAAGCATAACAATCCCCATTCTGAAGTAGTAGGTATTCCTGCGGCGATACAATCGTCGCCGACATTTACAGTAACTGTTGCAGAACCAACGCAGCCATTGCCATCTGAATAATCATAAGTGAAGGTGAACATACCAACACCGGCAGCACTAGGATCAAAAATTCCTGTGGTCGTAGCACCAGAAAATGTTCCACCAGGAGGTGAAGCAAACTGGCTGGCATCAAATGAACCGACCTGAGTACATAATTCTGTAGGGATAGACAGCGTCACCATAGGATCACTCACAATTGACACTTGCGTACAATCGGTTAAGAACGAAGTTGCGTCACTTAGGGAGCGACAAACGTCCTGTAAAGAACCAAGCGTTTGTCCTACAGAACCGTCTACTATACCTGCATCTGCAGGTGGAAAGTTGACCGCACACACATAGTAATCCCCTTCAGCTAGTCCCGCTGTAGGAAATACACCAGTACTATTTACCTGAAGGACAGTACCCGTTGCATTATTGACATCGCTTAAAATGTAACGTTGTCCATTGTCGGTAAACCAACCTCCAAAGCCCACACGCAATTCACCAGCTGGATCGGAAGAACAAGCTATAGGGTTAGACTCCTTCAAGAGTACAGGGAAAGGAGCTGTTAAGGATCCGCAATTCATAGTCGGATCTAAAGCGGCCACTGTTGGCGGAATTGTGGGTGCCACGAAGCCAAGCGCACACATATTATATGTAAACGCTATAACATCGTAAGGCACGTTGAACATTGCCCCATCAGCGGCACCAAACTCACCAGTAACATTACTGGCAATAACGGCTCCACCAGCATCGGCTAAAATGTAGGCGGTTTCAAAACACACCCCTTCATCCTCCCCGTCGCTACCGACGGTAACGCTACCAACATAACATTGCTGTGCGTTAATGGTTAGAGCTGATGCAAAAAGCATCAGTACTCCAACCATTTTTGAAATCTTATTAAAATTTATCATTTGAGTTAATTTATATCTCTTTAATTAATTGGGCTTACAAATATTATGGTCCAGTTACTGTTCCCGCATTAGGTACATTACAAGCTGCACAATCGGCCGGAGCAGTGTAACTCGCTTGGCCAGCACTTGAAGTACAAATTCCAGAAGGATCTACAACAATGGCATCTACAGTATGACTAGCAGCATCAGCACTAAGTCCAGTGAAGGTCATCGTCGCAGTCGTCAAGGCACCTTGTGTTGGCGTTAATGACTGAGTAGATGCGCCTCCATCAACAGAAACGTCAATAGAGTTTCCAGAAGTAACATTATAAACCAGTGTAACTGTGATATCGTAAATTCCTGCGCCAGATGTTCCGTCGCATTCACTTACATCAATACAAGCAATTACTAATTCACAGAAATCAACAACACCTGGACACATATCAGTACAGGCTGTATCAGTTGTACTTAAAGTTTCGCTATAAGCTGTTCCAACTGGACAAACAGTTGAAGCTGGCTGAGCCAATGCAAAGTCAAATGCACCATCAGACGAATCATCAGAAGTGTCTGCATTGGTATCACATCCGTCGACTGTAGGTGTAGTTGCTGTTGGTCCAGTAATCTCTGGCAAGCAAGTAACAGCAGATAAGTCTAATGAAGGACTCGTTCCACAAGTTCCTGCAACAGCTACCGCACCTTGGAAATCAGCAGGATCCGGGTATACGTTTAATGTATGAGTAGGACCGGCTACATTCATCGAGCAATCATTATTGCAGATAATCGTAGATGTAAAGACTACTGTATATAGGGCACAACCAGATGGCACTACTGTCGTAGGATCTGGACTCCAAACAACTGTTCCCAATGAAGTATCATCTATAATCGCTGCATCAGCAGGAACATTAGCAGAAGAAGAGCCACAGGCATCTTCACTCGTGTCTGTTCCGATAACAACTGGACAAGGACAAGTTCCAGAGCAATCGCTGGTCATAAGACCTGAGAAGTTTTGCTCGCAAGAAGTTCCATCAAAGAAATTGAAACTATACGCTGAAGTTTCGCTAGTCGAAGTGGCTGGACAAACTGGAGCAGCCGCAGCTGTTCCTGAGCTCGTTCCACACTCCGTTCCGTCGGCTGCTGCAATAGAAACGGACGGCGCCGAGCAATCAGTAGTATTTGTAACGGTCGCAGTAAAGTCTGCAGGATAGATATCAAAGTTGTGTGTTAATAATACAACTTGAGTATCTCCTACGCCATCGCCATCACTATCACAAGAAACTACGAAGAACGTTGCTCCAGTTGAAGATGCACATCCTTGGTTACTTACAGGACCAAGGGGTATTGTACCCGCTGGATCTTCAAACCAACCCGAGCTAATTCCTGTTCCAAGTGGATCATCAACCACAACTGCAAACATTGTTGGTACATCTCCATCACATAACTCTTCAGGACAATCAACCGTAGTAGTTGTTGGACAAGAAGAACAATCTTGGATTGTTACAGAAGCGGTAAAGGTTTGATCACACATTCCTGGGTGAGCTGGCTCTGTTCCGTCTGGAGAAGAACCACCATTACCATCATCAGTACTCGTAAATGTTGCTACAATTGTTAATGTTTGTCCAATTGCAAAAGCACTTGGGTCAAGCATATTTCCAGCGGCTGCACCATCAATAGTATAAGAAGTAGTTCCTGGTGGATCACCGTTGTCTTCAGAAATAAACAGATCTAAATCTTGTGGACCTGCATTGTTACAAATCATAGTAGGCAATGTTGAAGTCAGCACTGGGTAAGCACAAACATTTGATTGAACTACTTGGTTTCCGTTCGCATCAAGT
>CAZZIZ010000072.1:0-15083 GCA_964654535.1 uncultured Chitinophagales bacterium
CCGCGTGAGGGATAGAGGGGTTTGTTTGAGCTCCTGTTGCTGGCAAACGCCGAGCCCTCAGCACCCTAGTGCTGGAGGGGCGATGCGTGCAGCCAGTAGAACAGAGCGAGCCCCGAAAGCCCGACCCTTTGCTAGGTCGCATTGCTTTCCGCTTCGCGGAAGAAGCTTGCGAGATTGCAAGAAGGGGCACGCCCATACAATTCCGCTTAACAAAATCTCAAACAAAGCGCTGTGTAACACTTACGACGCGCAACATATTTTACTAATAGGACGACAAAAACTGCATTCCTACATAAACTATATTAGCGCCAAAAATGATCCAATGAAAAAGCTACTATTTCTAGTCCTATTTATCCTCGGTGGATTTACTGCGGAAGCTCAAGTGATAACGGCGGCACCTAGTCCGAAATGCGAATTCAAACAAACGGTCGGACTCACTGATATTATGGTTGAATATTCTCGCCCCAGCGTGAGGGATCGTGTAATTTTTGGAAACGTGGTTCCTTACGGACAATTGTGGCGGACGGGAGCCAATAGAAATACGGTGATTACTTTTTCTAACGACGTTAGGATTAATGGGAACAACTTAGAAAAGGGATCTTATGCAATATTCGTTACTCCGAACGAAAAAAGCTGGGAGTTCAATTTTTACACTGACACGAACAACTGGGGAACGAATGGAATGCCGGATGTTTGGGATCCTTCAAAAGTGGCATTGACCACTACTTCACCGGTGAATGAAATCCCAATGTCTATAGAGAGTTTCACGATTGATGTTGGCAGCTTGAGAAGCGAATCGGCCGCTATAAGTTTTATCTGGGATAAAGTCTGGGTTGATTTAACGCTGAGCCTTGAAACCAATGAAATGGTTGAAGCATCTATAAAGAAAACGATGGCAGGACCGAGCTGGATAGACAATTACAAAGCTGGTCGTTACTATCTAGAAAATACCGACGATACCGCTCTGGCCTTGGAATACCTACAACGTGCAGTGCAAGCTGAGGGAGCTGAAAAGTTCTGGGTCTTGCGTTTCCTAGGTTTAGCACAAGCAAAAAGCGGGATGATGAAGGAAGCAAAAGCAAATTTGGCTAAATCAACTGAATTGGCCTTAGTCGCTAAAAACAAGGCCTATCCGCGATTGAACGCTGAGACTTTGGCTGCTTGGAAAGAGATGAAATAGTAGTGTAAACTTGCAGTTAACTTGTTGCTAGATTCAGCGATTCGCTTAAAACTGGAATCTAATCAAAAACACCTAAAGTCCAACTTCATACCAGCTTGGTAATAGCATTGGTTTCTAGCAGCTTATAGCTCAAAAGAGGCAAATTGCATTAAGTCATCGTTTAGTCCACCTGGCTCTTAAGCGTGTTATCTTCCCACATTTAGGTCCAAAAGTGTATACAAGTACCTCCATTCAAAGCTGCCAAGGGCTTGCATTTCGCCTATTTTTATTGGCACACCGATAAGCAAATCATAACCCCCAATTATGGCCAATCGCAAGAAAAAACCGACTACACGTCGGAAGAAAAAAACTGCTGCCCCAAGTTTTGAGTTCAACTTAAAAGACCCACGTATACCGAAGGTCTTTGGCTTGTTCTTGTTTGTAACAGGAATCTTCCTAATGCTGTCTTTTATCTCTTACATCTTCACTTGGCAAATAGACCAAAGTTTCGCCCGTGGATCGATGACTGAAATTTTCGCTAACAACGATATCGTTGCGCAAAACTGGTTGGGGAAACTGGGGGCTAAGGTTTCACATTGGTTTTTCTTTCAGTTTATTGGGGTCACTTCATTTGTTATAGCGGGTTTGGTATTGCTTTTTGGTTTACGCCTGTGGATTCACAAACTCAACATTGACTACAACAAAGTCCTTGGATACTCATTTTTCAATATCATTCTGCTCTCGGTATTCTTTGGTTTTGTTTTTGGACACGAAGGCTTTCCTTGGGGAGGAAGTTTTGGAAACTCTATCAGCAATTATTTGATTTCATTTATGGGCTTCGTAGGTACAGGTATGACTCTGCTCTTCGGATTGTTTTCTATGCTCATTTGGTTAATGGATCCCAACTTCGACAATATCCTCAGCAAAACGCAATATTTTTTCCAAAACGCGGGAATGCTGCTTCCGAAAATCAACCTATCAACCGCAGGAACTACAAGCGCCGCAGGGCATAGTGCACAAATAGAAAACACTAGTAAAAAAAGAAAGAACAAACCTAAAGCGCAAGCTGCTGAAAAAGTAGAAGCCGAATCGGCTCCCGAAGAAATAGAAATCGGAGAAGTAGACACGGAGTATACTGTAATAGAAGAAGTGGACTACACGCCTAAAAGCAAAAAGTCTAAGAAGAATAAAAAGAAAGACAAGAGTGAGCTCGAAATAGAAGTAAGCAAAGTCGATAACGCTGAGCCCAACCCGGCCATAGCGCCACCGAAAGCATTTGTAGGGGTCATCGAAGCGCCTGCGTTTAAAGAGATAGAAGAAGAAAAGGAAGCTCGTGATACACCAGCTGCAATCTCAGGTGTAGTGACACCAACTCAAGTAGAAACCATAGAAGGTGAAGTACCAATAGAAGTAGTTGTTCCTGGTTCGGAACTAACCGAAGGAGATAACCAATTTCCTCTCTCCGAAGAAAGCGTAACGATTACCAGAGAAGATTACGATCCACGTTTAGATCTCGGCAATTTCAAAATGCCAACTTCGGACCTACTGGAATATTACGGTCAAGACAAAACCGAAATTGATGTCGCCGAAATAGAAAAGAACAAAGACAAAATTGTTGAGACCCTAAGCAATTACAATATTGGGATTACCAAAATCTCTGCTAAAATTGGTCCGACCATTACACTTTACGAAATAGTACCTGCAAAAGGAATCCGTATATCCAAAATCAAAAACTTAGGCGACGACATCGCATTAAGTTTGGCTGCCTTGGGTATCCGAATCATCGCACCTATCCCTGGAAAAGGAACCATAGGAATCGAAGTGCCCAACAAGAAAAAAGAAATAGTCTCGCTCCGAAGCCTAATCGAATCAAATCGCTTTTCGGACAATAAGTTTGAACTACCTATTGCCATCGGAACCAGCATTAGTCGCGGTATTCATATTGCAGATCTGGCAAAAATGCCACACCTGCTAATGGCCGGGGCTACTGGACAAGGTAAATCAGTAGGACTCAACGACATTATCATTTCATTGCTTTATGCGAAGCATCCAAGTGAAATGAAGTTCGTGCTAATCGATCCAAAGAAAGTGGAGCTCTCCATTTACGAAAGACTAGAAAAACACTACCTCGCTACCCTACCCGGTTCTGATGAATGCATCCTAACAGAAACCAAAAAGGTAGTGCATACGCTAAACTCACTCTGCATAGAAATGGACGAGCGATACAACTTGCTCAAGATGGCTAAAGTGCGGAACGTAAAGCAATACAATAACAAATTCATCAAGCGTCGCTTGAATCCTGAAAAAGGACACCGTTACTTGCCTTACATCGTTTTAGTTATTGATGAGTTCGCAGATTTAATTATGACCGCGGGTAAAGAAATTGAAACACCACTTACCAGATTGGCGCAACTCTCTCGTGCCATAGGCATTCACTTAATCATAGCAACGCAACGTCCGACTACCAATATCATTACTGGAACCATCAAAGCAAACTTCCCTGCACGTATAGCGTATAAAGTGTCTTCGATTACCGATAGTAAGACTATCCTAGATTACAAAGGCGCCGATCAACTAATCGGCATGGGAGATATGCTGCTTTTCCAAAACAGCGACATCATCAGAATGCAATGCGCATTTGTCGATACTCCGGAAGTAGATCGCGTTATCGAGAGTATTGCCGAACAAAAAGGCTACTCCGAGCCATTTATGCTCCCCGAGTATGTCGATGAGCGCGATGGTGGTGGAGCTCTAGGCGAAGGGGAACGCGACGAATACTTCGAAGAAGCTGCTATGCTGGTTACTCGCGCGCAAAAAGGATCAACCAGTTTAATCCAGCGTAAGCTCAGCTTGGGTTATAACCGTGCGGGTCGTATTATGGATCAGCTGGAAGATAGCGGCATAGTAGGCCCCGCCAGAGGAAGTAAACCTAGAGAGGTAATGTTCCCTGATGAATACGCCCTAAAGCAGTTCTTGAATCCAGCACCCGAAGAGGAATAAACCTTTGTGGTACATTTGGAGTCTAAATACCGCTAAAACATCACTATGCGTATAATTCTTCTTTTTTGCCTCTTTTTTTTCTCCAGTGCTATTCAAGCGCAAGTAAATGATCCCGTTGCTAAGAGCATATTAGATGCCGTAAGCAAGAAATACAATCCGATAAAGAGCTATACCACCGACTTCATCCTGCACGTCGAAAACCAGGATGCTGGTATAAAAGAATCTCAAGCGGGTCGTGTATGGGTAAAAGGAGATAAGTACAGACTTCAGAGCGAAGAGATAGAGCGTATGACCGACGGCTCTACCATTTGGACACACTTTGTTGAGGACGAAGAAGTGCATGTGTCAGAACCAGATCCTGAAGACGAGGAGCTAACTCCCGCGCGCATCTTCGACATTTATAAAACGGGTTTTATTTTTCAATACGTGGGTGAAGTGGAAAAAGACGGGCGTCTCTGTAATGTGGTTGACCTCACCCCCACCGATAAAGAAAAGTCTTACTACCGCATCCGTCTCATGATAGACAAAAACAATAGCAGCATTTACGAAGCACAGGCCTCAAGTAAGAATGGCACCAAGTTCACTTACGAGATATCCAACTTTGATTCGAAAAGCCCTGCCAAAAGCGACGCCTACTTCGTTTTTAATCGCGAAGACTACGATGGTGATTTGGATATAATCGATTTGAGATAAGCCAATACCACCAGGACTAATACGCACAAGTCCTTCATTTGGTGCTTAATTTTTCATCCAGCAAAATCAAGTATGATCTGGCAGCGTCCCCCTCGGAACAACAGTATAGCCGATGGGACTTTGGCTTCTATTCCGGCAATTGTTGATTCTTAGACAGTAATATCTCTACGAACAAAGCCCCTTATTTCCTGATTTACATGCTATCTTCGCGGCATAAAAAAAGCAGCAATTATGTCTTACGATCTTATAGTAGTTGGAACCGGTCCTGGAGGCTACGTAGCCGCAATTCGCGCGTCGCAATTAGGGATGAAAGTAGCGGTTATTGAAAAGGAAAGCCTAGGTGGAATTTGCCTCAATTGGGGATGTATTCCTACCAAAGCCCTATTAAAAAGTGCAAGTGTTTACGAATACCTCAATCACGCAGGAGACTTCGGCTTCACCGTAGGAAAACCAAAAATAGATTTCAAGAAGATTGTAAAGCGCAGTAGAGATACTGCAGATAAAATGAGCAAGGGAGTCACTTTTCTCATGAAGAAAAATAAAATCGACGTTATCGAAGGCTATGGTCGCTTAGTAAGCGGAACAAAAGTCGAAGTAACCGATAGCAAGAAAAAGAAAACCGAAGTTGTAGCAAAGAATATCATTATTGCTACCGGTGGACGCTCACGCGAATTACCAAGTTTAAAACAAGACGGCAAAAAGATAATAGGTTACCGACAAGCAATGGTTTTAGGCAAACAGCCAAAGTCAATGCTTGTAGTTGGAGCTGGCGCCATCGGAATGGAGTTCGCATACTTTTACCATACCCTCGGAACCAAAGTAACTGTAGTAGAATATGCAGATCGCATATTACCAGTTGAAGACAAAGACGTTTCCAGAGAACTCACAAAGGTTTACAAGAAGTCAGGAATGACAATTATGACCAACTCATTGGTTGAGAAAGTAGATACCAAAGGCAAAGCTTGCAAAGCCACTATCAAAACCAAAACGGGAACAGAAACCGTTTCTGCCGAAATCGTTTTATCTGCTGTTGGCGTTACGCCAAACACAGAAGACATAGGACTAGAATCTTTAGGCATAAAAACTGAAAAGGGAAAAATAATGGTAAATGAATTTTACCAAACCAATGTCCCAAGTGTATATGCCATTGGAGATGTAACACCCGGTCAAGCTCTTGCGCATGTAGCGTCAGCGGAAGGAATTATCTGCGTAGAAAAATTAGCTGGACACAGTCCTGAACCAATTGACTACAACAACATACCTGGATGCACTTACTGTGTACCTGAAGTAGCGAGCGTTGGATATACCGAAGAGAAAGCCAAAGAAGCTGGATACAATATTAAAGTTGGAAAGTTTCCTTTCTCGGCGAGCGGTAAAGCATCTGCATCCGGTCATACAGCTGGATTCGTGAAAGTTATTTTCGACGCGAAGTACGGAGAGTTCTTGGGCGCGCATATGATAGGATCGAACGTAACAGAAATGATTGCAGAAGTAGTAGCCGCAAGAAAGTTGGAAACAACGGGGCACGAAATCATTAAGACAGTTCACCCCCACCCGACTATGTCAGAGGCAGTAATGGAAGCCGCTGCAGCGGCCTACGACGAGGTCATTCACTTATAAAAGGAATTGGGGTTTGGGCCTTGCTTAAGCTTGAATGAAATCCTCCATAATTTTGAGATGATTCATAATCATTTGTTATAAGGTTAAGCGTACACCTTTTAGAACGCGAAAGTATCCTTTTCGTTGCCTAAGCGACTGCAGGATTGTCGTGTAGACGGCTAATCCTCTTGATTAAAATTGCAATCTGCTGATTACGTACACATTAGCTTTTTGATATTCAGAAAGATTTAACATCTAACAATTGCTTAATTTTCTGTTATTGCAATTCATTGTCATGAACTCATGACATAAGTACAAATTTGGGTTTGGGCGTGCCCTAGCCGCAGCTGCCATCTGCCCTGCGGGCAAAGCAACTTCGTCTAGGTCAGGCTTTCGGGGCTCGCTCTGTTCTGCTGAGAACAAAGTTCGTTTCTACCGCAAGCGGTAAACTCACGTCTTGTTCACAGCAACAGGAGCTCAAACAGACCAGCAGAGTAATTTAGTCGTGCGGATAATTCGGCAGCAAAAATTTCAGAGCTCAAGGCAAAAAGCGCAGAAATAGCCTTAGCTATGGCGAGCATTTTTAACGCAGAAATATGGAATTTTTGCTTGAAGAGTCCGTGCTAATGATGGCTCTGCTGGTCTACCCCTCTATCCTTCACGCGCATTGGTCAGGCGAAAAAATGTTCAAACGAGGACACTCCCCTAAGCCTCTTAAAATGGGAACGAGATTTAGGTTTGCGCTAGGTTTTAATGCAAGTCGCTGCGACTAAAACTACTCTACTATTACTACTTCTTCTGGTAATCTAGACAAAGTAATAAGTCCCAGACTCATCATTGCTAATGTTAAGCACAGCAAAGCCCAAGTGCTCATAGTCGGAACTATCGGCGCCAGCTCGCCGCATATAAGATGATTGTCGATCGCCGCACCCCAGATTTCCGCTGGGTTCGTGCCGGTCTCTGAATCAAAACAGTAGCGCACTTGAAAGTCCGAGTTTATAAAAGAAGATACGTTGAGTGACTCTTGGCCATTGCCATCGACACCAAACGAGAAAACAGTCTGCCAAGCGGCACCGGTATATACATCTACAGTTAAAGCACCGTTTCCAGCGAAGTCTTCTAACTGCCAATCGAAACTGAGTTGTAAACTTTGGTAAACACTAGCGTCAAGTATTGGCGAATAGAAACAGGCTTCACCTGTTGCGCTGCCGTCAAGAAAGTTTGCTCCAGTTATAACGGCTTGGCAATCGGAAAATCCTGCTGAAGGTCCTCCACCTGATGATCCACTAAACCCATTCGTGCAGTCAAAAGCAAAAACGTCGGGGCCGTCGCAGGGGCCACTTGTTGTTCCGCCTACTGGACCACTATTGGTTAGCGTCCATCCCGCAGGAGCGGCGCATCCGCTAAAATCTTCTCCCTGTGCAGCTTCAAAACCAGTGGGACATAAAGTTGCCATACCAATACTCTCGGTACAAGAAACATTTAGCGTCCAGCCCTCTCCAGATTGCGTTCCGCAGAACCAACGAAAAATAGCTAGGTTAACTGTTTCATCTGCCGAGGGCGTGTAGATAATCTCTGAAAAAAATTGCGATCCCATAACACAGCCGTCATCGTTGTCGGCTACTAAAGTTGTAAATGACGCATTCCAAAGGTCCAATTGTGAGTCATTAAAAACTGCGGTTGAACTTCCACACAGACTAAAAACGTATTCGTTGCCCGCTATAAGATCGTATTCGATTACATCGCCCGAATTAACTGATTCTGATAGCATTGAGCCGTCGCAAGCAGCGGGTAGTGTACCTGTGGATGTTGCTACAAATGGTGCATTGCAAATGGCTCCGATTTCTAAATTGATGCCTAGCATGAGCACTAGGCAGAGCGTGATTACTTTATTCATAATTTGGCGATATTGGGTACCGATATTGGATGCAAATATTGAGCCGCGCTTTATGTCCAAAAATCAACAAAGCTTCGCAAGTTGCTGTTAACCAACAAATTACAATGGCTCATTTAAATCCAATAAGGTTTCCACAAGTTTTCCAATTCCCTCCGAGGATAGGCCCTACCTTAGTTTGAGATTAGGGGTCATGAATACTAAAAAGTACATTTTGATTTTGATCGGCATATTATGTCCAGTATATGGGTCAGTTATGTCCCAAAATGAGCACCCGAACATCATTCTGATCCTTGCTGATGACCAGGGTTGGGATGGGACTTCGGTACAGATGGATGATGCCAATATTCTTTCCAAGAGCGATTACTACCAAACTCCGAACCTAGAGGTTCTTGCAAGTGAGGGTATGAAATTCTCACAGGCGTATTCGGCATCGCCAGTATGTTCGCCTTCCCGCTACGCTATATTAACTGGTCTTAGTCCTGCGCGTTTAGGCATGACTGATATTCTTTACAGAAATCCGGAGGTGGAAGTAAATTTAGCTTGCCCTCACTCTGAAGATGAAATCGATCCTGACTTAACTACCCTACCTCAAGCGCTTAAAGACATTAGCGATGCAAATTACTATTGCGGGACTTTTGGAAAATGGCATATGGGAGAAGCCGATCCTAGCGAAGCTGGTTTTGACCAAAACGACGGCACTAATGGCAATGGTACAGGTAACCAATCGGGAACATTTCTCGAAGACCCTAAGAAGATATTTAGCATAACCAGTAAGGGTATCAATTTTATGAACGAATCCGTTGCTGCTGATCGTCCATTTTATTTACAGCTAAATCACTACGCGGTTCACTTGTGGCCAGAATCAAAAGAGGAGACATACATCGAAAACTCGGACCTTGAACAAGGAAATCATTTTTACAGAGTGTACGGCGCAATGACTGAAGATTTGGATGAAAGTGTGGGTATGCTTATGAGCCACCTTGAAGAACTTGGAATTGCTGATAACACCTACGTGATTTATACTTCCGACAATGGTAGCGTTGAGTACAGCGAGCATACTTTGATCTCTCCTAGTGCTTCTTTGCAACAAGGGAAAACCCACGTTTGGGAGGGCGGTATCCGCGTCCCGATGATTGTAAAAGGTCCGGGCATTGATGCTGGCGTACAATCAGATGTGAACTTTAATGGTACCGACATTTATGCCACGGTACTAGACTTAGCGGGCTATGGAGGAGACGCAGTAAATGAAACCGATTCCAGAAGCATTGCTCCAGAGCTGATTTCAAATAGTCTCAGCTCAAATTCAACGGAAGAGTCAGCATTTCGTGTCTACCACTTCCCGCACTATGCTCCGAAAAAATGGGGCATACCACAATCGGCAATTATAGAAGGTTCAGACAAGTTTCTGATAGATCTTTGGTCTGGGCGCTCCTTCTTGTTTGACATAAGCAATGATCCGGGAGAAAGCATAGACAGAAGCTCAGAGGAAGCAGAACGCAAAATGGAATTGTATAAAAAGTTGAGAGACTACCTCAACTCAGTGGATGCTTCGCTCCCTACTTTTAATCCAGAATACTTAAAATACAATGGAGAAGTTCCCGACCTAGATAATGACGGAATGGCGGATGACTGGGAGTTCCATAATTTTCTCACTGGCTATTTTTACGGCGGAGAAGATATAGATGGCGACGGTTTCACAGGCCTAGTTGAGTTTCAAAACAATAGCGACCCACTAGACGCAAATGACTTTCCTGAAGCGAGCGCTATTCCCGTATTAGCATCAGAAACCTTGATTCTACAGGACCAGGACGGCATTCGACTGAGTTTACCTCAAGATGCGAAACAGGTCTTGATCTCTGATTTAAGTGGAAGACTTATTCATCAAATTAAGGTTGCGGATTCTTACAACTTTAGAGTGGACTTGGATGGACGTACAAATGCTTTGTACTTTTTGCGCGTTGATCGCAATTCTGGGGTGGAAACTCAGGCTTTTATTCGATAGCAGAAACTATTTTGAGCGCTTCTTCGCTCATTCCTCTTACTGAAATCTGTCCAGTATAGTTTCCAAACAAGCGAATTCTTGAGTTCTGAGCTTTTAGATTTTCGTGTAACTCAAATCTCGATTCATATAAGAGTGGACTGTAAATTGGAATTGCTTCTTTCCATCTCTTTACGGCGAAGCGCAAGACAGAGCCCTTCAAACCGAGCAGAACCCCAAGTTCCTTTTCTACTAAGGCTTGTATTTCCTGATCTGTTTTACGCTCGAAGCTTCCGCTGAAATCTCGCAACATACAGGTTAAGTTCGCATGCTCAGCATTGTGTACTCGATTTTCGAAAATACAGTCGTTGTACAAAACACCCAGCAAGTTCAAGTCTTCGTTTCTAGGAATCAGGCAACCAAATCCATTTTTACGTTTTGGAATCTTAGCCTTCTCAACAAAGACATTACAACTAAGCATCGAGGCATAGTTTGGATACTCTATGCTCAACCCTGTTTCGGATTGTAAGAATTTGTTGCTCGTGCTCATTGGCGTGCAGAGAATCACTGAACCGACTTTGGGTAGATCAACTATCTCATGCTCCAAGACGATATATTCTTTGAGGTATTCGCCAAGCCGGTCTATTAGTTCCTGCATTCCGTTTTTAAAACTGTGCGTTCCCGAGGCTTTCTTCTTTGTATTCGAGCCGAATCGCTTTTTCCAAAGACCAAGGCCTATGGAATTGCCGTCGTTCAAAGAGCGCGCAAAAGACGGCAGGACAGCGGGAAAAGAAAGCTCCCCTACTCCTGCACCATAAATACCCATCAGCGCGGGTTCGAGTACGTTGCGGGTTACCTTGTTTCCGAAATAGGCTTCACCGAAGTCTTCGATGGTTTCGGGGCGGAAATCTGATTTTCGAAACAATTTGAAACTCGCGCTGAGCATATCGCCTATACCTACGGGAACACGCTTGAAAGCCTTGTTGCGAATCAAGAATCTAGCTTTAGACTTTTGGCTCGGTGGCATAATATCTAATCCTAAGACATCGCACATATCTTGCATTTCTTGGTTCCAAAGAAAACCGTTGGCTGAGCTTTCCACCAAACCGTATTCGCACCAATAACTCTCTAGCAGACCGCCCAGACGATTGCTCTTCTCGTAAATTTTAAAAGGAATGTTGTGTTGCTTTAGTTGAAAACCTAAAAGCAAAGCGGAAATACCTCCACCAATAATGTGTTGAAATTCTTTGCTAAGCGGTGATCCGAGGAGTGTATTCTTTTGAAATTGATACCGCTTCAAGTGGAATGATTATCGATAATTGTCGAAGACAAGGATTTGCTCCTCAATATACTTCTTCCAGCTTTTTTGATTGGTCAGATTGAGACTATAATTTGTCTGCCAATCGTACTTTTTCTGCTCCCAGCGCCAATCGTCGAAAATTTTCTCTGCTTCTTGCTCCAATCTTGGCTTATCCTCGCAGGAATAGGAATTGTTGGTGAGCATTCTACGCATTTTCCTAGCATACAACTCAGTAATGTCAAAATGCAATTGTTCGTGTACTAAATAATCGGCATCGACCTCACTGGCTTTGACCCAAGAGTTGTCCTTCATAAAAACTGCTTTGGAGTCACATTTTAAAACACCATTATCGCAGTAGTAAGAAAATTGAATTAAAGAAGAAGTAACAGCAGCTACGCGCCAATTTTCGTAGTCCGGCTCGCCTTGAAAATCGCTCCACTTCAAACGATGATTAGCATCCCAATCAATGCGCAAATGATCATCCTTGTCTGCACAAGCTTCTGTTATGGTCATCTCAAAGTCTGCATGAGAGTGACAAGAAGGAGCATCGAAGAAAAACGAGGCGATGAAAATTAGTATGGAGTTTATTGCGTACATATTGTATTATCAATATAGTCTATTAACTAATTGGGAGCTAGATGTATTGCTCAAGTTGGTACCTATTATTCCAAAAGAACTCAGAAGCGCAAAATTCATCAATTAACTCACTATTTGACAAGTAGTTTTTATCCTTGGCAATGAGAAACATACATGTGCCATTTTTAATAGAACTAATTATAGCCCTGCTTTGATTCACAGGAAGAGACGGACATCCCCACGAACGTCCTAAATAGCCATATTCCCGACATACCGCATTTGATACATACGTCGCAGGATGCATCACAATAGCACGAGAACGTGCTCTACAATTGATACCACTTTCCAAACCATCAAGACGCAAGGAATAACCGTGTTGACCAACGTATGTATTGGAAGTTTTATAAAAACCTAGGCTGGTTTTATGCGATTGATGTTCGTTCGAAAAATATTTAGGAATTTTCCCACCTGAACCTCGACCGTGAGCAACCAAACTTTGGTGCTCAATTAATTGTTCCAACAAATCGATAACGAACAAGCGAGGCTTAATACTGCTTTGACTGTAATCGACTAAAGTTAGTGGTGTCTTGGGCGCAATTTTTTCTGATTGAATTAAATTGAAATAGCCCGTGACTGCCAGTTTTAAATTTTCTTCGCTGACGCCGCTGCTCTCCAGGCAGGTACTATCGTAAAGATCAAAAACAAAATCGTCGAAGGCCGCAGACTTATCCGATAAATTTGGGACGAAACATTCGGAACTTTCAACTAAGGACAATGAGTCAGTGTAATCTGGAATTGTTTGCGTGCTCTCTGGATCAGCGTAAGCATAAAGTCCTAAACAAATGAATACCACGAAAAGAAAAGAGAGAATGCGCTTTTGCATCAATTACAAGCCAATGTTAAATTCTGCCGAATATACAAATCACAGACAAAAGATGCCGACGTCTTTTCCTTAGTTCATAGGCCTTATATTTGCCTTTAAATTAGACCATTCGAATAATTGGAACACTATCATAAAGAAGACCACTACCCCGAAGGCTTAACAAATAAGCTAAAAGACCATTACAAGGAGATCTTACATCTACTAGGTGAAGACCCGCAGCGAGAAGGCTTGCTAGATACCCCTATGCGGGTGGCTAAAGCACAACAGTTTCTTACTCAAGGTTATAACCAAGATCCAGAGGAAATAGTCCGTAAGGCACTTTTTAGTGAGTCTTATAGTGAGATGGTCCTGGTAAAGGACATTGAGGTCTACAGTATGTGTGAGCACCATATGCTTCCTTTTTACGGAAAAGCTCACGTGGCTTACATTCCAAATGGAAAAGTCGTAGGCCTGAGCAAAATCCCGAGATTAATAGATGCTTTCGCGCGTAGACTTCAACTGCAAGAGCGCTTAACTCACCAAATTCTTAACTGTTTGCAAGAAGCCCTAGATCCATTGGGCGTAGCAGTGGTAATCGAAGCGAGACACTTTTGTATGATGATGCGAGGCGTACAAAAACAAAACTCATCGACTACTACGAGCGCTTTTTTGGGTGAGTTCGAAAAATCACAGACGCGCAATGAGTTTATTTCACTTATTGGCAGCAAATTATCGTAATTAGTCATCAGAAATGCTGATAGTTCAAGTATTTTTCTAATTTTTACAGGCTATGCAAGCGTTCATTTTCACAGGACAAGGATCACAATATGTAGGGATGGGGAAAGAGTTGTACGACAACAACGAAATCGCCATAGAATTCTACGACAAAGCCAAAGAACATCTCGGATATGACATAACTGAGATTATGTTTAATGGCCCAGTAGAAGAATTGAAAAAGACCTCTATAGCCCAACCAGCTATTTACGTAAACTCAGTCATCTTGGCCAAGTGTACCCGAGAATTTAAACCCGATATGGTCGCCGGCCATTCGCTGGGTGAAATTTCCGCCCTCGCTTCGTGTAGAGCGCTGAAGTTCGGAGATGCACTGAAGCTCGTCAATATGCGCGCTCAAGCCATGCAAGACGCTTGCGATGCGAACCCTTCTGTTATGGCCGCAGTTTTAGGTCTTGAGGATAAAAAAGTCATTGATGCTTGTAATTCGATTACGGACGAAGTAATTGTAGCTGCGAACTTCAATTGTCCAGGCCAAGTTGTGATTAGTGGAACATTAGCAGGAGTTGAAAAAGCGAAAGTTGCTTTAGAAGCTGCTGGTGCGAGAAGAACCATTGTTCTAAAAGTTGCCGGAGCTTTTCATTCGCCTTTGATGGCTACTGCAAAGGATAAATTTGCCGAATACGTCAAAGATGTAAACTTCCGTGTTCCAGTCTGCCCTATCTACCAAAATGTTGATGGAAAACCTTCGACCGATCCAGAAGAAATAAAGGCGAAACTCATTGAACAAATTACTTCTCCAGTTTTATGGGCAGAAACCATAAAAAATATGCACGAGGATGAAGCGAGGTCTTTTACCGAAGTTGGCCCAAAGCCAGTTTTATCTTCAATGGTTAAAAAAATCACACAGCGTCAAATGGCTCATCACTTAGATCGCCAGTACGACGTTTCTGAAACACCTTCTTGATAAAACGCATCGTTAAGATGTCTTTCCAACCAGAAATGGTTGATGAATTCTTATTACTCTTCAATAAGAACCAAAATCAGATACGCAATTTCGAAGGATGCTACCATTTAGAATTATGGCGCGATAAAAAAGACAGCAATATTTTCTTTACATACAGCCATTGGGAAAGCGAAGCAGCGCTAAACAAGTATCGACATAGCGCATTGTTTGAAGGCGTATGGAAAAACACCAAATCCAAATTCAACGCCAAACCTTTGGCCTGGTCTTTCGACCAAATCGATCATTTACTCTGACTTATAGAAATTAGATTATTTCATTGG
>CAZZIZ010000073.1:0-15061 GCA_964654535.1 uncultured Chitinophagales bacterium
CAGGAGACGGCACCGACACAGATGATGGTACCGATGGTCCAGGAGATGGCACCGACACAGATGATGGTACCGACGGTCCAGGAGACGGCACCGACACAGACTCTGGCGACGACTCCGATACAGATGGCGGTTCAACAGATGACGAAGAAGACGAAATAGGAGAAATCGGAAACGACACTGGTGAAGTAATCGGCGACCTTGGAGACGAAGACGACGATAATGTACCGACAGATCTAGAAGATACCAATGGCGATGACGATCCAAGCAACGACGATTGGGATGGAGACGGAATACCGAACTACCTCGATCAAGATTCAGACAACGACGGAATACCAGACGACATAGAGTTCGGACCATTCCCAGATACTCCGTTTGATCAAGATCAAGATGGCCTTCCAGATTACCTCGATACCGATGACAATAGCGACGATTGCGAAGTAGTTTGCAACCTTAATTTGTGTACCGAAGCGCTTACTCAAATCGAAATCTGCCCAGCAGTTTGCGGTTTAGAAACCTTCAACCTCATTTCGGTAACCAGCTACTACCATTGTGGAATCAACATCACCAACGATTGTATTCTATATACTCCAGTTCCAGGCTTAGAAAACTTTGGTCCTGATTATGTAGCTATCAATGCCTTCAACAATCAAGGTGAGTGTGTGAGAATAATGATCGAAATGGCCATTGGAGATTGTGACAACTTCCAAGAAACCAACGATTATGACGGTGGCGAATTCGTAGAAACCACTGACGATACTCAGCAAGAAGATGGGCAAGGAACAACTGATCCAATCGTGGATGATACAACCGATACGGTAGACTCAACTGTTACGACAGACACAAATGACACGACAGATACAACAGATACAACAGACTCAACAGACACGACAAACACGGCAGACTCAACTGACACCACAGAAGATACAGATACAAGTGGTGTTACTGAAGAGACAACTCCTTGTGAAAATGAGATTGTGAACGTATGTATTGCTCCGCAAGAGCCAATCATACTTTGTCCTACTTTCTGCGCGCTATCTGGTAACTACACCATTACGGAAATGGTTTCGGTCTTCGATTGTAGTTTGACTATGTTGCAAGACGGATGTATTCGTTACATCCCTCTACCTGGATTCCTCGGTCAAGATATCGTAACCTTTACCGCTTGCGATAATATCGGGAACTGCGACGAGATGATTGTCCATGTAGACGTTATGGAAGACTGCGACGAGCAAGCCACCGAAACTGAAACAGGAGACGACGCCAATACCGAAGTTGAGGAAGAGCCTTGCGTTTCAGAGCAACTTGAGTTCTGCACTACACCAGTCTACCCACTCGATATCTGTGCTGAGCACTGCTTGCCAGGCGCCTTTATTTCAAACATCGATACCGATTTCAACGGAAGTATTACCGTTGTAAGCGATCACTGTTTCAGATATATAGCGGCACCAGGTTTCGAAGGCTTAGATCAAATTGTTCTTACGGCTTGTAACGATTCCGGAGACTGCGAGATCATACTAATTTCAGTTGACGTCAATGAAACTTGCGATCAAGTAGACAGTCCAGGTGGGATAGAGCAGGGTGGTGGATTCCAGTGGCAAGAAGCCAATGATCCAAATGCGCCGACGACGCTGCCAGTAGATGATGGAGCAGCTCCAGCAGATACCGATCCGGGCAACAACCCAGGAACAGGTGTTATTGATTTACCAAATGCTGGCAAACCAGTAATTGGCGTCGCACCAGTGGTGCCGGGCGTTTTAAAGCACTCATTGTTTGTTCCAAATGGATTTAGTCCAAATGGCGATGGTGTCAACGACGTTTATCAGATCAAGCGATTAGACATTTCGGCAGAGCATAAAATTGCCTTCGTCGTACTCAACCAGCAAGGAAAACTTGTTTGGCAGTATAGTGGCGAAGTCGAAGAGCTCGCCTGGAATGGCACGAGTAGCAATGGTAAGAAACTGCCACCTGGAACCTACTTCTACAGCCTCAATACCACCACCGATAAAGCGACAGCTAGAAAAGGCTTTATCGAGTTGAAATAAATTTATTACTCCAATTCTGGAGATTCTTTTACGGGAACGGTCGCAGCATTTTTTGTTGCGGCCGTTTTTTTTGCTAATTACAAGAGAGTTAACTGGGCGTGCCCCGCTCACTTCTGCCCTGCGGGCAAGTTCGGGGTCGGGCTGTCGGCAGTCGCTCTGTTCTGCTGTCTGCACGCATCGCCCCTCTAGCTCTAGGGAGCTAAGGGCTCGGCGCTTATCAGCAACAGGAGCTTCAACAATGCCTCTATCCCTCACGCGAAACCCTTGGTCATTTCGAGCGAAGCCGAGAAATCTGTGTGCTCGTCTGCAAAACGTTAGATTTATTCATTTAAATCTTAAATCGTCCTGATTCTAATCAGGGCGAAACGAGTGGGCGACTTGTAGTCGCAATCTTAGAACATCATCAAAACTAGGATACTCAGTATTGTACCAGCCCTTCGCTGGTGAGCGCTCCGAGCTCGCACCAAGCTCACGACCGAGCAGCAAAAACTTTACCCTTAAGAACCCGAGCCCGCAGCCAGGATAGAAGCGGTATGAGGTGCGGCTAGCTTTGAGAGAAGCAAGGAGCGGGGGTGGATGACCGTCTAGGGAATACGCACCCGTGACTATGCTGATCCAAAGATAGACGTGCCGAGTACAAGCGGATAGCCTGTTAGCTGCCCAAATTGGTACGCTTTAAAAATCTTTAGTCACCACTTTTATTGTTCTGTTTTTTACTGTTGGACATAAAATGCCATTATGGAATTTTGCCATAGTAAGCCGATCATACCCCAATTAAGGTATAGGAAAACCTATTCGACACACCATGTCAGAGCATGTTAAGAGTTGTACGCTTAGCTCCTCCAAAAGCTTAATCAATTGCGATTCAATGGCATATGAATTGCGTTCTCGAAAGAGGAGAATTGTACTTAGGCGTTCAACCTCTATCATACTCGACCAGAAACACAGGCGAAACACACACTGTCGGGTTTCCACGTATTGCTAATTATGAAAAGACACTATGGAAACACCATAGCGGTTCCCCACTGCCGTTATGCGAAACTGAAATATATAATAATTAATAGTAAACTACTACAAATGGCTAAATCCAAAATTTGGTTAATAGTGCTCTTTAGTGCACTAAGTTTTCAACTTATTCAGGCGCAATGTCCGAACATTCAATTTGTTGATTTAAGAGGAACACCTGGTTTCCCTCAAACCGATGATCTAAATGTATGCGGAAAAGCGGACACACTTTCGGTGCTGGTCTTTACAGACGATCCTGGGCAAATCGCGGGATTCGAAATGAATGTCAATTTGGTTCAAGGTATGCGATATGCAGGATTTCAGGAAACACACTTTGGAGGGTGTACAGATATTTCTAATTCAAATCCGGATCCACAGTCGCCTACATTTATTGCAGGGGGAATAACCTGCGACGAAATTTTTGTAGCCAATATAGGTGTTACTGCCGATTGTTCGGTAGACTTGGTTAGCAATGACTATTTTATTGAGATTGAATATTCCTACACGTACTTCCCCCCAACAGGAGGTTCTATGTTTTGTTCAGCATCTCAAACGCTGGATAACGACTTCAATGGGGCGATAAAAGAATCCGTTCTAAATATGTTTACACCAGCACCTATCGATGCCGTTGTGACTTCATTGGGTTCATCTGCTTGTCAGACATTAGAAATTTCACAGGATGGCCTTCAGGCATACTTAGAAGAATTTGAATTCTCCGTCTGCGGAGTAGATTTGTCTGCAACTAGTCCCATTACCGTAAGTTCTATGACTGCGAATGGATTAGACTTGTTGGCAAATTCGGTTTTCACACCAGCGGATACATCGCTTTCTGTTATGATAGACGCGGCATATTTTCCATCGAATGTTGACACCAACCCGCTGGGTACATCTGATCAGTTCGACACGAATGAGAAAGTTGTTATAGAAGTATGTTTTGCAGTTGCAGAATGCCCAGCTAGTGCTGACATTCCATTTACCTATAAAGCTTCTTACGGTTGCTTTGATGAGCCTTGCCAAAATACTGGGCAGGCTTCTTTCTTAAAAGTGCAGCCTACAGGAGCTTCAGACCCAACAGCTACCGTTTCTTTTGCTGGTCCTGTAGAAGTTTGTGGCGACTCAGGAACTGTAACTTTAACTGTTGACAATCCTGGCAATACAGATTTTCAAAATACCTATACCGACTTTGAAATAGGGTATGAAACCTGTGAGCAAACAAATCTTGAAGTAACTGATGTTAGAGTGGCCGGAACATCATTACCTGCTGACTCATATGGTTATGTAGGAGATGATCTCTTTATCAACTTTGAAAACATTTCAACAGATTTTGATGGAGCAGGAATTGGATTGGAGGATATCGATGGTGATGGCTTTGTAGATGATTTGGAAGGCGGGAAATCTATTACTATAGAATTTGATATTGGAATATTGTGCGGTGTTAATGAAGTAGATCCTGCCGCAACAGATTGTCCAAACATAGCTTGCGACTTTTCTCAATTCTATGTACGCGCAAAATCAAATTGTGGAAACCAGTTTACTCAATTTCCAAGCGTAGACGCATTTGAAATAAACTACGGAGCGACGACAGTTTCGAACAATGATTCGAATATTGCAGATCCTACAGCTCCATTATTTGGATATGACTTTGGTGTTCATGGAGAACCCACAAACGGAAACGTAGTGGAATCAACACAAAATATTGAGTTCTGTTATGATTTTAACTCTACGAATATTACGCCCTGTCCGAGTGGCGCAGACATGAGTTTACAAGTTGTTTTAGCGGGTAACCCAAGAATAGTCGATGATTTTGAAGTGACCGCGATGTCTTACAACATCGATGGAGGAGCGCCGAATATTATTCCAGTAGGTAGCGAAACCTGGATACCCGATCCGGTGGACGAGGGTAAAAGAACACTAATAATTCCTGGAGGAGACGCAAATGCGACTGGGCTACTTTGCTATTCCTATGCGCTAAAATTGGATACTGCATTCTGTTCTCCCGAACAGTTTATCGCTGTAGGTCAGCAAGTAAAAGAATATTGTGCAGACTGCGATTGTGAAATTGTAAAGGCTTGTAAAACAACTGTATTTAAAACAGATCCAGAATTTCATGACTGTCCATGTTTTATAAGTGAAACGTATAGTACTTCAAGAAAGAATTACGGATTTGCGGATCACGCAATGACTATTCCATTAACCAAAGAAGACGTATTGGCCACTTGTCCTCAAGATGTCAATAGGTACGCTCCGGGAGATACTATTCAAATAGAAATGGCATATGCTATAGAAGACCTCGGAGCAATGACAGATCGGAATATGTGGAGATTTTTGGCATTTACAACCAATCCTAATGGAAGTCCATCGTCAGACAATACTGGCTTACCATTAATTCCAGATTACCGAGCTGGCGGAGTTGTTCTCTACGAAGTAAATACGGGAAGCGGAAGAGTACCTTTCTCTTTCGATGATTTTCCAGAATGTGATACTGGAGGAACATTTAGTGGACGGCCTGCATACGCAGATTTTGGATTGGGTGATAAAAGCTCTAGTTCGATTGCCTATAATTCTGGTTGCGGAAACACAGGAGCCGACTACAGAGACAGGGTCTCAAACTTCTTGGATATTAGAAATGCAACAGAATCCAATGAATGCGGAACAAATGATACTAGTACTGGTGGAAATTGCTTACAAGCTTTTTTCGATGCTTTTAACTTTGAAGTAGGTGACTCAATAATATTACATATCGAGGCCCCTATGATTCGAAATCCGCTTAGAGCCGCTGCACTGGCTGCAGGCAATGCGGATCCAATTTCAAATCAAATTCAAATTAACCACGATATACGAATGTATTACTTCGATCCAAATGGAGATCCTGAATTTTGCTTTTCGGATGGATTTGAAAGCTCTTGTGGCACAGGTCCAATTCTGGAAATAGCTGATTTTGGTGGTGTTAGTGCAAGAACCGATTTGTCACTAGACAACTGCGGTGGTCAAGTAGTGCACACATTTTCAATAGAAAATCCACCACCAGTGGGTTGGTATCAATGTGAGTTCCGCCCGCTTATAAATATTGATGATGTTGATGTGCCGCTATATGGACCTATGGCATATTGTAATAGCGCGGAAATTGTAGATTATGACGGTATGGCTACGCAAGTTTCAGTTGACAGTACAAGTAACCTGAGCTGTTCACCGATATCAGGTTATAGTGAAGACTTGTGTGGTATAACTTCTGGTAATGAGGGTCACGCCATTTTTGATTTTGCATCGCAGGGAATTCGACCACTAGGAGTTGGTCTAGCCAATGATGATTTCCTAACACTTTCATATGATGTGTGTTTGATATGTCCAGTGGATTTTTCACTGGACTACGAACTTAGATATGATCATTCGTTAATTTCTCAACGCGAAATTGAATTCTGCGGATTTAGGTGTAACGTTAACTCCGCTACTCAACGATCAAGATCTTTCTGTGATGAACTCGAAGCAATTTATGGAGGCTTCACCCAATCAACAAACTATTATGATCAACTTAATCTTGATACTATTCAATTTGAGCTGGATGTAATAAGTTCAGACCTTATTATTACGGATAATAGAGTTCCGGATTTGGGAATGTCTGCAAGTAACCAAGGGGCGAACCTCATCGCATCGGGTATGCCAGGCTCATCTGTGGAATACCAAGAAATAGAACTTTGCAACGCTGACGGAACTGCTACTCAAATGAGCGTCCAGGGTTCAGTATCCATTCCTTCCGCAGTTATGTTCGTCGGCGCATTTTCCGATGCGAGTGGAGCAACAGCATTGAACACGACTTTAATTTCAGACGATGGTCTAACGAAAGTTTACTCCATTGAAACGAATAATACCTCTTTGCTCCCAGGTGAATGTGAAACAGTTTACATCGGAACAACACTTTTGTTTTGTCCTGTTTTACCAGCATTGCCTCCAGAGATATGTGTGAGTGCAGTTTCAGGTTGTTCTCCTCCAGAAGTTGCTGCCGCTCTTGGTGGCAGCGGGGCCTGTGGTGGCGGACAAGTTTGTTACGCATACCTATTTGGAGAAGCTGATTTGCAAACGGAATGGTTTGGATTACCAGACGCACCAGCACTTTGTGAAACATTTATGCTCCACGTAAGAACCAAAAACGTTAAAGAACTTTTACTGCTCAATTTAGATCCTCAGTTTACGCTTCCTGCTGGGCTTGCAGTTGTTCCTGGATCGTGGGAAGCCGCTTACCCAGGAGGTGCCGTAGAAATGTTAGGCAACTTTGGAGATTGGTCTTCTATACCAGATCCTGATGTCGTCAACGGAAACGATTACAGTTGGTCAGATGATGCCTTGTGGGGTAACTACACCGATTCAAATGGTGACCAAATAGAAATTGACCTGTTCGGCCTACCAGGAGTTGCATCAACACTGGATAGTAATAATGTCGCATTTAGATTTGCCGTTACTACTGTTTGTGATGAGTTCTTGTCTGGTTCAAAGGCATCTACAGAATCTTTGGCAAGTGACCCTTGCGGTCCAGGTAACCTCAGTTCTGGAAATGTAGAATCTCCTGCAATTATAGTTGATGGAGCCGATCCAGCTGATCACGCTCAGTTGTTGACGGTTGCGAATCCTACAGAGCTGCATTGTGGTGGTCTAACCAATACTTTTGGACTTTCAGCATTGAACATTTCTGATTACCCAACAACTGACAGCGTAGTTACTTGTTTATCGATACCTACTGACGTGCTAAACTATACACCTGGTTCTGCAACATTTACCAATGGATTTACTCCTGATTGGGTTACAGAAACTCAAGTTGGAAACATTTTGGAAGTATGTATTCATTCGCCTGTTATTCCTGTTGGTAGTTCTTGGTCCCTGACCTTCGAAGCAGCAATGAAAGGAGATGCACCTTGTGGACCTATTGAAGTCGGAGCGGATATTAAAAGTGTTGTGGGAGATGTCTTTTGTGCTCCCGGACCAGATGGATGTAATGTGTTCGTTCAAAACAGTATAAACCCAGGAATCTTTATTGATTTAAAGGCTCCGTTGGAAACAACCGATGTTAGAGTAAGTACAGATTGTTCAATGAGTGATGATCCAGTGCAAATATGCTACGAAATAGACTTGACGAATCCTGGTCCGACTTACAACGGAAATGTCAATGTCGGAATCTACGATGATGTAACCTCAAACCAGGTAGTAGATTCATTTGATGGCCTCTTGAACGACGCCGATCACACAGTAACTTTACAAAACGGTGAATCAACTACAATTACAATGTGCTTGGATGTTGCTGAGATACAGTCATGTCCGGTAATAATTCGCCAGACTTATGAGACTACTTGCGCTTGTAATACAGAGGATACTCCGGTACAAACAATTTCACCAAAATGGTTTGCTGATTTGGAAGAGTGTGTTGTGCTCTGTCCAACACAACCGCTTACGATCCAAACTTGCGGAAACTTCGCTCTGACTTTTGATCCTATGGACGCCGTTACCCTTACTGATGATGGTGCAGGTAGTTTGACTATTGAGCTAAATGATGGATTCGGAGTAGGAAGCGCTGTTACTATGAACTTAACAGGCACTTCGGGAGAATGTGTTGTAGAAGATAGCAGGCAATTGAAGTCTATAGGCGATTGGATTCCAATAGATCTAAGCGCAGATATTTGCGAAGAGGATTGTACAGTGTTGGACCTTGAAATTCCAAGCGATATTGTCGATGGTGCAACCATTACTTGGACTCCGGCTACAGGATTAGACGATCCAACGTCGGATGCGCCGCGCGTTTGTGATTTGACCGCTAGTCAAACTTATAGTGTTGAGATAAGGTTTAACGATGATTGTGCATTCAACATAGACTACGATGTAATCTACAACCCCAATGGTGTTACCACTATTTCGGGAGAAGAGTTCTGTCTTTGTCAGGAAGCAGGAACGCTTACAGGAAACCCAGGTTTCGCATCTTACGAATGGTACTCCTTACAACAGGGAGCTGAAATAATTGAATTTATTGGCACAACCAATGTTTGGAATGGGCCAACGCAACCCGGAGATTATATACTCAAGGCCTTCTTGCCGGGAGCGATTTGTCCTCACGTTTCTAACGTAGTAACCCTTGAAGGGCTTGAGTGTGTTGATCTTGAGTTAACAAAAGGCATCACAAATGTTCCAAGCCCACTAATCTTAGGTAGTCAAATTACCTATGAAATTGAGGTTTGTAACATTGAAGACGACGCGCTCGGATTAAAATTCGATGCGACTAATGTGGAGGTTTCAGATGAGCTTCCTGGTGGATTGACTTATGTACAGCATACGCAGACATCTGGAAACTATACACCTACAAACAATGAATGGGATATTACAACGCTCGCGAGTGGAACTTGTGAAACCTTATTCATAGACGTTACCGTTGATGCTTATGGTCCTATTGAAAATACAGCTCAGGTTTCAGGTGCTGATCAAGATGATGTTGACAGTACACCAAATAACGACGATGGTGACCAATCTGAAGATGACGAAGATGCAGCAATAATTGAGGTGGGTATTTTTGATTTGGCTTTAACTAAAGCATTATCACCTACGCAATCAATGCCAGTAACCATTGGAGACAATGTGACTTACGATATTGAAGTTTGCAATCAAGGTACTGTTGATGCATACAATGTTGAGGTAGTAGATTACTTGCCTACAGGCATGTCTTTGAATGACCCAGCTTGGACTTCGGGAGCAAACAACACTGCGTTTTTCACACACGCTGGCCCAATTACGGCTGGTACTTGTGCTACGATTTCTATCACTTCTCAGATTGATTTACTTCCACCAAGTGGAAGTTTCCAAAACGTTGCTGAAATCAGTGAAGCCGAAGATGCAAATGGTAATAACCCACCAGATGTAGATTCAACTCCAGATGATGATCCTAATAATGATGGGCCATTTGATGATGGAACTACAGATGGATCAAATGGTGATGAAGATGATTCTGATCCAGCAATAATTTCTGTAATTATTCCAGCTTGTACCGCTGTCAACAACGGGCCAGTATGTTTCGGCTCTCCGCTTAGTCTTTCTGAGACTGGAGGAACTGCCGTAAGCTGGGCTTGGTCTGGACCAGGTGGATTTACTAGTGCGCTACAAAATCCTAGCGTATTCCCAGCACTTGCTGGAACCTATACTGTGACGATTACAGATTCTAACGGACTATCCAGTGATTGCGAAACGGAGGTGACTGTTTTACCTGAATTGATACTAGATGGAATTGTTTCAGATGCCTCTTGTGCAGGTTCTTTAGATGGAGCGGTTGATATAACTGTTCAAGGTGGTACGGGACCATATACTTTTGATTGGTCAAACGACGGTTCAGCACCTTTTACCAAAGGGGCAACGGGAGCTGTTTATACACTTGGAAATGATAACCCACACCCATTCTCTTTTAACGTTACGCATGCATCATTAACGGACAATAGCATCGGAACTGGAACAATGGGGGAAAATTATTTAAGTGCGGAACAATCTGGTAGTCATCATTATTTGGTAGCTGATTTTGGCTGCCCAGTTAATGTTGAAAGTCTATTTATTGGTGGAGGAAATTTAGATCCTTGGAATTTCGATTTACAAATTTATGCTAACCTTCCTTATACGCTTGAGTACTCTTCGGATGGTGTGACTTGGACTGATTCAGGTTTGGTCTTTACCGGACCAGATGGAAACTTCATACAACAAGAAATACTACCAGCGGCAATTGTCGCTCAATACTGGAGAATGTCAAATACAGCCAACACTGCTTGGTGGACTACTTCTGAATTTAGATTAGAAGGTGCGCCTATTGCTGCAGCAACTCCTGATTCGGATCCAGAAGATTTAGTCGGGGAGGTTGCAGGAACTTATTCCGTACTTGTTACCGATGCAAATGGTTGTTTAGTAAGTGCTTCATTTACTATTGAAGAACCAACTGCTCTGACTTGCTCGATTGCAAATTCTGCTGATCCTTCTTGTTTCGGATTAAACGATGGTGAAGTTACAGCGGCAGGAGCTGGAGGAACTGCACCATATGAGTATAGTATTAATGGTGGCCCTTGGCAGCCAGGAGGCATGTTAACTGGTTTATCAGCGAGTTCGCATATAATTTCTGTTCGCGATGCGAATGGTTGTTTAAGTACTTGCGACGCTACACTTATAGAACCGGCTCCACTTACTTGTACGACCGCATCTACGGATGTAACAGATTGTGCCGTAAGTGACGGAACTATAACAGTTACAGAAGCTGGTGGAATCGCACCTTACACGTATAGTTTAAATGGTGCAGCGGCTCAAGCTTCTGGATTGTTTACAGGCCTTAGTGCTGGTACTTTCATTGTGACTGTTACAGACGCAAACGGATGTGAAACAGAGTGTAACGCTTTGTTAACTGCACCAGATGCACCTACTTGTGACATAACAGCGAGCACCGATGTGACTTGCAACGGAGGTTCGAATGGATCTTTAACTGCTCTCGGAGCTGGTGGAAACGCACCGCACGAGTATAGCATAGACGGAACAACATTCCAGGCGAGTGGAACCTTCTCAGGTTTAACAGCTGGAATATATACTGTGACGGTTCGAAACGCTGGAAACACGATGTGTACTTCAACTTGTTCTGTTACAATATTAGAACCAGAAGCATTAGAATGTATGCTTACAGGTACCGATGTAAGTTGTGATGGAGATACAGATGGAACAATTGAAGTTAGTGCTGTCGGTGGTAGTGGAGACTATGAGTACTCTATAGATGGAGTAACATTCCAACTTTCACCAAGCTTTAATGGATTGGCTGCTGGAACCTATACTATTACTACAAGAGACGATGATGATATATCTTGTACAATTAGCTGTACTTATACGATTGCCAGCCCAACGGCTGTTAGCTGTTCGGTGGTATCAAGCGAAAATTTATCTTGTTTCGAATCTGCTGACGGCGAATTGACTACAAGTGGATTAGGCGGAACGGCACCGTACGAATACAATGTCGATGGAGGTGCTTGGCAACCAGGAAATGCATTTGCAGGACTAACTGCTGGACTTCACACCGTTGGTGTAAGAGACGCTAATGGTTGTTTGAGTACTTGCGATGTAACACTTACTGAACCAGCATTATTGACTTGCTCAACTGTATCTACTGACGAAACTGATTGTTTGGTTGATGACGGAACAATTACAGTAACAGCTCTAGGCGGAACCGCTCCTTTAACGTATAGCTTAAATGGAGCTGCAGGTCAGGCTACTGGTTCATTCGCTGGACTTGGTGCTGGGTCATATATTATCATGGTTACCGACGCGCAGGGTTGTGAAACCGAATGCTCAGCAACAATTACAACTCCACTATCACCAGTTTGTGATATCACGAGCAGTTCAGATGTGACTTGTAATGGTGGCGCTAATGGTGAATTAACTGCACTCGGAACCGCGGGAAATGTTCCATTGGAGTACAGCATCGATGGCGCTTCTTTCCAATCGAGCGGGACATTTACAGGCTTAACTGCAGGTATTTATACCGTGACAGTAAGAAATCAAAATAACCCAATGTGCACGAGTACTTGCTCGGTTACAATTAGCGAACCTGCTGTTATTTCTTGTACAGTATCTGCCGCGCCTGTTACTTGTAACGGGATTGCAGATGGGTCTCTAGACGCAACTGCTATCGGCGGTTCTGGAGATTTCGAGTACAGTATTGATGGAGCAACTTTCCAAATATCGAACAACTTCGTTGGCTTGTTAGCAGGAGTTTATACGGTGACAGTTAGGGATGCGCAAGATCCAAGCTGTACATCGACATGTACAATAGAGATTACTGAACCACAGTTGTTAGAATGTAACGCTGATGCGACTCACGTAAGTTGTAATGGCGGAAACGATGGAACAATATCCGTAAACGCCCTGGGTGGAACTGCACCTTTAACCTACAGCTTGAATGGTTCACCATATCAACCAGGAAACTCTTTTATAGGAGTTTCGGCTGGAATACATACTGTTACTGTTCAAGATGACAATGGTTGTGAGACAACATGTTCTATCGAGGTTACAGAGCCAGCGGTGCTAACTTGTACTGCAAGTGCTACGGATTCCACAGATTGTTTCGCAGATGACGGAACGGTCACGGGAACAGTATTAGGTGGAACAGCACCATATCAATACAGCCTTAATGGTGGCGCGTCGCAAGCGGCGAGCACATTCACGAATTTAGGACCTGGAACTTATGTGTTGACTATAACCGATGCTTTAGGATGTGTAACAGATTGCGAAGCAACTGTTCTCGTACCAGATGCACCGACTTGTGAAATCACTAGCGTTACGGACGCTTCTTGTAATGGTGCTTCTGACGGAGTACTTGAAGTTACTGGAGCTGATGGTACGGGTGTTTATGAGTATAGTTTAGACGGAGTCATATTCCAAAGTGCTAATTCATTTTCAGGATTGGCTGCAGGAGTGTATACCATCACCGTTAGAAACGCAGATAGCCCTGCTTGTACAAGTACTTGTAGTGCGACCATAGTTGAACCAGAAGTTCTTACTTGTGATGTTATTGCGACTCCTGAGTCTTGTAATTTGACAGATGGTACATTAACAACTACTGCCTTAGGTGGAACTTTACCTTACGAATTCAGTCTTGACGCTATAACTTACCAAGCATCAAATGTTTTTGCAGGCCTAGTTCCGGGAAACTATACAGTGTATACTAGAGATGCAAATGGTTGTGAAACTAGTTGCAAAACTGAAATAATACCTGATTGCTTTGATATGGCCTTGACTAAGATGCTGGCTCCAGGACAACCTGATCCAGTAGCTCCTGGTGACTTGGTTACTTTCAATATTGAAGTTTGTAACCAAGGAACAATTGACGCTTTCAATATTGAAGTTGTCGATTATACACCTTCAGGAATGATTATGGCCGATCCAGCTTGGATGGTTGGGTCAAATCCAAATGAAGTATTCCAAACTATTGGTGGTCCTTTGGCTCCATCAACTTGTATGACTTTAGCAATTACAATGCAGGTTGATCCAGCTTTCTCAGGTGGCTCATTGCAAAATTTTGCTGAAATAAGTGAAGCTGACGACGATACCGATCCAAACAATGGTGGTGGAGATGATTGGGATTCAGATCCTGATAACGATCCAGACAACGATGGAAACTTTACAGACGACGCTACTGACGATACCAATGGCGATGAAGATGATCACGATCCGGCAGAAGTTACAGTTGCATTCTTTGATTTAGCGTTGGACAAATCAGTAAGCCCTTCTCAGGTGCTTCCGATTACACCAGGCGATGATATAACTTTTGACATTGAGATTTGTAACCAAGGAACAATAGACGGTTATAACGTTGTGTTGAGCGACACTTATCCTGCTTTCAGCAAACTAAGTGTCGCAGATACTAATGGATGGGTTGATCAAGGCGATGGAACTGCGGATCTAACACATGCAGGACCAGTACTCGTTGGTACTTGTAATACAGTACAAATTGTATTGACTTTAGATCAGGCTGCGACTCCTGGAAGTTTCACTAACATAGTTGAGATTGATGGAGCAGAAGATGTTAACGGTGATCCTCAAGATGACATCGATAGCGATGGCGGAAATGACGATGGCGATCAAAGTGAAGATGACGAAGATGATGCACCATTTACTATTGAAGTATTTGACTTAGCATTATTGAAAGTGCTTTCACCTAATCAGCCTATGCCGATTCAACCTGGTGATGACGTAACATTTGTAATTACGCTTATCAACCAAGGAACAATTGATGCCTACAATGTTGAGGTTACGGATTACATACCTGCGGGACTTACATTGAATGATCCAAACTGGGTGCCCTCTGCTGGAAATTCTGCTACGCACTTATTTGCAGGCCCATTAACTGCTGGAACCAGCCAAGACATTTCTATTACGGTAACCGTTTCTCCGAGTTTCTCTGGAGGGGCAACAAATGTAGCGGAGATTAGTGATGCAGAAGATGAAGATGGAAACCATCCTGTAGATGAGGA
>CAZZIZ010000074.1:0-14979 GCA_964654535.1 uncultured Chitinophagales bacterium
CAATTAGCACAATTCGATAAAACAAGTCGTGACGTATAATAGCCAGAAATGAGCGGGGCGGCACTTTTTTACCAGTTAAAATGATAACGTGGAAGGCGAGTAAACTGAATGAGTGTCTTTTCTTTTTTTGTTTTTGGCGTGACCATCAGCTAGTTCCAGCTTTGCTGGAACTAGCTGATGGTCGGGCTATCCAGCACTCCGCTTCGCTTCGGTACTTTGTAGCGCAGGCTACAGCAGTGCTTCTACCGCAAGCGGTAAGCACAGCTGGCTTGCGCAGCACAAAGTACTGCACCCTGCGGGCGCCTGCTTCCTATCCCTCACGCGAAGGAAGGTGAGCAGTTATTTTATTAAATTGGAAATATTGAAGGCGGTCCAAACTTGTTCCTGTTACGCAACCAAAGTATGAAATCGAAAAAGTTGATAACGCCATTCCCATCAGCGTCCGGCTCAATGTAAACACCCAAGACATTATTATTGCTTAGCCACAAAATGAAATCGCTAAAGTTCACAATTCCGTTCTGATCATAATCACCACTGGAAACACAAACAACACCAGACTCCAAAACGAGTTGCTCAAGGCCTGCTGCCTGACCTAAGTCAGCCGAAAAATCAAAGAACGCGCCAGGGCTGCTAATATTTACCGGGCTTATGGATTGTACACCGAGATGTGAGCGGTGTTTTACCACTATATAGAATATTCCGCCACTAGTCCAGGCTAGATTCGTGCTTCCATTAGCATCAACCACGGCTCCGTCGCTACGCAACCTTGCGGCTTGTTGTTCGACTATAATTGTTGGATCGCTGGAATCGCGCAATTCAACCAAAACCCAGTCGACTATGTCGTTGGCGTGTGCGCCAACCGATTCAGAACCTTGATAAAAGTGCGGCGCCGCGCTATATGGTTGCGTAAGCGGAAGTAAATTATCCTCTTGCAAAATAGTGCGCATAGTACCATCGGGAAGCACGTATCCCTCAAGGAAAACGTCTACTGACAGATTACCCTGAATCATAACAGATGGACAGTTGTAGCTCATAAAAATTTGGTTGCTACTACACGAAGCTGGCGCACCCGGATTATCAATTTGGAAAATTTGCGTACCACCATCACCAGGATTGGCAACAAACACGTTTGGATTGCTACTTTGGTTGCCTCCAGAAATAACGAAGTCTGAGCAGGTAGGTGTAAGTGTTATGCTACATTCTGTACTCAATATGCTTGCATCGGGCTGTACAAATATGTCAATACTGACGGTGCCTAGGTTTAAGAAAGTAGGGTCGCCTGGGCAAGAAACTACATAACTTATCACTTGTGTTTCATTACAGGATCCAACTGGGTTAGCCACAAAACTCACTACTTCTCCGCTTGTAGTTGTCGGTGAGCCGGGAAGCGACCAAGTCACTACTCCACTATTCAAAAAAGAAACCGATAAATCTACTGCATCACCCGCGCATACTGCCATATCTAATGGTGCTACTATACTTTGTGGGCAGGCCGTTGCCTGTCCTTGACAACTGCAATTGTTTTGCACCGTGTCGTTTGCTGTAGCGGCGTTACCATCATCGCAAGCATCGCCAAAATTGAATCCAATGTTACCATTTGCATCGCTAAGATTAGGACAATCAAGAGACACTGCACCTGCGCAGCTACAGTCTGATTGCAATACATCGTTTGAAGTAAGAGGATTGCCATCGTTACAACTGTCACCGGCTACGCCTATATTGACGTCGTTGTCATCGCAATCTACATCTGAACAATATCCGTCACTGTCGTTATCCAACAAAGGACTACAAGCTGCTGGGTCCACACACATACAGTTGACATTGTAGACTTCATTGGTGGTATTGGGATTGTTGTCGTCGCAGGCTGTTCCGGGAACAGCTGATCCGCCAAATACACCTTCACAATCGAAAGAGTCTCCCACACATGAACAGTCCATTTGCCAGGTTTCGTTGGCAGTAGTAGGGTCATTGTCATTGCAGGGTTGTCCTGGCAGGTCCGTACCATTGAGCGCACCAGTGCAATCAAAGAAACAACTGTCCAGATTTAAGCTTCGGAAGTCAACCGAAAAACAAGGGCTCAATGCATCGCCGACGGTGTAGGATAAGGAAGAAGTTGTTCCCTCAAGTCCCAAACCAGAAAATCCATCTGAGTCAACAAAAACAAAAGGTAAACCGCTGATCATATCTATGGTGTCGCAATCAACGCCAGGAAGCATACAAAACGGTCCACCGAAAGTACCGCTAGTAGCAGCACCTGCATCTGGGAAAATGGAGTATTGAAAAGACAAGTTTGTACAAACTTCTGGTACAGTAAAATCGGAGCCTCCTAAACCCCCAGAAAAAATTTCGACATCATAAGACAATGGACAACCTGGATTATTTACATCCGTAACTAGCAAATTGTAAATACCTACATCTACATTGCCCGGTCCTATGTTCCAAGTGGGCTCTAGAAGTCCTTGTGGGCCCATTACACCATTAGGGCCCGTCCATTGGTAAGAATAGTCTGGGTCATTTATAAAACCTGTTGCCACTAATGTGGTCACATCGTCAGCGCAGGAGCCATCGGCCAGTATACTGTTAATGGCTGGCGGTTCACAACAAATCACCTCGATTGGAATAGAGCATTCTAGCGCGCCACTTTCACAACCACAATTGGAGTTGGTTCCAGTTTCAGAGTCCGAATGGTTTCTAAATCCAACAGCAGTGCTAATTGCCGCAGGCATTCCTCCACAATCGGTGGTTAGCGTTAAGCAGTATTGTAAAGGTATGTTGGTCGGATTATCATCGCCGGTATTGTTTGATGCGTCGCCATCGTTTGCGGTACCAGCACAGGACAAGTTGTCTGCAGAATCGTACCACCAACCAAACATCGGGGCGCTTGGAACATTACAGGAAAAACCGGTAACGCAATTATTAAGATACTCGTACCAAATCCAATTTCCTGTTCCCGAAGCACCACTACCTGGATCGGAAGTAGAAGAACTTGGATCTAGGGCTTGCCATCCTGGACCTAAATCAACTTCAGTACCGTGATGCCTATTGCCATTTATCTGATTGTAATTAGTAATCTCATAACACAACTCTACAACTTGTCCATCACCATTAACAATATATGGATCGCCAGGCACTGCAGGAGGGCTTACATTGCCAGAAACTATGGTTATGCCTGAGTCAACAATACATCCTGAACTACCTAAGCATTGTACGTCCATTTGAGCAATAATTGTTTTCCCAAAAGCCATGCAGAGCAATACAACTAGGGTAACTTGGAGGTTTTTTTTCATTTTCGTTTTAGTTTATAATGTTTCGCGTTTCGGGGAAGGCGAAAACGCGGGTTAACCTGATCATGAAAATACTGACTTAAGTTCGAGAGTTCGCCTTTTTATTATATGGAATTGTTCAAATTTGAAGCTGGGCATATTTAGAAATTCAGCGTTCTTATGCATATGATCTGGTTTTATTTAAAACCAAAGTAGAAAACAGAATTCAGTTGCGCTATAACGCGTGAGGGATAGAGGCCTTTGTGGAGCTCCTGTTGCAAAAAGCAAGAAAGGTTCTTAGCTCCCTAGAGCTAGATGAACTTTTTGCTTTTTGCAGAACAGAGCGACGGCCGAAAGCCCGACCCCAAATCTTCCGGTCCCTTGTTGGTCTCCCGACCAACAAGCAGGACAGGGAGATTTGGGGGCACGCCCAATTACTTTTAGATAATAAAAACTTGTTGAGGAAAAATTAAGGAATCGAAGGAACCGACACCTTGTTGTTGTTACCAAGGAAACGGATAAAATCGAAAAAGTTAATGGTGCCGTTTCCATCGCCGTCTGCGCTGTTGTAGATTTCAATGACATTGTTGTTACTAAGCCATCTTATGAAATCACCGAAATTGACGGTTCCGTTTCCGTCATAATCGCCTGTAGACATTGCGGCTATGCCGTTGTTCAGTACTTGCTGCTCGGTGCCGGCTGCTTGATCAATCGACGTGCTAAAGTCGTAAGTGGCTCCCGTGCTATTATCAATTGCGGTCGCAGTTTGTATCCCCAAGTGCGATCTTTGTTTCACTACTAGGTGAAAGCTACCTTCGCTGTTCCATTGAATTTCGCTATCGCCGTTTAGGTCGACTACCATTCCATCGTTACGCAAGAGAAGTGCTTGTCGCTCGACCAATATTGTGGGGTCGTTTTGATCGCGCAGTTCTACTAAAAGCCAATCGACAGTATCATCAGCGTGCGCAGCTACCGATTGTCCACCGAAAAAGAAATAAGGAAATGAGTTGAATGGTTGTGATACAGGTAGCAAATCGTTGTTTGCTAAATTAGTGCGCATTGTTCCATCAGGCAAAATGTAACCTTCTAAAAACACTTTGAGCTCAATGATTCCCGCATCGGGCGATCCGACCGATTCCATGCAATCAAAGCTCTCGCTTACTTGACTTGTGTTGCATTCTGCAGGCGCGGCACTATTAACGATATCAAAAACTACAGTACCACTTTCGCCTTCCTGCGCAGTGAAAATGTTGCCAGCACTGTTGTTGCCTCCCGTTACGGTGATGTCGGGGCAGTCGCCTCCGACTAGTTCGATTACACAACCATCATTCGTGACTTCAGTAGGGAGCACAAACGTGTTGACGGTAACCGTTCCATTATCAACCACATCTTCTATGTCATCACAAACTAAAAACCAACTTATGGTCTGAGTATGGTTACAAGGTTCTAGTTCCGTAACCGTGTAGGTAGTCGAAAACTCATCGTCTAATGTGGTACCATCGGGAAATGACCATACCAAACGGCCTAGGCTTTCATCATCTATAAAAATGTCCAAAAATATTTCCTCTCCGGCACAAGCTTGTTGCGTAGAAATAGGATCTACAAGCACAGCTGGACAGGATAGGGTTTGCGCAAATAAGGCGCCGGGACATAGTAAGAAGATGAAAAGCAGGCCAAGTCCTACTCTTCTGTTTTTCACGTTTTCGTTTTCTATCTGTTCTAAGATAAAAAATACTAAAATGTTTTTGCCTTTGTTTAAGGAAAACCTTATACAACTTTAGAATTTGTAATCGCTAACGTCTGCCTTTGACCATTTACTTATGGCGAAATCTTTAGAATACCCTTGACCACTCGTAATCCTGGCCTTGGATATATAGCAGATATATCTGATGCTCCAAATTGAAGGGTATCGTATTGACGCCTGTATTCAGGCTAAAGCCTTGCTGCTCCCATACTTTTTGTCCGGAAACATTATAAATAACTAAGCGTTCTATTTGCTGAACTTCACCCTGGTTTTGGATGAACAGTTGTTGGTTCATTCTGAAAGTTGATATACCGGTTGGTAAATCGGCGATGCCAGTTTCTAGACAATTGTAAGCGACAGTCGTAATATTTTCATTATCGCAGCCGATTGGTGCACCTGAATTTAAGAAGATAAAATCTATTGTTCCCGCATCGCCAGAGAAGGTTGTAAACGTGTCCCCAAATCCGAGGCTGTTACTAATTACAAATTCGGGACAATCGCTCTCTGCAGAAATCGTGCAGCCGTCGTCGCTAACGATCACTTGCCCCGTTGGTTCTACAAATATTTGGAGCGTGATACTTCCAACTGCTTCGATAGACAGGTCTTCGTCGCATACAATGGTGTAGTTTATTGTTTGAGTATCGCTACAGCCGCTTAAGCTGTTAGCGATATAACTAATTGTTTCTCCCGAGACGGTGGTTGGATTTGTTGGCAGATCCCACTCTACTATTCCAAAATTGTCATAAGTCACTTGAAGGTCAAGAGTGCTTCCATCACAAACATCTTGGTCTGAGGTGTCGTTTATGTTCTCTGGGCAGGTGGCTCCACAAGCCTCAAAAGTAATATCAACCGCCGTTGGCTCACCCACACAGCTAGTTGACCCATCTCTTGGAAAAACATAGAGCCTTTGAATCAAATCAGCGAGATCTTGTTCAGAGGCATTCGTTATATCAGGATCAAATTCGGACGAGATGTCTATCGAAGTTCCAAAACCCAATAGCACATCTTCGGAACAAGATTCTGAAAAGGACCACCCATAAGTGATGCCAGGAGTCGGATTTTGAATCGAAAACACTGGCAATTGATCTTCAATTGGAATTGAATTACAAAGCACTAAGCTTGGCGGATCTATCTGCAAATTTTCTATTGGCGGCGATAATACAGTTAAAGTGTAGCTACCCAATGAGAAACAAGAAGTACCTGTTTGTCCAATGAAAGCAGAGTAAGTGTGTGTACCAACTTGTCCAAGTCCCAGTACTTTGGGATCAATAAAAATGGTCGCACTTTCATTTGGGTTACTTGGGTCAGAGGAAGTCAAGCAGCTTACTCCTGGTAAATTGCAAGCTGGCCCACCAATTTGAGAAGCGTTAACTGGTATTTCCACTACTACTCCTGAACCCGCGCAGACGGTAATATCCGAACCTGAAGCCACCCCACCTGCAAAAAGTTCTGTCTCAAATTCTTTAACGCAGTCACCAGAAGCAATATTAAAAACACTAAGGGTATAGATTCCATCGCTAGGGGGAATAGGAAATGGTGGATTTGAACTTGCATCCCAAACGGCTGAGTTAGGTCCCGATCCTTCTGGGCCTCCCCATTGGTATTCGTAGTCTGGATTATTGATATCTCCTTCTATTGACAAAGAGACAACCTGGTCTGTACACTCAACAGAGGTTCCATTATTTACCAAAATTTCGGAATCATCTTGCCCACCACCAGTTACATCCGGCTGCTCACAGCAAATTACATCAATGTCTATGCTACACTCTTCGCTACCACCTTCGCAGCCGCAGTTGTTTGTAGCGTTCCCATAACCCCAAGTACCCATATCGCTGTCGCTATAAACATTCCAAGCAATCTCGCTAGAAATAACACCGGTCGTTAATGGACCACAATCGGCTTCTATGTCGATGCAGAACTCAAAGCCTCCGCTTCCAGAATCTCCTCTATTGTTGGAGAATTCTCCATCATTGGCAGAGCCTCCTTGGCAAACGCCTGAATCGCTGTCTACCCCGAAAAGCCAAGCCCCCGTATTTGGGGGGCCACAAACATTGTTCGGAGTGTTAGTAGAATTGTCGCCAGAAGAATCGCAACAATTCGTCGTGCAATAGGAATTCCAAATCCAAGTTTCATTTACTCCACTAGCCGAAATGCTAGAATCAGGACCAGGATCAATTAACCCCGGACCAACAACAGGTTCCGCGCCTGCAAACCAATTGATGTTTACATAATTCCATCCAGTTACTTCGTAGCAAACCTCAAAAGTTTCACCGCCAAGTATAGTCGCCGGATCTCCAGGATTGGCACCAGGTGTAACTCCTATTAAAGTGATGTTACTTGTTGTCACGCATCCTCCAGAACTACATGAAACAAAAGTGGAACTATTGACCTGCGCTTGAAGCGAAAAGCTTAAAAGCAAAACAAACAAAGTTGGCGCGAAAATGCGCATCAAAATACTGGGCTTCATAAATATGGGTTACGCTTCACGAAAAACTGCATAAACATTTGATATATGCGTTTTTATAATCGCCTAAACTAAAAGAAATAGCCAAGAATCAATAAACGAATTGTCAAACCGTCTGCTGTTCAGGAAAAGAACAGTTTTGTTTTAGCTGAAGCAGCGAAATGTTAAAATCACGGGTCTCTTCTTGAAGAACTAAAAGAAAACCTCCGACCAGACCCCAGAATCGCTGACACCGCTCAGCACATAGGGTTGCTGGTTTAGATGAACCGGCAAAACAGTGCTGCCGCTTTCAAACAAAAAGTTTTCCTGCGACCAGATGCGCTGTCCAGAGAGATTGTAAATCTGGATAGACTCTATGAGTCGCGGGCCATTGGAATTTTGAATGACAATCTGCTGGTTAAAGCGTCTCAACTCGAATCCCTCCAAGACATCCTCAATGCCACTTGCTACGCAGTTATAATTATAATTGAAACCATTGACGTTACATTCAGCAGGTGCGCCAGGATTACTTATCTCAAAAAATACTACACCCGAATCTCCTGGTGTTCCATTATGTACGTCGCCAGAAACATTTCCGCCAGTTACCTCAACATCGTCTGGACAGTCAGGCATAACGGTATAGGTACAATTGTCTATTTCTACAATGGCTTCATTAAAAGTAAAAATGCTCACCGTCAGCGAGTCATCTTCAAGAACAGTTCCGTCCTCGCAAGTAACCAGATACTTTATGGTTTGAATGTCATTACAGCCGTCGGGCGAAACAAATGAAAACCCAAAAGACATTTCATTGGTAACCGAACCATCAGGCAAGGTCCACTCTATGTTGCCTTGATCTTCATCGTCAAATTGAATTCCAAAAATGAAATTGTCTCCGTCGCAACCAACAAGATTGTCATTACTAAAGCTTAAAACAAGCGGACATTGCGCATTTAATCCAAGGCCAAATAAAATTAAAAGTGAGAGTGTTAGAATTTTCCGCATAGAATATTGCTTTACCTCAAGATAAAATGAAATGCCCAAGCAAGACGGTTTTTTATTCAATACTTGACTAAATGCCAAAGAAGGGCATAGTGCAGAACGCACTATTTCGCTTACTAAGAGAAAGTTTGCCAGTCAACCAACTGCTGATAGTTCGCTTTGTTTTGCATTAGTTTTTCGTGACTACCACGCTCAATGACTTCGCCATCTCTCATGACAATTATTTTGTCTGCGTTTTTAATGGTAGAAAGACGGTGAGCTATAACCAGAGAGGTTTTGTTATTCATAAGTTTATCCAGGGCCATCTGAACCGCTTTTTCAGATTCCGAATCCAAAGAAGAAGTCGCTTCATCCAGCAGCATTACGGGTGGGTTTTTCAAAACCGCGCGGGCAATAGTAATACGCTGCTTCTCTCCTCCACTAAGCTTCACCCCTCGATCACCTATAACGGAATCCAAGCCACCTTCGAGTTTGGCAATAAATGAAGAGGCGTTGGCCATTTCTGTGGCCCGTTCTAAATCCTTCAACTCAGCATCCGGTTTACCAAACTGAATGTTAGATCGCACCGTATCGTTAAACAAAATAGGATCTTGGGTTACCAGTCCAAAAAGTCTTCGCAGGTTCTCAATTGGTATATCCTGAATGTCGATACCATCTATTGTAATTCGACCTTCCTTTATTTCGTAGTTGCGCAGAAGTAATTCTATAATGGTAGACTTACCTGAACCACTCTGCCCTACCAAAGCAACCACCTCACCTTTATTTATTACGAAGTTTATATTCTTGAGCACCTTGCGGGTGTCATAAGCAAAGCTCACATTCTCAAAAACAATTTTATTGCTAAACTCATTAATCGGAATAGGGTTAAGCGGAGCAGGGTGACCGTTCGGTTCATCTAAAAGCATATCGATACGATCGAGTGAGGCCATACCTTTTTGGATATTATAGTAGGCAGTGGTGAAAGCCTTGGCTGGTGAGATTATTTGAGAGAAGACCACCAAGAAATAAATAAACGTTTCAGGTTCTAAGCCCTGTTTATTCAAAACCATTTTACCTCCCAAGTAAAGCACCAGTACTACAACTGAAATGGACAAGAACTCAGACAGCGGAGAAGACAAGTCTCTACGCCACAGAATGTTGTTCATCATCTTATAGTAGGACTGATTCCCGGATTCAAACTTTTCTTTCTGCGAATCGTTTGCTCCGAAAGCCCAGACTACTTTCAAACCCGAGATGGTTTCTTCCATAACCGACATCAAATATCCCAAGGTGTCCTGCGCCTTAAAAGACTTTTTTCGTAAGGATCGGGAAACCATGCCAATAAAGAAACCGGCAATAGGCAAAATAATCAGCACCATTAATGTTAGCCAAGGCGAAACAAGAAACATAGCACCGAAAAAAACAATGAAGGTAAACGGCTCTTTAAAACAGACCTCCAAAAACCCAAGCACGCCCCACTCTACTTCCGTTACGTCCGTGGTTGCCCGAGTAATAATATCGCCCTTACGCTTTTCGTTGTAATAAGAAAGTGGGAGGTGAAGAATCTTGTCGTAAACTTTGTTTCGAAGATTCCTAACCGAGCCATTTCGAATATCCGCCAAAAAAACCATAGCTAAATATCGCGTCAGGTTTTTCAAAAAGAATACTATAACTATAAAAATGCATATCGCGAATAATGCTCCAGCTTTGGTATCATATTGAGTAATAAGCCAGCCCAAAGCATATTCGAAAAGCGCACCTATGTTGTCTAGACTAAAACCTGGCCAAGGAATGGCTTGTATGCTTTCGTCGCGAAACAAAATCCGTAAAAAGGGAATAATCATGGTGAGCGATACCAAGGAAAAAATGGTGCTCAACAAATTGAAAAACACGTTCCCAATAGCTTGTGGCCAAAAGGACTTAATGAGGGATAAAATTCTAGAGATGGAGCGCATGATTCAGACACAAATATATGTCAATTCAAAGCTTTACTTTTAAGCTCAAGCTGCTCAGAAAACTTCAAAATGCAGAATAAGAGACAATTACAACTCGGTAAAATCGTACAGCACGCTCTGGGAGAAGTATTCCAGCGCGAAGGCTTCCAAATTTTTGGACGGGCTATGGTTACCGTGACCCAAGTTTGGGTTGCACCGGACATGTCTTTGGCCCGTATTTATCTCAGCATATTCAACGCTGAGGATAAGGATGCAGTCATTGGAATAATAAAGCAAAATGCCGCACCGATTAAAAAGAGCCTGGTTCATCGAATTCGCAATAAAATGCGCAAGATGCCCGAACTAGAATACCACCTAGACGATACCTTGGACGAAGTATTCAAAATGGAAAAACTCTTCACCGATTTAGACATAAAAGAAGAGGAGTAAGCCAAATGCGTTTCGCACTTCAAATAGCTCGTCGATATCTCTTTGCCAAAAAATCGACTAATGCCATCAACCTCATTGCCATAATTTCCGCGCTGGGCATGATGTTCATTACCGCTGCACTGGTACTCATACTATCTGTTTTCAATGGTTTCGAAGATTTGGTGATTTCGCTTTACAATAACTTCAATCCCGATTTAAAGATCGTAGTCAACAAGGGCAAAGTTTTCGTTCCGGAAGAACATTTACTCAACGAAATAAAAGCGCTCCCAGAAGTAGACAATGTTAGTTTAGTGCTCGAAGAAATAGCTATGCTCAGTCACAATGACAAGCGAAGTTTAACCCACGCAAAAGGGGTCGATGAAAACTTCACTAAAGTCAGCCGCGTAGATACGGCCATGGTCGATGGTCACTTTATATTAAAAGAAGGCGCGAACAACTACACCGTGTTGGGATACGGCATTCAGATAGAACTCGGCTTGAACGTGCGTAGCGATTTTTCGGTTATAAATGTTCATCTGCCGAATCGAAAAGCAAAACCAGGTAGCATTAATCCCGACGAAGCTTTCCGCACCAAACAAGTCAGACCAGCAGGTAGTTTTAGTATACAAGAAGAGTTTGATCGTAAGTACGTTTTCTTTTCACTCGACTTTATGCGCGAATTACTTCAGTATGATGATGAAATTAGCAGTTTGGAAATCGACTTTGCCGACGGAGTCGATCAAGCCGAGGCACAAGAAAAAATCACGGCGATTATGGGCAGCGATTTCAAAGTCCTCAACCGCTTACAACAAGACGCCTTTTTGTACAAAGTAATGAACCTAGAAAAGTGGATCACTTTTTTAATTCTTAGCCTAATGATGTTGGTGGCTTCTTTCAACATCATAGGCAGTTTATCTATGCTGGTTATTGAAAAGAGTCGTGACATCGGAATCCTTAAAGCGATGGGCGCAACCAAGTCAATGATTCGCAAAATATTTATGATCGAAGGCAGCCTCATTTCGATACTCGGTGGTTTCATCGGAATGATCATCGCCCTCGCGATTTGCTTACTGCAGCAAAAGTTTAAGTTGGTAAAAATCGACGGCGATTTCTTTTTGCTAGACGCCTATCCCGTTGCGCTGCGTTGGATAGACTTTGTGATGGTCTTTTTAGTAGTGGTATTTATTTCGCTTTTGGCGAGTTGGTATCCGAGTAAAAAAGCTGCTGAGCGGTCGAGTTTGACTGGTAAGGATTTGGCGGTTTAGGTTTGTTTGTGGGAGTGCCCCCTCATTGGCCCAGCTTTAAGCCTGGCTGCATTCGGGGTCGGGCTATCCGGGACTCCGCTTCGCTTCGGTCTCGTACTTGTCTCACCAAAGTAAATCCCTCTACCGCTAAGGCGGTAAGTCTTTACTGGCTCAACAAACGAGACTGCTCCCCGTCGGTCGCATCCCTACTATCCCTCACTCGTTTTGCTTTGCACTAAATTATCGGCTGGCCAAATACTCTTTAGCCGTACGCTCTATTGCCTTATCGATAGGCTCAAATTCACGACCTAAAGTTTCTTTCACTAAAGAGTTGTCGTAAATCGTTTTTGAAAAAAGCGATTTTACTAGCTGCTTAGTTAAAAGTGGTTTTGATCCACTTATGCGTTGGCGAATTCCGTCAAAGCGCGCAATCCATTTTGCTTGCGTACGACTTGCTTCTTTTGTTGGTGGGGTTTTATTCAAATGCGTCGCCATCATTGTTAAAAACTCCTTGAAGTTTAAGTTCTCGGCACTTAGGATGTAACGTTTATTAAAATGCGCCCCTTCAAAAAGATCGAGGGTCATTTGGACTACGTCATTCACGCTGACGTAACCCGTAGAGCCTTCGGTATAAAACTTCCAGCCCTTGTGAATTTGCTTAAACAACCGCGGCGAGCTGCTCGACCAATCGCTAGGTCCTATGATTACCGAAGGACAAACCACCAAAGCATCTAAACCCTCCGCGGCACCACGCCAAACTTCTTTTTCGCCCAACATTTTTGACTGGCCATAATATGTGAGCTCTTTAAAGTCTTTACCAAAATCATCTTCGGTAATGGCCACCCCTTCTTTATTGCCATTGAGAACGGCAATACTACTGACGTACACAAACTGCTTTACTTCATTATTCAATGCAGCGTTAACCAAGTCAGCCGTGGCTTCTACATTTACCTTTTTAAGTCTGGGTAAAGCAGTGTCCGAATGCGATACCATTGCCGCTGCATGTATTACCGTTTCTACATCAGCACACAATTCATTTAGGCGATGCACGTCATGCAACTCAGCTTGCTCCCACTTAATACCCACGTTCTTTAATTGACTAGGAATATTGTCTTTGCGATGGGTGGCAGTAATCTGGTAACCGCGTTTGAGTAATTCCAAGGCGAGATGGCTTCCTAAGAAACCCGTCGCGCCGGTTAACAAAATGGACTTAGCGTTTTTCATGATTCCATTGGTACAAAAAGTTCTCCTCCACTTACCGCTTCACGCGCGCCAGTTACGCTGGGTATGCAATTTGCTTCTTTTCGCAAATGTAATACACCGAAAAAGGCCATGACCATAGCCTCCTTAAAATCGACCAGTTCTGGTTGAGGAACGACAATCTCCAATGGTATATGTTTACGCAGCTGTTCTACCAAGTATTTATTATGCGCTCCGCCCCCAGTAACTAGCAACTTATCGCGACTACTTGAACTATGATACCCGAGTGCACTGGAAACTGCTTGCGCAATGAAGTCTACTGAAGTACTCAATGCGTTTTCAACAGTAACATCAAATATTTCGGGCAGTTCGAAAATCCAATCCATTACGTGTAGCGCTTCCAAGCTCTTGGGATTAGGTTTTTTCAAATAATCCCATTGATTCATTGCCTCAAGAAACTTAGCGTCGGTTTTTCCTTCTCTGGCTAAATCACCGTCATAGTCACAAGTGTAATCCATCATTTGCGCGAAGTAATTCAAGAGCAAATTGCATCCGCAAATATCCCAGGCTTCTATTTTGTCGTGATTTTTTACAGATACATTGGCGATACCGCCAAGGTTCAAACAAAAACGATATTCCTGAAAAAGGTGTAAATCTCCAATCGGAACTATCGGCGCTCCTTGACCTCCCTTCTCTACGTCGGCGGTGCGCAAATTGCAAACTACGGGTAGACCCGTTTTATTTGCGATTAATTGACCATTGCCGATTTGTATACTGCGCACTCCGGGTTCGTGGTAAACCGTATGACCGTGTGAAACAATTGCATCGACGTTTTCTAGTTGAAAGAATTCTATAAACGCATTGATTCGCTGCGCATTTAGCTCCGCATACCTTTCATCAAGTTGCCGATAGGCATCTGCTGAAAGGGAATGTGCTTTTCGTAATTGCTCAAGAAAATCATCTTCGTAGGGTGCGGAGTCTATCGCGTCTAAGATGTAAGTCCATTTGCCATTTTCCTTTTTAAACTCGCAAGAAGCAATATCCAAGCCATCGCCAGAAGTACCAGACATGGTACCAATCATATGCCAGGTCTTGTCTTCCATTTAGAACTAAGCTCTTTTGAAAAGCAACTTCGCTTAAACAACCATTTCAGGAATGTCGCCTTCGATAACGAGCTTGCCGCCCGTTTTTTCCTTTATCTCTTCAACGCTAACTCCAGGAGCGCGCTCTAATAAATGAAAGGCTCCATCGCGTACATCGAGCACGGCGAGGTCAGTGACAATCTTCTTGATGCAGCCCACTCCGGTTAAGGGTAGGTCGCAATTGGCTAAGAGCTTATGGTCTCCTCGTTTGTTTACGTGGGTCATCGCCACAATAATGTTGTCGGTTCCTGCGACGAGATCCATAGCGCCGCCCATTCCTTTGACCATTTTGCCTGGAATTTTCCAGTTGGCTATATCTCCATTTTCGGAAACTTGCATAGCGCCTAAAACGGTTAAGTCAACGTGGCCTCCGCGAATCATTGCAAAAGAAGTAGCTGAATCAAAGAAGCTACTTCCTGGTAAATAAGTAACGGTTTGTTTTCCAGCATTAATTAAGTCGGCATCGATATTGGCTTCGGATGGAAACGGCCCCATTCCCAACAAACCGTTTTCCGAATGCAATACGATATTTATATCGTCCGGAACATAGTTAGAAACCAAAGTCGGGATACCGATTCCAAGGTTCACGTAAAAACCGTCTT